>JBJTBH010000124.1:0-15078 GCA_046091285.1 Cyanobacteriota bacterium | reverse complement strand
GAGCCGAGCACCACGTTGTCGCGCGCTGTCGACCAACTCGCCTGTTTGCTGAGTGTCACCTCAAGGCCGTGCTTGGCGAAAAACCCCTTCTCCACCCCGATCACAAGAGGAGCTGATTCGAGAATGGGAATGAAGCCGAGGCTGATGGTGCTGGTTTCGAGACTGGGATCAGCAACCACAGCCGTGGTAACGGAAGAACCTGTCCCATGACCACGGCGATCCGGAGGATTACCGAGACACCCGGCCAAGACAACGGACATGGCCAATACACTTCCACACAAAGAAAGAATGCGACGACGAGACATCGGAGTGAATGAATCAGGAGTCAAGAGAAAGCGAGCACCAGGGTTCAAGCCAGGCACATCCTGAGCATCGCGATTAAAAATCACGAAAAAGCGAATCAGCCTAAAAATCCTTACTTAGCGACTCGAAAACCGAGCAGCGAAATGGATTTAGGGCGAAATAAAAAACCAAAAAATGAATCTCAAAGGCGAGCCTTCAATTCGGAACATTGGCAGAACAGATTCCAAACACCTTCGGGCACAAGCCAACCCGGAAAAGCCCGACCCCAGGACACATCTAAAGGCCAGCTATAAAACATCGTTGAGGACTTGACATCAGCAGTCGATCTGAAAGAGCAGGGCAAATGCCACCGCCAAATTCAAACCGGGTTCAGTTTAATGCGAAGCGAAAGAAGAAACTCGCAGAATCAGATCGAGCAGAACATGAATGCAATAACATCCGCGTTATACACGATAACGAGTTCAGCGTCATTCATGACGAGCAGTGACAGACCCAGTGTTGAACATTGTGACTGTCCTGAAAGCTGGAAATTGGCATTCAGCGATGCCATCAACAAGGAAGCCGGAACTCCATTCGAGCACCTTCCGGCTTCCGATCACCTCCGAGGCAGTTCGCCGCTGCCCCCGCGATTGTGACGACGACGCTGACCACGGCGGCAACGCCTCGAACCGCATCGTTGACGCTGAGCACTCTGGTGGGTGGATGACATCGTTCAGAGGCAGCTGAAGGACGAGCGATCGACTGGCGATGGAGAAAGATTAGGGAGGATGCTCAGGTGCTGGGTCTGGATCAACCGCAGAATCAGCAATTCAACCGATAAGCAGACTTGATCTTCGCTGCATTGCCTGAACGACCCAGACGTCAGCCATGGCGCTTATGTTCCGCGCCGTTGGCTCCACCGGACCCGATCATGGCGGTTGCTGTCCCTTGGACCGGTTATCGCGGCCAGCGCCTCTGTCTGGCCAGCCAGCATCAGAAGGAAAGGGCCCTGGCCCGACCGTTCGAGGCGGGACTGGGAGTCGTCATGGACGTTGCCGGAGACCTGGAGACCAACGCCTTCGGCAGCTTCAGCGGTGAGCGACCGCGACTGGACACGGCTCAACGCACCTGTCGCCTGAAGGCAGAAGCAGGCCTGGCCCTCAGTGGACATCCTCTCGGCCTGGCCAGCGAAGGCAGCTTCGGCCCCCACCCGGCCATCCCTTTTCTGGCCATTGGCATCGAATGCCTCACCTTCATCGATAGCGAGCGGGGCCTGGTGATCCAGGAGTCCGGGATCAGTGAACGCACCAACTTCAACCAGATTCAGACACGCCCTGACGATCGGATCGACGCCTGGTTGGAGCGGGTGGGCTTTCCTGCCCACGGCCTGATGGTGCGTCCCCATCGGACGGGTACGGAGCGAGCCTCCGCTGTCGCCCTGGGTCTGCAGTGCCGGCACGGTCTGGATCAGGCCATACGCCAGGCGGTCTCAAGGTCCGAGGACGGCACCGTGGTCGTTGAAACGGACATGCGGGCCCATGTCAATCCAACGCGGATGCGGGAGATCCGCCGCCTTGGCCTTCAGCTGGTGAGACGTCTTCGCACCACCTGTCCTGCCTGCCATTCCCCGGGCTGGGGGCTGATCGAGCGCCTGCCTGGTCTGCCCTGCGGGTGGTGCGGCCAGCCCACGGAACGGATCGCCCAGGAGATGTTCGGCTGCGTTGCCTGTGACCATCGCCAAGTGCGTCCTCGCGCCGATGGACTGCAGGCCGCCGATCCGGGCCACTGCCAGTTCTGCAACCCCTGACTCAGCCCGGCGGTGCCGCCGGGGTGGCCTCCCGCTGCTCGAGACCCACCTCCACGCCGAGATGCTGATTGGGATGGCCGATCAGCAGCAAAGATCCCCGGTCGCGATTGGCGATCATCCAGAGCCACTTGGTGAGCAGGATGACGCGGTTCTCCATCACCGGCATGAAGGCCAGGTGCGCCAGGCCCCAGAGCAACCAGCCCAGAGGCCCGCTGACCCGAATCCCGCGCAGATCGGCCACCGCATGCAGCGGCCCGAGCACAGCCATCGAACCGAAATCGAAAAAGCGGAACGGACGCCGATCGCGCCCCTCAAGGCTGGCCAGGATGTCCTGAGCGACCCAGGTGCCCATCTGGACCGCCGGACCGGCCATCCCCGGCAGGGGGTTGCCATCGATGGTGTGGCTGTAGGAGCAGAGATCACCGACCACCCGGATCTCGGGATAACCCGGCAGCGAAAAATCAGCCTGCACGGGCACCCGACCACCGCGATCGGTTTCGAGACTGAGGCGGTCGGCGAGCAGTTTTCCGAGATGAGACGCACGGACACCGGCCGTCCAGCCGATCGTGGCCGCCTTCACCACTTCCGTGCCAGCGGCGGTGGCAACGGTGAGCGACCCCTCGTTGATTTCTTTCACCCGGCCACCGAACATCAGCCTGATTCCCACAGACTGCAGATAGGTCCCTGCCGCCTCTGAGAGGCTCGGGTGCATCGCCCGCAGCACCCGATCCCCTGGATCGATCAGGGTGATGCTGGTATCGGCCGGATCCAGCTGCTTGAAATCGCGATCGATGGCGTGCTGGATCAGTTCCATCGTCGATCCGGCCAGTTCGCAGCCAGCCGGGCCGGCACCGACGATCGCCACCGACTGCAGAAAACGCCGCCGCTCCCGATCCGGCGTCTGCTCCGCCTCCTCAAGAGCCATCAGGACCCGGCGTCGCAGCTCATCGGCATGCTCAAGGATTTTCATCGGTGGCGCCAGCGGACGCCACTCCTCGTGGCCGAAGTACGTGCTGCCGGAGCCGGTGGCCAGGATCAGGTGGTCGTAGGCATAGCGACACTCGTTGAAATGAATCTCGCGGGCCTCGACATCGATGTCATCGACTTCACCGAGCAGCACCTGCACATTCGGGGCCTGACCGACCATCTGTCGCAGCGGCTTGGCGACATCGCTCTCGGCCAGCATGCCCGTAGCCACCTGATACAGCAAAGGCTGAAACAGGTTGAAATTACGCTTATCGATCAAGGTCACCCGCACGGGCGTGTTGATCAGGGCATGGCAGGCCTTCAGGCCAGCGAAGCCACCACCGACGATCACCACATGGGGAGCATCCCGAAGTCTCGTTTCCGCAGGTTCGAGCTCGAGGAAGAACCGTTCTCTGGGCATCGCGGCATGGGGGGTTGCCTTGAACGCTATCGAGATCTGGCGATTGTGCAGAAGATCGGAGCGATCAGACAGCCCCCTGTCACCGGGCGAATCATCTGCAGGCATTGGCAGGAGCTGTTGCGGGCGTCGCCTGCATCCCGTCGAACGCCGCCAGCACCTGTTCCGCCCCGCGCAGCCCCATGGTCAACGCCGTCAGCAGGGCTCCAGCTGCATCGACCTCCCGATCCGCTGGCCACGATGCTGCAGGTCCACGGGCTGCTGCAGGGGTCTTCGCTCCGCGAGCCGGCCATGGCCAAGGCCCTGATCGCATGAGCTGTTGCGTCATGACGAGAATGGGATGGACGGCGATGCCGGACAGCAGGGCAGCTCACACCTTGAGGACGACAAGCCCGTCGGGATTGGAGACGGTCTGCCGAGAACGTCTCAGGGAATCAGCTCTGGAGGGAATCAGCTCTAGAGGGAATCAGCTCTGGAAAGTTGACGTGACAGGGACTCTGCGGATGGTGGGATCGATGGCGACGGAACTCCTGAGGCGACCCCTTCCCTGAGCTTCCGAGCCCTCAGCCAAGGCAAACACGATGCCAAAAACCACTTGGTCTCGCACGCGCAAGGTGGCGATTGCGGCAATGCCATGCCTGACAGAGCTGAAAAGGAGGTTCTCTTCACCATGTCAGGGTGCAATCATGCCGCAATCCGGAAAACGAACAGGGAAGGCACACCCCAGACAGAACCTGTTGACGGGGATCCACAGGTTGAAATGTCTGAGAAGGTTGAAACTGGTGGCTCCAAGCGAACTGTCTCCAAGATCAACCCTGCGAACTGCAAGAAATCCAAAGCGTGATTTACAAGATCACCGCTCACCCATAGCACCATCTACACTATTTTCATTGACCGTCCAAACCATGCGGGTTCGTCATGAGCACCATTCAGCATCAAAGGGAGCACTGATCAGCCTGCGCCTTGGAGTTACCGCAGCCTTTACCATACTTTTCACCTTGGCTGCGGTGGTTCCAGCCCATGGTCAATCTGTTGCGCCGCCGGATGCAAGGCCATCGCTGCGGATTCTGTTCATCGGCAACAGTTATACCTACTACAATCGAATGCCATCGATGGTTTCAGCACTCGCGGCAGCAACACCGGGCGCTCGACCCGTTGAGGTCAAGGACATCACCGTTGGAGGCGCGACTCTCGAGAAGCTCCGTGCGATGCAGCAGACACAAGCCGCCCTCGCAGACGAGACATGGGATTACGTGATTCTGCAGGAACAAAGCAACCGTCCGATCACTCAGCCCGAGCGCATGCGTTCAGCGATCACCGCGTTGCACGCCGCCATCACCAAGACTGGCGCCCGGACGCTCCTCTACGTCACCTGGGCAAAACGCAAGCGGCCCCAGGAGCAGACAACACTGAGCTCCGCCTATCTGGCAGCAGCCACCTCCTTGCCTGGCACCCAGATCGCGCCCGTTGGTCCGGCTTGGTCAATGGCTCTCAGGCGCAATCCTGATCTTCAACTGTATGACGGTGATGGATCGCACCCGAGCCGTCTCGGTTCCTATCTCGCAGCCTGCGTCATCTTTCTCACAACTCAGCCAGGCCAGGCTTCCTGTCCGGACATCGGCGTGACGGGTCCTTCCATGAAGACCAGGCAGTTGCTGGAATCAGCAGCACGGGAAGCCGTGCGACTGGAACGTTCCGGCGCGATTCGATGACACCTGACCCTTGCCGCGAGCGGAGAGGCACCGGCCAACCAAGCCAGCAGCCGCTGCAGAGCCGGGAGGTCCGGATCCTCACAATTGCGATCAATTCAAGGATCAATTCACCTAAGAAGTGATCACGGAAGGGGCGGACACAGGAGCGGCCATGACTTCATCGTAACCGGCACGACGCTGTTGATCAAGATGCTCAAGATGCTTGCGTTCATTATAATAAAGAGCCTGAAATTCAAGGGCATCCTGATTCAACGCTGCGAACAGGGTGTCAATACGATGCTCGATATCGTTCACCACCGGGACCTGATGGGTGGGCGAGGCCTCCGTGGCCATTCGCTCTGATTCCAGCAGCCGGGCAATGCAACGCTCCAGGGTCTCCAGACGCTGCGAACGCCAGGCATCCAGCAGATGCCGGCATCGCTTGAGACTGCGCTGACGCTCGAGCACGGCAGCCGCACCCCGCAGCTGCAGCAAGGGCTGGGACAGCGAAAGACGTTGCACCTCGGTGGGTTCCAGCAGGGGCGTCAATCGACTCAGCAACGCCGAGTCCTCGACCACCAGTCGATCAGCCAGCAGCCTCGGGAGGTCGAGATCCACCAGATCCAGGCCATGGTCCTGACCGCGATGAATCGCCTCCAGCCGGCCCTGGCCTAGGTTGTCCTCCTCCAGGGAACCGATCGCCGCCCATAGCAGGCGGTGATGATGCAGACCGAAATCCTCAAGTTCACGGCGGCGTAATTCACGCCTGATCTCGGCCCTCTGACCTGGGCTGTGGAGATAGAGACGCAGCAGCTGCGCTTCGGCCCGCTCCCGCAGTCCCGCCTCACCGGGCTGCTCCCATTTCTGGGATCGTCCATGCCAGCGCTGCCCCTTGACCTGCTGACGCAGATCGTCCTCGAGCTGAACCGCCAGTCGGGCCTGGCCGCCGGACAGCCGTTCCGCCACCTGCTGCAGATAGTGGCTGCGCACCGCTGAGGGCGGGAGCTTGCCCAGCAGAACCACCAACGCGGTGACCGCCTGCTGGAACTGGTCGGCACGGCCCAGATCCCTCCCAGCCAGAACCTGCTCGATCTGCCAGTCCAGCCAGAGCGGAGCTGAATCCAGCAGGGAGCGATAGTCACCGGGACCGTGCTCCGTGAGGAACTCATCAGGATCCTTGCCCGCCGGCAGCTGCAGCACCCGCAGCTACAGCTGCCCCTGCATGGCGAGCTGCTCCACCTCACCGATCGCCCGCTGGGCTGCGCGGATCCCCGCGCCATCGGTATCGAAATTGAGAATCAGCCGTCGCCCATCACAACAGCGACAGAGCTGGGTGATCTGCTGACTGCTGAGCGCCGTACCGAGCGAAGCGACCGCATTGGTGATGCCGGCGGCATGGAGGGCGATCACGTCGAAATAGCCCTCCACGACCACGGCACGATCGTCCTTACGGATCGCGGACGCCGCTCGATCAAGGGCAAAAAGATGTTTCCCCTTCTCGAACAGTTCGGTTTCCGGTGAGTTGAGATATTTGGGTTCGCCTCCATCGAGACTGCGACCACCGAAACCGATCACCCGACCCTGGCGATCGCTGATCGGCACCATCACCCGATGACGAAAACGGTCGTAGAAACCATCCCCACCCTTGCGTGGCACCGCCAGCCCGGCCGCCTCCAGCAGCTCCGGCGCCAGGCCCTCCACCTGCTGCAGATGTCGCAGCAGACCATCCCAGCGATCCGGTGCATAGCCAAGACCGAATGTTTCGATGGTGGCTTCACTGAGGCGCCGCTCCTGACGCAGATAATGGAGAGCCTTCTCGCCTTCGGGGGCTCGCAACTGGGAGCGGAACCAGCCCGCAGCCAGGGTGACGACCCGATGCAGCGTCTCACGTCGTGACAGCTCCCGCCTGAGCCGCTCCTGCTGGGGGCCATCGAGGGTTTCAATCGGGAGCTGATAACGATTCGCCAGTTCCAGCACCACATCACTGAAACTGATGCGCTGCAGTTCCATCAGGAACTTGATCGCATTACCGCCGGCACCGCATGAAAAGCAATAATAAAATTGCTTGGCCGGTGACACCGTCATTGACGGTGATTTATCGTCATGAAATGGGCAGATGCCGACATATTCGCGGCCTTTCTTCTTAAGAACAACATGCTCGCCGACCACATCGACGATGTCGGCACGCTCCTTGACGGCCTCGATCGTGCGGGGATGGAGTCGGGGGCTGCTCAAGGAGATCGGATCGAGACAGGACAGCTGGCGCCGCAGGGTTGGAGAGTGGGGAGGTCACCGTTCCTCCCAGGCCCATGGCCATGCAGCAAGGAGGTCATTCTGACGGGGGGCTGCCGGCGGCGCTGTGGGTGCTGCTCAGCAGCCTGTCCTTTGCACTGATGGGCCTCTGCATCAAGCAGGTGGGGGCAAGAATTCCCGTGGCGGAAGTGGTGCTGGCCAGAGCGATCGTCAGCCTGGCTCTGAGTGCCTGGATGTTGCGGCGCGCCGGCATCTCCCCCTGGGGCCAGCGGCGGTGGCTGCTGATCTGGCGCGGCGTTGTCGGCACGATCGCCCTCTTCTGCGTCTTCGGGGCCCTGGCGGGCCTGCCGCTGGGCGCCGCCACAGTGCTGCAGTACCTCAACCCCACCTTCACGGCCCTGCTGGCCTGGATCTGGCTCGGTGAACCCTTCACCCTGCGGGTGGCCCTGGCGGTGCTTCTCGGCTGGCTGGGGGTGGTGGTGCTCACGGATCCGGTGCAGATCGCATCAGGACTGAGCACCCTGCTGCTGCAACCGGTGCTTCTGGGACTGGCGGGCGCCTTCTGCTCAGCGGTGGCCTACGTCAGCGTGCGGGCCCTGGGACGCAGTGAACATCCGCTCGTGGTGGTGTTCTATTTCCCCCTCATGTCCCTTCCCCTCACCCTGCCGCTGGTGCTGGTCAGGCCGGTGATCCCGACCGGATCGGAACTGCTCTGGCTGATCGGGGTGGGAGTGTTCACCCAGCTTGGTCAGATCGGCATCACCAGAGGACTGATCGGACTGCCGGCCGGAAGAGCCACCGCCATCGGCTACGGCCAGGTGCCGATGGCGGGGATGCTCGGGGTGGTGGTGCTCGGAGAGTCGGTGCCCGCCAATCTGCTCCTGGCGGCAGCCCTGGTGCTGGCGGCCACCCTGCTCAGCCTGCGACGCCGGCGCCCCCCACCGCAGCCACCTGACGACCGGCAGGCGGTCAGGGCCTCCGGGATCCGACCTCAGACCGGCCGGATGACGGTCTCGAGCAAGCCGGCGAGCTCCCTGTGCCCCTGAGCTCGGGCCAGATCCAGAGGCGTCTGGCCATCTCTGGAGCGAATCGTCGGGTCGGCCCCCCCGGCCAGGATCACGCGCACCGTGGCCCCATGGTTCTGCCAGACCGCATCATGCAGAGCCGTATAACCATTGATCGGGCCCTGTTGATTGATGGCGATGCCGTGATCAATCAGGACACCAGCCGCTTCGGTGCGGCCGGCGTAGGCGGCTGCATGCAGCGCTGTGGCCCGCATCCCCGGATCGACCACGGTCAGGTCGGCACCGGCCGCCAGCAGCAGCTCGAGCACCTCCGTGTGGCCCAGATAGGCGGCGATGATCAGCGGCCGATCCCCCGCCGCATCGGCCGCATCGACCGACGCCCCCTCGGCGAGCAGCCGTTTCACGAGGCTGCGGTCATCGGCCTTGACGGCCCCCATCAGGCTCGACATCACTGTCCGGTGTTGGCAGAAACAGGCTAGGAAGCACGGCCGGCGGCCACAAGCGCTCACCGGAGCACTGCTTCAGGACGAGCGCTCCGTTGCGTTGGCGGGAGTCTCCAGGGCAGGGATCGCCCTGATGCCCGCGGTGCGCTCACCCTTGAGAGGCAGCGGATCGGTGCGCCACTCCTGAACCGCCTCCGTCCCCCCCACCGGCCGTGCCAGGCGCCAGCTCTGCCCCTTCTCCCCACGCACCAGATAAAGCTCGAACGGGCTGTCGACACGGAAGGGATCTCCCGGAAGGCGCCAGTCGAAACGGCCGGCAAGCCGCAGGCCGCGGGATTCACCGATACGGATTGCCTGCTGCTCCTCCACCCGCACCCGATTCACCTCCGGCAGGCCCTGCACCTGAAGGTCGAGAGCCTGGGCAATCGCCCCCTGGGTGAGCTCGATCTGCAGCGCGAGGGCCTGCAGCAACACCGAACGGGGGGGCTGACCGAGTCCCTGGCACCCGGACAGGCAGACGCTGACCATGAGCACCAGCGGCAGGAGCAACGACAGGCCCCGCTGCCACCCCGATGGCGCCATGGCCTGCCAGAAAGCCCGCAGACGGAACAGCAGCGACGGCAACGCGGCGGGAGATCCCGGCCCCAGGGGGCTGGGAAGGCGCAGCGTGGGCGGAGCGGGCAGCATGGCCAAACGATGAAGTCCTCCCATGATCGGCTGGTTGCAAGGGGAACTCAGCGACCCCTGGCAGCAGGGCCCCCGCCAGGGCCTGATGCTGCGCTGCCATGGCGTCGGGTATGAGGTTCAGATCACCCAGCGGCTGTGGCAGCAGCTGCCACCGCCGGGGGCCGAGCTGGCCCTGGCGATTCACCACGTGATCCGGGAGGACCAGTGGACCCTTTACGGATTCGCGGACCGGCGTGAGCGGGATCTGTTCCGGGAACTGGTGGCCGTCAGTGGCGTGGGGCCGCAGATGGCCCTGGGGCTTCTGGGGTTTTTGGCGCCGCAGGAGCTCGTGCAGGCGATTGTGGGCGCCGACCTCAAGCGCCTGAGCCAGGCCCCCGGCGTGGGGAAACGCACCGCGGAACGGCTGGCCGTTGAACTGCGGGCCCGGCTGCAGCAGCGTTTTCTGGGACTGGATCCAACACCCGACGACGAGGATGACAACAACATCCCGCGCCCGGCGGCTGGCCAGCGCGATGAGCTGCAACTGACCCTGGCCGCCCTGGGCTACGAACCGCTCGAGATCCTGCAGGCGCAGCGGGAGGTGGCCAGGATGGCCATGCTCGAACCCGACGATGGCGAAGGCTGGTTACGGGAATGTCTGCGCTGGCTTTCTTCAGCCGGGGATTGATCCGAGGGGGGTCCACCAGACCGTAAAGTAATGGTTTGCTCCGTCAGGGCTAGACGCCGCGCATGTCGCTCAATACCACCAAAAAACAGGAACTGATCAATTCCCACCAGACCCACGGCACCGACACCGGTTCCGTCGAGGTCCAGGTGGCGATGCTGAGCGAGCGGATCAATCAGCTCAGCGGTCACCTGCAGAAGAATATTCACGACTTCTCCTCCCGCCAGGGCCTGCTCAAGATGATCGGTCGGCGCAAGCGCCTGCTGAGCTATCTGCGCAGCAACAGCCAGGAGCGCTACAGCAAGCTGATCGCTAGCCTCGGCATCCGCGGCTGATTTCTCGCCCATGGCTGGACAACAGAAACCCCCGGCCTTCGCTTTCGCGAAACCGGGGGGAAAAGGATCACAGCCATCCTTCCCCAAACCTCCACAGCGGCCCGGTGCCAGAGGGGCGAAAGCGTCGAGTCGCGCCCAGGCGATCCCCGATGCGGTGGCCAATCGGATGGCGCGCAGGATCGCCATCGCCACAGGCGTACCCAGCGTGATGGGCATTGGTGTGTTCGTCGGCAGTTACCTGCTGGTTTCCCGCCAGATCCTTGACGTCCCTCCTGGCGTCACCCTGGCCACGTCCGGAGGCTTCTTCCTGCTCGGTCTGGCGGGACTGAGTTATGGCGTGCTCTCCTCCAGTTGGGAACCAGCACCTGGCAGCCTGTTGGGCATCGAGCAGATTTCTCTCAATATCGGCCGCATCCGTGCGTCCATCCGAGGAATGCGAGGCAACGACGCCAGCTCCTGAGGCCATGCAGGTCCGACGGCCGGCCCCCTGGCCAGGGGGCCTGGTCCTGTCGCCTCCGCAGCGGGTGACTCAACCGGTCAGCATCGGTTCCGAAAATCGCACCGTGAAGTCTGCGGAACTGAGGGTGGCCATGGCGGCCTCCCCATCAGCGACACAGAACTGGTAGCCGAGGCGCACATACCGCGACTGATCCCGATCCCGCACCCGGGCGATCACCGGCACGCGCCGTCCGGCCTCCTCCTGGGCCGTCTGATGGCGATTGAGGCAATCACGCAGGCGATGCTGAACTGCAATATCGGCAGCCTGATCCGCCATCAGCTCAACGATCAACAGTTTCAGATCGTCGATGGCACGGCAATCGTCCACAATCAGCTGCACGCGATCATCGCGGCGATCGACGCTGCCCCAGACCAGCAGCCGGGCATCCACCATCAGATGATCCGCCAGTCGGGCATACGTCCGTGGAAAGACCACTGCTTCACAGCTGCCACTGAGATCTTCAAGCTGCAGCACGGCCATGCGATCACCCTTGCGGGTGGTGACCTGACGCATCTCAGGCACCATCGCCACGACACTGACACGGGCCTTGTCGGCTTGCTCCTCAAGACTGCCAAGCCCCAGGGGGGACAGCAGCCGAACGGGACGATGCAGCTGCTTCAGCGGATGATCGGAGAGATAGAAGCCCACCAGCTCCTTCTCAAGCCACAACTTTTCGGTGGGGGGATAGTCGCGCACAGGGGCCGCCTTGGGCGCCGTCGACAGATCCGCAGGGCCTGCCTCCGCCTCACCACCACCGCTGAACAGATCAAAGAGATTGCCCTGACCGCTGGCCCGATCGCGGGCACGGGAGCTGGCCCAATCAAGCACCAGATCGAGATCGGCCATCAGCTGGGCCCGGTTGGCGGCCGGCTCCAGGGCATCGAGAGCACCGCAATGGATCAGGGATTCCAGGGCCCGTCGGTTCAAGGTGGACCCAGGGACGCGATCGCAGAGGTCGGCGAGGGAACGGAAGGGACCATCCTGGCGACGGGATTCGATCAGAGCGCGGATGGCGCCATCACCGAGATTGCGAACCGCCGAAAGCCCGAACAGGATCCGCCCTTCAACCGGCGTGAAATCAATGCCGGAAGCATTCACATCCGGCGGCATCACCTCGATGCCCATCGCACTGGCATTGGCGATGTAACGCTGCACCTTATCGGTGGTGCCGGCATTGACGGTGAGCAGGGCAGCCATATAAGCCACCGGGTAATGGGCCTTTAAATAGGCTGTCTGATAGGTGACGGCCCCATAGGCGGTGGAATGGCTTTTGTTGAAGCAGTATTCAGCAAACAGCACCATCTGCTCAAACAGCCCTTCAGCGATCTTCGGATCGACGCCGCGCTCGGTGGCACCCTTGACAAAGATGCTCTGGTGTTTCTCCATCTCGCTTTTCTTCTTCTTACCCATCGCTCGCCTCAACAGGTCTGCCTCGCCGAGGGAATATCCAGCCAGGTCCTGGGCGATGCGCATGATCTGCTCCTGGTAGACCATGATTCCGTAGGTCTCGCGCAGGATCGGCTCCAGGGCGACATCCGCGAAATCGATGGCTTCCCGGCCATGCTTCCGGTTGATGAACTTGGGGATCAGACCCGCATCCAGCGGACCCGGCCTGTAGAGAGCAAGAATTGAGGAAATATCCTCAAGCGAGGATGGTTTGAGATCGCGGACAATCTGACGCATGCCGCTCGATTCGAGCTGGAAGATGCCCTCCAGGTCGCCGCGGGCCAGCAGGGCATAAGTGCCGGCATCATCGGCGGGCAACTGATCGGGGTCAAGGCGTTCCCCACTGCTCTGAGCCACCAGATCAATGGTCTTCTCAATCATCGTCAGATTCTTGAGGCCAAGAAAATCCATCTTCAGGAGTCCCATTGCCTCCACGTCTTCCATGAAGTATTGCGTGATCACCTGACCATCGTTATTACGTTGTAAAGGCACCAGCTCGTCGAGGGGATCGGCGGCGATCACCACCCCGGCAGCATGGACACCGAAGGTTTTGTTCGTGCCTTCAATGCGACGCGCCATGTCCACCCAGCGACGCACCGCAGGATCGTTCTCGTATTTCTCACGAAACTCCGGTGCCGGAGAATCAGGACCGATCATGGCATCAAGTTTTGCGGGCTTGCCACGCACCACCGGAATCAACTTGGCCAGACGATCCGCATCGCCGTAGGGAATATCAAGCACCCGTGCCACATCCTTGAGCACCGCCTTGGACGTCATGCGGTTGAAGGTGATGATCTGAGCCACCTTGTCTTCGCCGTAGCGCTGGGTGACGTAATCGATCACCTCCCCGCGCCGTTCAATGCAGAAATCGGTATCAATATCCGGCATTGATTTTCGCTCTGGATTCAGGAAGCGCTCGAACAACAGACCATTCTGAACCGGATCGATATTGGTGATGCCGAGGGCATAGGCCACCAGTGATCCAGCGGCAGAACCCCGGCCCGGCCCGACTGGAATGCCCTGCTCACGCGCAAAACGGATGTAATCCCAGACCACCAGAAAATAAGTGGGAAATCCCATCTGCTCCATCACCTGAAGCTCAAAGGCCAGGCGTTCGCCATAGAGCGGATCAATCTCCTGATCAGCAGCAAGCTTCAGGCGATCGCGAAGACCCAGCTCAGAAACCTCGCTCAGATAGGTGACAGCAGTATGACCTTCAGGAATCGGAAATCTGGGCATCTGGTAGCGGCCCAGAATGTCATAGGGCTCAACCTTCTCCGCCACCTTGACGGTATTGGCGATGGCCTCAGCCACGATCTCGGGCTCCAGGTGATCAGCGAAAAGGGTCGCCATCTCCTCTTCGCTCTTGATGTATTCGGTACCCGTGTATCGCAGCCGCTTTTCATCCGTGACCAACTTGCCGGTGAGCACGCAGAGAAGCGCATCATGGGCCTCGACATCATGGCGGCTGAGGTAATGGGCGTCGTTGGTGGCAATCAGAGAAATACCAAGCTCGCGGGCAATGCGAACGATCTCCACATTGACGATCCGATCCTCAGGGGAGCCGTGATCCTGAATCTCCAGATAGAAGTCATCGCCGAACTGCTCCTGATACCAACGGGCCACATCCCGGGCCACATCCGGGCGGCCCCGCAGGATCGCCTGGGGAATCTCGCCGCCAAGGCAGGCGGTGGCCACGATCAGCCCCTCGCGATACTGACTGAGCAGCTGCTTGTCGATGCAGGCCCGCGAGAAGATGCCACGGCCCCGCATCCCGCGCAGGTGGCTGAGGCTGGTGAGCTTGACGAGATTGCGATAACCGACGGCATTTTTAGCCAGCACCACCAGGTGATACCGACGCTCCTTCTTGGGCTGCGGATCCTCGATCGAGCCGTTGATCACATACATCTCATTGCCGATGATCGGCTTGATGCCGGCCTTCTGGCAGAGCTTCAGCAGCTCGATGGCCCCGTACATCACCCCGTGATCCGTGAGGGCGAGGGCCGGCATGCCCAGGGCCACCGCCCGCTCCACCATCTGAGGCAACTGGGAAGCCCCGTCCAGGAGGCTGTAGTCGCTGTGGTTATGGAGGGGAACGAAGGCCAAGGGCGGGAGGCGATCAGCCGATCCAGGCTAATCCCACGGCACCAGATCCAGAGCACGGGAACGCTGCTGACACAGCACCGACACCAGATCTGGCGTGACAGGGCTGACCTCGGACCACAACGTCAGCTCAGGGCACCAGGGGCGCCAGCGGACGCTGCTCCATCACCCGGGCCGCCTGCTCGAACTGATGGGCCACCTGCAGCAGTCGCTGCTCCTGCAGCACGCCGGTGATCAGCTGCAGACCGATCGGCAGACCCGCATCATCAAAGCCACAGGGAACGCTGATCGCCGGCAATCCGGCCATGTTGGCGGGACTGGTGAGCAGGTCGGCCAGATACATCGCCAGCGGATCCTCGCTGTGGGCACCGAAACCGAAGGCCGTGGTGGGAGAGGTCGGGGTGAGCAGCACGTCGACCGTCTCAAAGGCACGATTGAAATCGCGGCGGATCAAGGTGC
>JBJTBH010000123.1:0-12800 GCA_046091285.1 Cyanobacteriota bacterium | reverse complement strand
CCGGTGAGGCCCAGGGCCGTGAGGCCAAAATGCAGCAGGCTCTGACGACCCTTGCGCACCATGTTGCGCATGGCCAGCTTCGTGAAGCTGGGGTTCTCCTCAGTCATCGCTGCCGCCTCCGGCCACATCCACACCCGCATGCAGCAGGCTCTGGATGAAGGGATCGAGATCACCGTCCATCACGCCCTGCACATCGGTGGTTTCGTGCTGGGTCCGCAGATCCTTCACCATCTGGTACGGGTGGAACACATAGTTGCGGATCTGGTTCCCCCAGGCCGCCTCGACGATGTCGCCGCGGATGTCGGCGATCTCGGCGGCACGCTGCTCCTGGGCGATCACCAGCAGCTTGGCCATCAGCAGCGCCATCGCCTTCTCCTTGTTCTGGAGCTGCGAGCGTTCCTGGGTGCAGCGCACGAACAATCCCGTGGGGATGTGCAGGATGCGCACGGCCGTGTGCACCTTGTTCACGTTCTGGCCGCCGGCGCCGCCGGACCGGGTTGTGGTGATCTCCAGGTCCTTCTCCGGGATGTTGAGCTTCACCTCCTCCTCGATCTTCGGCATCACCTCCACCCCGGCAAAACTGGTCTGCCGTTTGTCATTGGCATTGAACGGGCTGATGCGCACCAGCCGGTGCGTGCCCTTTTCATTGCGCAGGTAGCCGTAGGCGTAACGGCCCTCGATCTCGATCGTGCAGCTCTTGATACCGGCTTCCTCACCCTCGCTGAGTTCGTCCACGCTCACCTTCATGCCGTGGTCCTCCGCCCAGCGCGTGTACATGCGCATCAGCATCAGGGCCCAGTCCTGGGCGTCGGTGCCGCCGGCGCCGGCGTTGATCGAGATCACGGCGCCTTCCTTGTCGTAAGGGCCGCTGAGCAGGCGCTCCAGCTCCCAGCGGTCCAGATCGGCGCGCAGCTTCTGCAGAGCTCCGTTCGATTCAGCCAGCAGCTCCTCATCGGGCTCGAGGCCGTAGAGCTCCACGGTGGCGTCGGCATCGGCCACCGCCGATTGCCACTGGGCGAGCTGCTCGAGCTGGGCCTTCACCTCATCGAGCTGGCGCATCCTGACCTGGGCCTGCTTCTGGTCGTCCCAGAAGTCGGGCTGGGAGGCCAGCTGTTCGAGGTCCTGCTGGCGGGCCTTCAGAGCAGGGACGTCAAAGACAGTCCTGGGCGTTGCCCAGGCGGTCAGTGAGCTCGGAAAGAGCGCGCTTGAAGTCGGTGAGGGCGAGCACCAGCATCCTGGAAGGGCCTCACGGCAACGTACCAGGCGTTGCCACCCCGATCCCGGCCGGCCCGATCCCGGCCGGCCCAGCCATCGCCCGACGGCTGCCGTGTTCCTCCAGGCACTGCTGCCTAGGATCGCCGCCGACGCATGCCGTGCCGGATGGCTTCCGCTTCTGTTGAGATCTACACCTGGCGGGCCTGTCCCTTCTGTGTCCGTGCCAAGGCCCTGCTCGATCGCAAGGGGGTGACCTACCGCGAGCACGTCATCGATGGGGATGAAGCGGCCCGTACGGCGATGGCGGCCCGGAGCGGCGGACGGCGCAGCGTTCCTCAGATCTTCATCGACGGTCAGCACGTCGGTGGTTGCGACGACCTTCACGCCCTCGAGCGCAGCGGTCGCCTCGATGCCCTGCTGGAGGCCTGATCCTTGCCTTCCTCCACCGCCAGCCGCGAACCCCAGCTGTTCATCATCGATCCGATCGCCGGGCTCCGGCCCGCCAAGGATTCGACCGTGGCCCTGATGCAGGCCGCCCAACGCGCCGGCCAGCAGGTCTGGGTGTGCACCCCCGCCGATCTCTCGGCCGTCGGTGTGAAGGCCTGGGGGCGGGTCCAACCCGTGACCCTGGCGCCGATGGCCCCCACAGCCGACGGCTGGGTGGTGCCGGAGCCCTGGTTCCAGCTCGGCGAACCGCACCATCTGCCGCTGGATCATTTCCCGCGGGTCTGGATGCGGAAGGATCCGCCTGTGGATGAGGCCTACCTCTACGCCACCCATCTGCTCGATCTGGCGGAACGCTCCGGCGTGCGGGTCCTGAACCGCCCGGCCTCCCTGCGGGCCTGGAACGAAAAGCTGGGGGCGCTGCGCTTCAGCCATCTGATGGCTCCATCGCTGGTCAGCAGCGCCGTCGAGCAGCTGGCGGCCTTTGCGGCCGATCACGGTGACGTCGTGCTCAAGCCCCTGGGCGGGCGCGCCGGTCAGGGGGTGGTGCGCAGCAGCGCCGGGGCCCCGGGCCTGCGGGCCCTGCTGGAACTGGTGACCCAGCAGCAACAGCTGCCGGTGATGGTCCAGGCCTTCCTGCCGGGCGTCAGCGCCGGCGACAAGCGGATCCTGATGGTCGACGGCGAGCCCCTCGGGGCGGTCAATCGTCGGCCACAGGCCGGTGAATTCCGCAGCAATCTGGCGGTCGGTGGCCAGCCGGAGGCCACGGAGCTCAGCACCGCTGAGCAGGCCATCTGCCGTGAGATCGGTGCCGATCTGCGGCAGGCGGGGTTGTTCTTCGTCGGTATCGATGTGATCGACGGTCGTCTCAGTGAGATCAACGTCACCAGTCCGACCGGTGTGCGTGAGGTGGAATGGCTCGGCCATCAGCCCCTTGCTGATCAGACGATGGAGCGCCTGCTCGCCGCCTGAAGCGGCCCCGGATCAGCCCCGATGCCGCGCTGCCAGGGCGGATCCCGGGGCCCCGAGCTGCTGCCTGAGCACATCCAGTTTCAGGCCCACCTCCTCCAGTTCCCGCTCCGGATTCGATCCCCGCACCAGACCGGCGCCGGCGGTGAGGTCGAGCTGGCGGCCCCGCAGATGGCCGCTGCGGATCGCCACCCGCAGGTCGGTGTCGCCTTCGCTGTCGATCCAGCCGATCGGTGCGGCGTAATGGCCGCGTTCAAACGGTTCGAGGCTGCGCAACCAGCCCATCGCCTGACGCCTCGGCAGGCCGGCCACCGCAGGGGTGGGGTGCAGCCGCTCCGCCAGGGCCAGGGGATGCACCGGGCCGAGGTCAGCGGTGATCGGTGTGTGCAGATGCACCAGGTGGCCATGGCGGGCCAGCCGTGGATGGCGCGGTCGGCGGGCGATCAGGCCGGCCTCGCCAAGCACCCGGCTGATGGTCTCCACCACCAGCTCGTGTTCATGCCGATCCTTGCCGGATTGAAGCAGGCCCCGGGCCTCTCCAGCCGCCAGGGCGGTGCCGGCCAGGGCATCACTGCGCAGCTGCCCCTGGCGCACCGTCAGCAGGCGTTCCGGGGAGGCGCCGAACAGCACGTCATCCGTCGTCCGTTGCCAGAGGAACCGGCAGCTGCCGGCCTGGCGACGGCGCAGGCGATCCAGCAGGGCCAGGGGATCGAGGGGTTGCTGCAGCAGCAGCGGTTGACGCACCGCCAGCACCAGTTTCTGAAGTTCCTCCTCATCCACCAGCTCCAGGGCCCGCTCCACCGCCACCAGGTAATCGCGTCGCCAGGGCTGGGCGCTGAGGTCGGCGGCATCGAGCAGCGCTGATTCCGGTTCCCTGGCTCGGTTGTCGGCCCAGCCCTCCTGGCAGAGCCGGCGGATCCGCGTTCCTTCCTCCCAGAGTTCTTCCGCCAGGCTGCGGGCGGTCACATCGCCGCCCAGAGGCCGTTGCAGCCGCAGCCAGCCCTGGCGCCCCTGACGACTCAGCTGCCAGCGTGGCAGCACCGCCTGCAGCCCGGGCACCCCCATCCCTTCATGCAGGGGGCTGTCGAAGAAGGCGAAGGCCAGCAGCACCCGTGGCCGCGCCAGCGCCGGGCAGGCCTGCGGCATCGCCAGGCGGCTGAGGCTGAGGCTGCTGAAGCGCTGGGCCAGCTCGAAGCGCCGCGGACCGCTCAGGTCGAGGCTGTGGCTGCGGCCGCTGGCCGCCAGGCAGAGCCCGGGGGCTCCATCCCAGAGGAAACGGAACGGGTCGGCCCCCTTCAGGTGCGGCAGCAGCTGCAGGGGATCCGGGCCGGGCTGGCATGGCTCCCACGGCAGACGCAGGGCCAGGCTGAGGACGCCCTCCTCCTCCAGCTGGGCGGCCCCCCGGGCCGCGGCAGCGAGCAGTGTCGGGAAGGCATCGGGCTCCTGCACCGGATGGGCCTCGGGCGCGGCAGGGAAGGCTGCTCAAATGTATGGGCCTTCCCGAGCGCCTTGCAGTCCCACGCCATGCCGGAGCCCCAGGTCGTCGCAAGCCTTCATGCCCCGGATCCCAGGGAGCGGCGGCGGTTGTGGCAGGCGGCGATCAAGTGGCCGATGTATTCGGTGGCCGTGATGCCGGTGCTGCTGGCGGCCGGCTGGTGGCTCGGTCAGCGCGGACCGGCCTCCTGTCGTCTCGATCAGCTGCTGCTCTTCCTCGTGGCGGCGGTGCTGCTGTTGGTGTGGGAAAACCTCAGCAACGATGTCTTCGATGCCGACACCGGTGTGGATGCCCTGGGGAAGCCCCATTCCCTCGTCAATCTCACCGGTCGCCGCGACCGGGTGGCGGTTGTCGCCCATGGCGCCCTGCTGCTCGGACTGGCGTTGATGGCGCTGGTGGCCCTGCACAGTTCACCCCTGGTGCTGGCGTTGGTGCTGGCCTGTTGCGGACTCGGCTACGTGTATCAGGGGCCGCCCTTCCGTCTCGGCTATCGGGGGCTCGGGGAACCCCTCTGCTGGCTGGCCTTCGGGCCCTGCGCCACGGCCGCGGCGCTGCTGGCCCTGGCGCCGGCAGGGGCCTTTGGGGCCGGTATCCCATGGCGGCAGGCGATCGCCCTTGGCAGTGGGCCTGCCCTGGCGACCACCCTGGTGCTGTTCTGCTCCCACTTCCATCAGGTGGCCGAGGATGCCGCCCATGGCAAGCGTTCGCCGGTGGTGCGGCTCGGTACCGCCCGCGCTGCCGCCCTGGTGCCCTGGTTCGTCGCCGGCAGCCTGGCCCTGGCCTGGGCGCCGGTGCTGACGGGCCAGTGGCCCCTGAGCGCCCTTCTGGGGGCGGTCGGACTGCCGCCGGCGCAGGCCCTGATCCGACTGCTGCGGGAGCACCATCAGGAACCGCAGCGGATTGTCTCCAGCAAGTTCCTGGCGATCCGCTTCCAGGCCCTCAGCGGACTCGGGCTGGCCCTTGGCCTGGCCCTCGGCGGCCGCCTGGGCTGAGGTGGTCGGATCCCTTCTGCGGCTCGCCTGGCGCCCCTATCGCTTCACGCTGCCCGAAGCCCTGATCACCGCCCACGGGGCCCTGGCGCAGCGACGGGGGTGGTTGTTACGGCTCGAGGCGGAGACCGGTGCCCTCGGCTGGGGGGAGGCGACGCTGCTGCCGCCCGAGACTCCCGATCCTGAGGCCCTGGCGGCGGCGATCGCCGCCCTGCCGGTCTCGCTGGATCGTGTGGCCCTGGAGTCGCTGCTGCCGTCTTTGCCGTTGCCGTTGCAGGGGGCCCTCGGACTGGCCCTGGCTGAACTCGATGGTCTCGGCTCTGAAGGCCAGGGGGGCTGGTGGCCCCCGCCGGCTTCGGCGGTGCTGCTGCCGGCGGGGGCGGCGATGCTGTCGGCCCTGGAGCGGGTCCTGGCCTCCGCGGAAGCCAGAGCGCCGCAGGCGCCGTCGAGGTTGCCGCTGACCGTCAAGTGGAAGGTGGCGGCCGCAGATCCGGACCTGGAGTGGTCGTTGCTGTCGGCCCTGCTGGATCGTCTGCCCGCCGCCGCTCGCCTGCGGCTGGATGCCAACGGCGGCTGGGATCGCATCACCGCCTGGCGCTGGGCTGATCGCCTGCTCGATGACGAGCGTCTGGAGTGGTTGGAGCAACCCCTGGCTCCAGCCGATGGGCCCGGACTGCGGCAGCTGGCGGTCCGGCTGCCGGTGGCC
Source organism: Cyanobacteriota bacterium (assembly GCA_046091285.1). Classification (GTDB taxonomy): domain Bacteria; phylum Cyanobacteriota; class Cyanobacteriia; order PCC-6307; family Cyanobiaceae; genus CAIXOZ01. The sequence goes on along the minus strand of JBJTBH010000123.1, from coordinate 6,982 downwards.
CTCGATGAATCGCGGCGCTGCGATCCCGGGCTGGCGAGGCACTGGCCCGGCTGGCTGGTGCGGCGCCCGCTGCTGGAGGGTGATCCCAGGCCCTTGCTGCAGGCTCTGACGGCGGGACAGCGGCGCTGGATGGTGAGCACCGCCTTCGAGACTGGGATCGGCTGGCGCCTTGTCGGCCACCTGGCGGCTCTGCAGCAGTGGGGCCCCACCCCTTGCGCGCCTGGTCTGGCCCCGGGGTGGCGGCCGCCGGGAGGGCTGTTTCAGGCGGATCCAGCGGCGGTATGGGAGGCGGCTCTGTGGAGCTGAGGGTGCTGGCGGGCGGCGGCGGCCCCGCCGATCAGGCGGCGGCGATCCTGGCCGCCCTGCAGGAGCGGGCCGTTGTGGCCCTGGCCGGTGAGCGTGAACGGGACGCCCTGGGGGCGGCGCTGGCCCAGGCCCAGGCGGCTCCGGCCAGGGAGGCTCTGGCGGCCTGCGGGACGGCGGTGATCCTCGGCAGCGGTGGCAGCAGCGGCGGTCGTCGCTGGTGCCTGCAGCCCCTGGAGCATCTGCAGGCTTCAGCGGCGGCCAGTGGGCAGTGGCTGCAGGATCAGGGGCTGGAGCCTTCCGGGGCGGTGATCTTCAATCCGTTGCCGCTGCACCACATCAGTGGTCTGATGCCGCTGCTGCGTTCCAGGACCTGGGGGGTGCCCCATCAGCCCCTGTCGCCGGCGTTGCTGCGCCAGCCCACGGCCCTGGCGGAGGCTGCTCCGGTGTCCGATCGATGGCCGGCGCTGCTTTCCCTGGTGCCGACCCAGCTGGTGCGGCTGCTGGAGGTTGAGGCTGGTCGGGACTGGCTGGCCCGTTTCGCCCTGATCTGGGTCGGTGGTGCCGGACTGGATCCGGGGGTGGCGGCGCGCTGCCGTTCCCTGGGGTTGCGCCTGTCGCCCTGTTATGGCGCCACCGAGACCGCCGCCATGGTCTGTGCCCTGCCTCCTGATCAGTTTCTCAGTGGTGCTGAAGGCTGCGGGATGGCGCTCGCGGATGTCCGCCTGCGGCTGGCCCCGGCGGATGGCGCGGTGGAGGTGGCCACGGAACGCCTGGCGGCCGGTTTCCTGGGGGAGGCGGGCCTGGAACCGCTGCCGCTGGCGCAGGGCCGCTGGTGGCGCAGTGGGGATCGCGGCCGCTTGGATCACCAAGGGGCGCTGCAGATCCTGGGGCGCCTCGATGGCGCCATCCACAGCGGCGGCGTCACCGTCTTCACGGATCAACTGGGCCTGCGTCTGCAGGCCGAGGCCCGGCGGGCACGGCTGCCGCTGGAGGCGGTGCTGCTGCTGCCGCGGGTGGACCCTCCCTGGGGACAGCGACTGGTGGCCCTGGTGCGGCCGGAGCCTGGAGTCGATGGCGAGGCCCTGCTCCAGGCGCTGCGAGATCTCGTGCGTCCGTGGCCGGCGGCCGAGCGGCCGCGGCGCTGGTGGCTCTGCCCGGAGCTGGCCCCGGGGGTGGCGGGCAAATGGGATCGGGCCCGCTGGCAGCGCTGGCTGGAACCCCGGGCGATGACGCCCGGCTGATGCCGGCCTGCGGCCCTGCTCTCAGGGTGCTGGTGTCGCGGCGGAGCCTCCTGCGGCTCTGGGGCGGTTGTCATCGGTACCGAGTCGATTGAAGGTGCGGTTGGCGAAATCGTTGTTGATCGATACCCGCGCTGAGGTCAATTGAACCAGGGCGTTGTCGTTCATTCGGATGAAGGTGGCGACCGCCTCTTTCGAATCAAGCGGCAGGAAGTCATTGGGACTCTGGGGATTGGTGGTGATTTGATTGTTGGCCAGTGTCGAATTGATGATGCGCATCTGATCTGCGGCCTGGGAATAGATTAACTTTGCCTGGTCTTGATTGTTTCTTTGCGCGAAGGTCTGCGGGTAGACCACGCAGACGGCCAGGATGATGCTGGATGACATTATTGTATTCAGCAAGCCGCGCTTCTCGGTTTTCAGGCCTTCCGGCGCCACGGAGGCCAGGCAGATTGTGAGGAGAATCGCTGCAGCTGTTCCCACGAACGTGAACGAGGTGAACTGTATTTCAAAGTTATGGCTGATCAGGCAATAGGAATTCATCACTGCCTGGACTTCATGATGCTGCTCAAGGAGGCGTGAGCGCTGCGCCGGGGTGGCGACGGTCAGGCTGTTGATCGTTTGTTGCAGGATCTTCTGTGATTCCTGCCAATTCGGATAGCTGACTTCGGTTGATGTCGGCGCTGCATTCGGGGCCGAGGTGTGGATGCAGAGGTCCCAGCGATGGACGATGCTCCGCGTGTACTCCATGTTGGCCAGGAAGGCCACGCTCGCGCTCAGAAACAGCGAGCCCGTCAGCACGGCATGCCCGCAGCTGCTCAGCCTTCGTCCGGGGCTCTCCCTGTGGTCGGGATCCTCCCGGACCGTGAGCAGGTCGATCAGCCGTTGCCACAGGGTCGGTCGTTGAGGACCAGCGCTGCTCACGGGTGCGATGGGGCTGGGATCGCTCAAGGGATGCGGCCGTCGCGGTCGTGCACTGGGCCCGGTTGTCCCTGTGCTGGCTAACGTATCGATCGACTCTTTCCGGCACAAGGGGGGTTGAGCCTGACCAGTCCCTGTTCCGGCCCCTATGTCGGCTGGACGCCAAGGCCAAGGCCCGAGCTCTCCAGCCAGCGGTTGATCGCGTCTGGCAAGGCGCAGCGGCGGCGGCTGAGGCCGTCGATCGCCAGGTGGCGCGTCAGCGCCTCGGCCACCGGCTCGCCGCTGCGGCTGAAGCGGTAGTGCAGCTCGAAGCAGCCGGGGTCGATCCGCTGCGGCCGCAGCGCGATCGTCAGCGCATCGCCACAGACCAGCGGGCGCCGATAGTCGGCGCTGCAGTGCACCACCGGCAGCGCCACGGCGGGGCTGTGCCCGGGCCGGGGAAAGATCTCGGCTGCGGTCAGCCCGAAGCGCTCCAGGCTCTCCTCATAGGCCTCGTGGCACCAGCTGAACAGCCGAGGGAAGTGCATCACGCCGGCGGCATCGGTGTCCCCGAAGCGGACGGTGCGGCAGAGCAGCAGCCAGTCGTCAGGGGTCATGGTTGTGGCGAGCCGATGGCTCGCTGGCGGGGTGGTTGTTCGCTGGCGGGGTGGTTGTGGCCTTGCCCGATGGCTGCCACGATTGGCCCCAGTCTGCTTTCCATCGATGGCCGCCCCGAGCGCCTACGAACAGCCCACTCTCAATCGCGCCTGGGAGGCGCTGCTGGTTCATGTGCCCACGATAGTCCTGATCTGGATTGCCGGCGGTGTGCTGTACGGCCTCGGCATGGTGGCCAACATCGTGATCACCCTGATGGGCCTGGGTATCGCCACGGACAGCACCGGCACCGCCCTGGCCCAGATGCTGGGTTCTCTGGCTTCTTTGCCGTTCGCGGTGCTCAGCAGCCTGGTGGGTGTGCTGTTCATCGCTGTGCCGGCTCTGTACTACGAGAGCGGTGAAGTGATCACCGTCCAGGCTGCCTTTGCGGCGCTGATGCGGCGGCCACTGCGTTATCTGCTGGCCGGCATTCTCTTCACCGTGACGATGACCCTCGGCTATCTGTTCTGCATCCTGCCTGGTATCGCCGTTGCCCTGGTGATGCCCGTGTATGTCAACCGGGTCTTCAATACTGATCAATCGATCGTTGATGCGCTCGGTGCTTCGTTTCAGGCGGTGTATCGCTCGCCCCACAGTATGAGCTTTGTGGGGATTCAGATCCTCGCCGGCCTGGTGGCCTTCATCGTTTCGGTGTGCACCTGCGGCCTCGGCGCCCTGGTGGTGGTGCCGGTGCTCACCTTCTACATCCAGAACGTCGCCTACAACAAAGGCGTGATCAACTGATCAGCTGATCAGTTGCGTGCGCTGGCGGCCGCGGCGGCTCTGACCTGCGTCAGGGCCCGAGCGCTGGGAAGCCGGGGAATCCCCGTATCCCCAGCCCGAAGCTCAGGCCCAGCCGCAGCAGCCAGTAGGCCACCAGGCCAACGGCCGCCAGGCCGAACGGCAGCGCCGGCAGCCCGCGGGGTATCAGCCGGCGCTGACGGATCGCCGTGATCGACCACCACACCAGAGCGCCGGCCGCCAGCGGTCCGAAGGCATGCCATGCGATCGAGCCCGGCAGGTCGCCGATCAGGGCGGCGCTGGTGGCGCGGGTGAGAAAGCAGCCCGGGCAGGGGATGCCGGTGAGCCGTCGTAAGGGGCAGCTCAGGCCCGGCAGATCCGGATGCAGCCCCTTGAGCCAGAGGTAGCCGGTGAGGCTGATCGGCAGCAGACAGCCCGCCCGGCGCCGTTGCGTCCAGAGGCGGGCGCGCCGATTCACCGGTCCACGGAGCCCATGATCACGTCGATCGATCCGAGGATGGCCATGATGTCGGCCACTTTCGCTCCCTTGAGGATATGGGGCAGGATCTGAAGATTATTGAGATCGGCGGCTCGGATCTTGAAACGCCAGGGGGTGACGTCGTCATTGCCTTGAATGAAGACCCCGATTTCTCCTTTGCCTGATTCCAGGCGTGTGTATAATTCACCGGAGGGAATCTTGAAGGTGGGAGCCACCTTCTTGGCCACGTACTGATAGTCGAAGCCATACCATTCACTCTTCTTGCCTTCGGCGAGGCGGCGGGCCTCCAGGTTTTCGGTGGGGCCTCCGGGAATCTGCCGGATCGCCTGCCTGAGGATATTCAGAGACTGACGCATCTCCTCGATCCGCACGCGATAGCGGGCGAAGCAATCGCCCTCCTGCTCGCAGGCCACCGACCACTCGAAGTCGTCGTAGCACTCGTAGTGGTCGACCTTGCGCAGATCCCAGGGCACCCCCGAAGCCCGCAGCATCGGGCCGGACAGGCTCCAGTTGATGGCCATCTCGCGGCTGATCGTGCCCAGCCCTTCGATTCGCTTGCGGAAGATGGGGTTATTGGTGATCAGTGTTTCGTATTCATCAATCTTGGGACCGAACCAGTTGCAGAAGTCTTCGCATTTCTCCAGCCAGCCCCAGGGAAGATCAGCGGCCACGCCACCGATGCGGAAGTAGTTGTTATTGATCAGTCGCTGTCCGGTGGCGGCTTCCCAGAGGTCATAGATCATCTCCCGTTCGCGGAAGATATAGAAAAACGGTGTCTGGGCGCCGACGTCCGCCAGGAAGGGGCCGAGCCACAGCAGGTGGTTGGCAATCCGGTTGAGCTCCAGCATGATCACGCGGATGTAGCTGGCACGCTTCGGAACCGGCACATTGGCCAGCCGTTCCGGTGCGTTCACCACAATGGCCTCATAGAACATGCCAGCCGCATAATCCATGCGGCTCACATAGGGCACGAACATCACGTTCGTGCGGTTTTCGGCGATCTTCTCCATGCCGCGATGCAGGTAGCCGATCACCGGCTCGCAATCGATGACGTCTTCGCCATCGAGGGTCACCACCAGCCTCAGCACCCCATGCATCGACGGATGGTGGGGGCCGAAGTTGACCACCATCGGCTCGGTGCGCGTCTCGAGCTGCGTCATGGGGCCGGGGCCTGCGGATCGACTGATCGGATCTTAGGAAGGAGCGAGAGGGGCGGGGTCGGCCCATCCCCAGGATCCGGGTGTTTGTCTTGTCTCAGCCGCATGCGTTCGAGCTCCCTCCCCCCGGGCCTCCACCGGCCCCTGGGATCGCCGGCCCTCTGTCGGATCCTGAGGTCCTCCCCGGCGCCGCTCCCTGCGGGGCGGCGCCCTTCGATCACCTGCCCGTGCTGGCCGCCGCTGTTCAGGACAGCCTCGCCGATCTTCCCCCCGGGCCCGACGGCGGTTCGCCCTGGTTGCTCGACGGCACCCTCGGGGGTGGTGGCCACAGCGCCCTGCTGCTCTCGGCCCAGCCGTCGCTGCAGCTGATCGGTCTTGATCAGGACCCCACCGCCCGGGAGGCCGCAGCCCGGCATCTGGCGCCCTTCGGAGATCGCGTCCGGATCATCGCCGCCAATTTCGGGGCCTACGACCCACCGCAGCCTCTGAGTGCCATTCTGGTGGACCTCGGGGTGAGCAGTCCCCAGCTCGATGTCGCCGCGAGGGGATTCAGCTTTCGGCTCGATGGCCCCCTCGACATGCGCATGAATCCCGACGGCGGCGAGACGGCGGCCGAGCTCCTCGACCGGCTCGGGGAGAACGAGCTCGCCGATCTTCTCTATGCCTTCGGGGATGAACGTTTCTCGCGCCGGATCGCCCGTCGGATCGTTGAACGCCGCCCCTGGAGCGGGGAGGCCGGTCTCCGCCGTGGCGTCGATGGTCGTGGCACCGCCGCCCTCGCCTACCTGGTGGCCGGGTGTTATCCGCCTGCGGCCCGTCGCGGTCGTCTTCATCCCGCCACGCGCTGCTTCCAGGCCCTGCGGATCGCCATCAACGCTGAGCTGGCCATGCTGGAGGCGCTGTTGCGGCGCGCCCCCGACTGGCTCGTGCCGGGCGGCCTGCTGGCGGTGATCAGTTTTCATTCCCTGGAGGACCGGCGGGTCAAGACCGCCTTTCTGCAGGATGAACGGCTGGAGCGGGTCACCCGGAAGGCCCTGATGGCGGATGCCAATGAAATCGAGGCCAATCCCCGCAGCCGCTCCGCCAGGTTGCGGGTCGCTCGCCGCCTCGCTCCCGCCGAGGCCGGCCTGGGCGCCTGATCGTCAGCGGCCGCCGTTGGCGCGCAGCTCCTGAACCGTGCGGCTGACGATTGCGATCGCCTGGTCGATCTCCTCGTCGGTGGTCGGTCGCCCGAGGCTGAAGCGGATCGAGGCCGTGGCCTCCTGGCGGCTGCGGCCCAGGGCCGCCAGCACATGGGAGGGGCGCCCCTGGCTGCAGGCGGAGCCGCTGCTCACCGCCAGATGGCGCCGCAGCTCCTGATGCAGGCGGGTGCCATCGACGCCCGCAAGGGTCACGTTGAGGTTGTGGGCGAGCCGCTGTTCGAGGCTGCCGTTGCAGGTCACGTCTCCGAGGGAGTCCAGGGCACTCCAGAGCCGGTCGCGCAGGGC
>JBJTBH010000122.1:0-2364 GCA_046091285.1 Cyanobacteriota bacterium | reverse complement strand
GGTGGTCCCCGATGCTCGCGGCAAGACGGGAACCACCAACAATGGTGTCGATGTGCTCTTCATCGGTTATTCCCCGAGCTCGCGAATTCTGACGGCGATCTGGATGGGCAATGACGACAACAGGCCCGCCGAAGCGGCCAGCGGTGCCCTGGTGGCGGAGTTGTGGGGGCAATACATGGGCAAGGTGCCCAAGGTGCTGGCTGGTGGTGCCTGAGGGTCCCTGGATGCCGTCGTTCGGTTGATCTATCTGAAGATCAGGGGCGTCCGCTGGCCTGGAGATGGTGGATGACCTGAAGGCACCAGTTGCTGATCCCGACACCAAGGCCGAGCAGGGTTCCCCAGCCCCAGCTGCTGGCCAGAAGGCGTTGCCAGGGCAGGCTGTTGTCCTTGGACTGGCGGGGCAGTTCTGCGTGCAGTTCCAGGGCTCCGATCACCAGAAGCAGTACCCAGGCCGGCACCAGCAGGGGCGAGGTTCCCAGGTGAAGGACGTGCTGGTGGATCAGGCTGTCCCAGCCGGCGATGGTCACCAGAGTGGCGACCACGCCGGAGCTGCCGCTCCACGTTTTCTGCACCCCAAGGTGGCGTGCCGTCAGTACGCCCAGGCTTGTGGTGGCCAGGGCCGTCAGGCAGTAGCGGAGCACCACAGTCGGCAGATCAAGTGGCCGCAGGGCCAGCAGAGGAAGGCCTGACGGGGCCGAAGACATCAGCAACAGCAGCGCGAGACCCAGGGCCAGACCCTCGCCATGGCGTTGATGCAGCCAGGGCGCGAGGGGCCAGCGCCAGGCCTGGGCTGGATCGATGGCATTGTCCGTCTTCAGTGGCCATAGGTGCTGGATGCCACGCAGCGGACCCAGGCTCAGAGCCTGCAGCAGCAGCAGCAACAGGGCCAGGAGCAGCCCACCACCTCCCTGGGTGGCTCCTGGCAACAGGGATTCGAGACGACCAGCCACCCACCAGAGCACCAGGGCGCTGCCGCCCGCGAGGCTGAGGCCCGGGGCGAAGTGGCGCAGATCCGCCAACAGTGACCTCAGCTGCTGACGGACGGCCCTGAGGCGCCCTGTTGGATCACGCCTGCGTCTGCTTGTTAACACCGACTCCGCTGCAGGCTCCGCCACAGCCGCTGCTGCGGGAGCGGCCTGGCTGGATGCGGCGTTGGTCGGGATCTGATCCTGCTTCTCTGCCTGGGGTTGCTGATGCTTGAGGAGCGTGCCGGTGGTCGCCGCCAGGAGATCGTCCAGTTCGTTCAGCACCGCCGGTGTGTAGATGGCCGCCAGTTGCTGGCGCAGGCTGGCCAGGGCGGTAGCTTGATGCGCCCTGTCGCCATGGAGCACCTGCAGCAGCAGCGGTCGGGCCGCCAGGTCGCGGATGGGAGCTTTCAGCTGCTCGTTGGCCCCGAGTGCATCGATCAGGCGGTTGCTGATCGCCCGTCCGGAACGCAACGCCTCGGGCTCCGTGATCAGCCATTGGCGCAGTTGCTCGCCCAGATCCCTGCCTTGGCCCATCCGCTGGCGTGTGTGACGAGAACATGAAAAAGCGCCCTCGAGGGAGAGCGCAAGGGGCCGGGGTGGAGCTCCGGCCTCAGAACTGTTGCAATCAGGCGGCTTTGGTGGCCTGGAAGCGAGCCCGTGCGCGGGAGAGGGCCTGCTGAGCCTTCACTTTTTCAGTGCTCTCAGGTTGACCCTCCAGCGCGGCGGCGGCCTGCTGGGCGGCTTCGAAGTCCCGTTCGGCGGCAGCGGCATCAATGCCGGAGGCCAGCTCAGCGGAATTCACGAGCACGGTGACTTCGTTGTTCTCCACCTCGGCAAAGCCACCCATCAGGGCGATCGCTTTCCAGGTGCCAGCTTCCCGAACCCGCATCACACCGGTGTCGAGGGCGGCCAGCATGGCCACGTGGCCGGGGAGAATCCCCATCTGGCCGGTGGTGCTGGGCAGGATCACCTCGTCGGCGGCTCCGTCGAAAACGCTCTGGTCAGGAGCCAGAACGCGAAGGGTGAGGGTCATGGGGCTGGATGGTGGGGACGCGGTGCTGTGCTGGACGCGAAAGGTTGAACAAGCCTCCCGAGGCCGGTGGCCCGGGAGGCTTGCAGCGGCGATCAGCCCTTGGCTTCAGACAGGATCTTGGCGGCTTTTGCCTTCACCTGATCGATGTTGCCCACCAGGTAGAAGGCCTGCTCGGGCAGGTCGTCCAGTTCGCCGGCGAGGATCATGTTGAAGCCCTTGATCGTGTCTTCGAGCTTCACGTATTCACCCGATTGGCCGGTGAAGATTTCAGCCACGAAGAAGGGCTGGGAGAGGAACTTCTCGATCTTGCGGGCCCGATCCACCGTGCGGCGGTCGTCTTCGGAGAGTTCATCAAGGCCAAGG
>JBJTBH010000121.1:0-7712 GCA_046091285.1 Cyanobacteriota bacterium | reverse complement strand
CCGGTGAGTTGATCGGCCGCCCCCGACAGGAGCGTTGACCTCTGGCGCCCATGGAACGGCGCCCGGACCACAGAGATCAGCCGCCCCCCGTCCCCAAACCGAGCCCACCACCCCGCTGCTGCGGCTGCAGAGCGGGGTGGTGGGATCGGATTGGGGACGGGGGGCGGCTGATCTCTCTGTTCCGGGCGCCGTTCCATGGGCGCCAGAGATCAACGCTCCTGTCTGGGGCGGCCGATCAACTCACCGATCCAGGAGACGGGGGCCGTGGGCGCCGGCGCCTCTGGGGCTCAGGGCGGAGTGTCCTCGAGTTGCTCGCGCAATCGATCGATCAGGCGCTGAAGCCAGGCCTCCCGGCGCTGCCCCGCCGGTGGGATCGAGGCGGCATCGCTGAGGTGCAGCTCTACCCCCGGCGCCAGGGAGAAGCGATGCCAGAGGCTGGTGGCCGCACTGGAGCGGCCTGGCGATCGAGCCGACAGGCCCCGGCGGACTTTCTGGCTGAGGGAATGGGCTCTCAGGGGTGAGCCGAGCAGGGACAGCAGCGATCTGGATGAGTCGGAGGCGTTGATGGCGTCGTCTTCAGCGCAGTCGAGTTGTTCCAGATAGGAGAGCGCCTCGCGTTGCTCCGCCGAGAGGCGCAGTCGCGAGCGCAGGCCAGGAGCCGCCGCCGCCGGGTCCTCAAGCTGGAGCAGCTGGTCGCGCAGCTCGGCATCGCTGCCGGTCACCAAAGGAGCGATGGCGGTGAGGCTGAGCCCGCGCCTGGCCAGGGTGCGGATCAGCAGCAGCTGCAGCAGCTGCCGTCCGCCGTAGGTGGCACTGCGACCCTCGCGGCCGGGTCGATCGATCAGCCCCTGGGTGGCATAGAGGCGGACCGTGCGCGGTGTGATCTCCTCGCCGAGGCGCTCGCCGGCCACCGCCAGCAGTTCCTCGAGCCCATAGGTCTCACCCCTGTCATCCGCGCTCAGGTCCGCGCTCAGGTTGGCGCTCAGGTCGCCACTGAGGCCGCCACGGAGGCTGTCGCTGGGAGCAGTGGAACCGGACAGGGAGCCAGGGGCAGGGTGATCCATGGCTCCATGATTGCACGGTTGCAGTGCAAGCGTCAAGATCTTTGGGCTGGATGGGTTCGGCTGGGGCGTCGCCTGGTTCGTGGCTGGCGATTGGGCCTGGGTTCAGGGGAGTGGGGCTGCGGTGGGTGTCGTGGCTGCGGGGGTCTCGGTCCGTCGCGCCTCAGCCTCTGGCCCACCGTTCAGCTCTGGTAGCGCCAGGCCTGCATCTCTGATCCTCGGCGGGCCTGCATGAAATCCCGGCACAGCACCACAGGGATTCCCAGCTCGCGAGCTTCGACCATCTTTCGAGTGGTGAGGCTGAGGCTCGTGCTGAGCAGAAACGATGGGGGTTGACGTTTCGGGATGGAGTTCATCTTGCGGTAGTCCAGGCCCAGCTGGAGGCCATGGGCTTCGGCGCGCTTGATGTCTGTATCGGCTTTCATGGAAGCCGGCCCGGTGGTGATGAAGACGAGGGCGGAATCCAGGGCAATCGTCTCCGACGACCACCCGACCGGGGCCTTGCTGGACGCTGCCATCGCCCGCGTCAGCGGCCGGGCCGGCTGGGCCAGCAGCTCATTCAGCTCGACCCTGACGGCACTGCCGGCAGGCTCCAGGTGGGCCATGCCGCACTGCAGAGCCCTGGTCAGGGCCCGTGTGTCGCCGAGGGCCGTGTGAGCGACCTCCGGATCGAGCACCACACCGTGCCGGCGACAGAGCTCGACGAGTTTGAGCCGTGGCTTCGGCATGGTGTCGAGCCCTGATCCCAGGGACAGTTCGAGACCATCCACCTGGGCGAAATGGGCCTCCAGGATCGGGCCGTCGAAATGCTTCAGGTTGTGGGCCACGAGGACATGCTCGTGAAGCTTGGCGGCCAGGAGACCGGCGATCTCCGCAAAGGAGGGAGCCCCGTTCACCAGGCCATCGTCGATGCGATGGATGTGCGCATTGGGGATCGGCACGCCCGGGTGCACCAGCGTCTCCCACTCCTCGGTGATGCGTCCCTGGGGATCGAGGCGCACCAGGGCGATCTCCACGATCCGACAGTGGCGACCGGTTCCGGTGGTTTCCAGGTCCAGGACGGCAAAGCCGCGGGCACCGTCCGGCAGAAGTCCGGGAAGGGGCTTTGGAGCGGCGGCGGCTGCCGGCGTTGTTTCCCGTTGCCCCTCTGGCCGAGGCGCTGATGCCGGTGAACGGTCTGGGATGGTTGGCGTCTGGCGTAATGCCTGGGGATCAGCCCCGGGGGTCTGCGTGGCTGAAGCACCGGAGCGCCTGATGGATCCGGGGCTTTCGGGGATGACGGTCTCAAGCCAGGCTGTGATCTCCTGGCTGCTGTTCAGCACAACGGGCGGCGTCAGACCCGGAACTTCCAGTCGGGAGATGCCGCTGAGCAGAAATCGCTTGGTGATCGTCTCGCCAGCCTGGCGACAGTTCAGGGCGTGGGTCTGCCCGTCGTTCAGGTCGCGGCTGAAGATCGTGAGCTCGCGAAGCCGCGTCGAACCATCCGCCTTGGTGTAAGTGATCAGGGCCGCCATCGGTCCTGGGGCCACCGCCAGCGCTGGGGCTGAACGTGACGGCGGAAGTGGCGGTGGTGGCGGAGGAGGTGGTGGTAGCGGCGCTGCGGTGTTGACGCCTGACGATGCAGGGGCTTCTGAAGACGTAGGTGCTTCGGGCCGCCGCGAATGGCGTGGTTCCGTGTGGGCTGTCTCCTGGATGGCGGTACGGCGCAGCCATCGGAAGAGGCCGATCGACACGACAACAACGGCAAGGGCGGCGAGGAGGCTCAGGATCAATCCAGGGGGGCGATCGAATGGAGTGCCAGGCGGCAGCTTCAAGCTATGGCGCCTGCGGGATTCTTTGTTCAGCTTGACGGGGACCGTAAGAATTCTGCTCAGGCGAATGGTCAGGATTCAGGGTGCAGATCGATAGTGGAGCGATCGATTCCGCCCCTTCGTGCCTCGCATCCTTTACCGCCAGGATCCACTGCCGCTTGGTGCAGAGGCTGCAGCAACGGAGCAGCTCTGTTGCTGCCCGGGCTGGCTGGAGGGATGGGGTGGCCGGTGCCCACCAAGCTGTTGCCGGTGCCTGATGGCGACCGATCCCTTGTTGATGCGATATCTGCATGATCACCAGATGAGCGACCCAGGGGAGAGGCTGGACTTGACGTTCTTTTGCAGGGTGGTGAAGGGGGTGGCTGAAGCGTTGGGGAGGCTATAAGCAAGCAGGCCCTCAGCGATCCGGTGCAACTGGAGATCGGCTATGCAGAAGTTGCATGGATTTCAGGTCTGGCGGCTGTTTCAAGCGCTCGCAACACGCTGACGCATCGCCTTCGATCCAGCAGACTGCCACTGAGAGCTGTGAATCCATGGGCGTTGCTGGTACGGCCTGAACGCATGCATGGCCGTTCTTTCCTGGCGCCAATGCCCCATCCTCTGCTCAAATCCCTGGCGATCCCGTCGCAAGGCTCTGTCGTCCAGTGCCGCAGCCACCGCTGGCTGGTGGAGGAGGTGGAGCCGGCCGAGCACCCTGAGGGCGACACGGTGGTGCGGATGGCGTGTCTGGACGATGACGCCAACGGCCAGCGGCTGGAAGTGTTCTGGGAGCGGGAGGTGGATGCCCTGGTGCTGGGCGAAACCACCTGGGACACGGTGGGCCAGCGAGGCTTCGACGATCCGCAGGTGTTCGGCAGTTACCTGAACACCCTGCGCTGGAACTGCGTCACCAGCACCGATCCGGGTCTGTTCCAGGCGCCGCTGCGGGCCGGCATCGATGTGAAGCCCTACCAGCTGGAACCCTTGCGCAAGGCGCTGCGGATGCCGCGGGTGAGCCTGTTCATCGCCGATGACGTGGGCCTGGGCAAGACGATCGAGGCCGGGCTGATCATGCGCGAGCTGCTGCTGCGCCAGAAGGTGCACCGGGTGGTGGTGGTGGCGCCGCCGTCGGTGGTGCTGCAGTGGAAGGGGGAGATGGAGAGCCGCTTCGGGCTGAGCTTTGCGGTGATGGACCGGCAGTACATCACCGAGATGCGCCGGCAGCGGGGCTGGGGCATCAATCCCTGGGCGACCCACACCCGGTTCATCATCAGCCAGGCGTTGGTGCGCGATGAGGCCTACGGCGGACCGCTGCGCGACTGGCTTGGTGATGAGGGCAAGCAGGCGCTGCTGATCCTCGATGAAGCCCACAACGCGGCACCGGCCAGCGGCTCCAAGTTCGCGATCGACTCCAAACTCACCCGGGCGATTCGCGATCAGGCGGGGCGTTTCGAGCACAAGCTGTTTCTCTCGGCCACGCCGCATAACGGCCACAGCAACAGCTTCTTGGCCTTGCTGGAGATCCTCGATCCCACCCGCTTCTGCCGCGGTGTTCCCGTGCGCAAACAGGATCTCGACGATGTGATGGTGCGGCGCCTCAAGGAGGATCTGCGCCAGATCAAGGTGCAGCTGCCGGAACGATTGGTGGTGCCCGAGGTGATCGCTGGCCTGCCGCCGGAGACCCCGGAGATCAGGCTGGCGGAGCTGCTCAGCCGCTACCGGGAGCTGCGCAATCAGCGGCTGGTGAGCGCCGGCAAACGCGAGCGGGCGGCCGAGAACCTGGTGATCGCCAACCTGCAGAAGCGGCTGCTGAGTTCGATCGCCGCCTTTGATCGCACCCTGCGGGTGCACAGGAACACCCTGGAACAACGGGCCGCCAAGGCCGGCAAACAGCGGCAGGTGCGGCTGGAGGCCCTCGATCTGCTGCACGACGCGATTGATGGCGATGACGATCGCGCCGAGAGCGAGGAGCAGGACCTGTTGCAGGAGGCGGATGCCCAGCACGAGGCGGCGGTGCGCTCAGCGTTGGAAGCCAGCGAAGAGGAATGGACGCTGCTCGGGGAGATGCAGACGATCGCTGAAGCCGCCCGCTACGAGGCCGACAGCCGGGTGAGGCGCCTGGAGCAGCTGATCCGCCAGCACCTGTGCCCGCGCCTGGGGCAGCCGGGTGCGGCATGGGCCGGCGAGCGCCTGCTGATCTTCACCGAATACGCCGACACCAAGGACTGGCTGGAGCGCCGGGTGCGCGAGCTGATCGCCGGCAGTGATCAGGCCGAGGCGCGGATCGCCACCTTCCATGGCGGCATCGGCGATGACCGGCGCGAGGCGATCAAGCGCAGCTTCAACAGCCCGCCGGATGTCGATCCGCTGCGGATCCTGATTGCCACGGATGCGGCGCGGGAAGGCGTGAACCTGCAGAACCACTGCAGGCGCCTGGTGCACTTCGATGTGCCCTGGAATCCGGGCCGGATGGAGCAGCGCAACGGCCGCATCGACCGCACCCTGCAGCGGGCGCCGCAGGTGTATTGCCACTACTTCGTGCTGCCCCAGCGGCCGGAAGACACGGTGCTCGACACCGTGGTGCGCAAGACCGACCAGATCCGCAGCGAACTGGGTTGCCTGCCGCCGGTGGTGATCCGCAAGCTGAACGACCTGCTGGCCAAGGGCATCAACCCGTCGGCCCTGGCGGCCATGCTGGCCGAGGTGGAAGGGCTGGATCAGGACGAGGCGTTCCGGCGAACGCGAGCACTGCTGGATGAGGAACTGGAAGGCAGCCGGGAGCGCAAGGAAGAGCTCGAACATCAGGTGGGCACGTTGAAACGTGCACTGGAGCGCTCCACCAGGTGGCTGAACTTCAGCCGCGCCCAGTTCCGGAATGCCCTCAACACCAGCCTGCAGCTCAGCGGCGAACGCAGCGGCGAACGCAGTGGCGAACGCAATGGCCATCACTCGCTGGCGCTGATCCCGCGGGATGCCAGCCAGGCCGAACAGGATCCCGATCGGGCCATCTGGGAGTTTCCCAGCGCTGAGCAGTTGCCCGGTGGCGAAGCCGCCTGGGGTGATGTGCTCGATGCCCTGCGGCCGCCACGCCAACCGGGGCAGACGTTGTGGCAGTGGCGCAAGGAGACCCAGCTGCAGCCGGTGGTGTTCCAGGACCCGCAGGAGGTGAATGCCGATCGGGTGCACTTGCACCTGGAGCACCCGCTGGTGATGCGGCTGCTCAACCGCTTCCTGATGCGCGGCTTCCAGAGCGATGCCCTCAGCCGCGCGGCGGTACTGGGCACCAGCGACGACACCGCCAAGCTGATCGTGCTGGCCCGCCTGAGTCTCTATGGCCACGGCGCGGCGCGGCTTCACGATGAGGTGCTGGCGGTGGTGGCGGAGTGGGATCCGGACGATCCGAGCCGCCGGCTGCGCAAGCTCAGCGTGGAGAAGAGCGATCGGGCGATGAAGGAGCTGGAAGGCTCTCTCCAGCAGCAGCTCGAGGCACCGGAAGCGGCCGCGAAGGCGTTGCAGCAGCAGCTGGCGGCGGATGTGGGCCAGCTGCGCGATGCCCTCGATCGGGTGGTGGAGGAGCGCCGCCAGGAGGCCGCCCAGAAGCTGGAGAAACGGGCCGACGACGAGGTGGCCCGCTTTGTGCGGGTGCTGGAGGAGCAACGCAGACGCATCCTCAGCACACGGAGCCGCACCAACGAGAACCTTGATCAGCTGCTGCTGGATCTGGGCGGGATCAAGGAGGAACGCCGCCAGCTGGAAGACAACCGCAGGTACTGGGAGGAGCGCCTGCAGACCATCGACCGTGATCTGGAGCGGGAGCCCGAGCGCATCCGCCGCACCTTCGCGCTGCAGACCCACCGGGTGGAGCCTGCGGGTGCGATCTATCTGTGGCCGCAGGGGAACCCACTACGATGACGTCATCAGAACACGTCATCACGGGTCGCAGCAGCATGCGCACCATCGTCGATCTGCCCGAGCGCGAGCGCGATCAGCTCGATGCCCTCTGCCGCCAGCGCGGCCTGTCGCGGGCCGAGGCGATCCGCCAGGCCTTGCGCCTCTGGTTGCAACAGCAGCACCCTGCCCATGGGGAGGTGTTCGGTCTGTGGCGCGACCGCCCCGAAGGCGCCCTGGCCCTCCAGGAGGCGTTACGCCAGGAGTGGAGCGCGCGCTGATGCTGCTGCTCGACACCAACATCCTGATCGACGTGCTGCGCGGCGAAGCGGTGGCCCTGGCCTGGCTGGAGCAGCAGCAGCGGCCCCAGATCAGCGTGATCACCTGGATCGAGGTGCTGGTGGGCTGTCGGGAAGGCGAAACCAGCCGCGTGCACGACTGGCTGGAGAGCTTCCCGCGCCTGCCGCTGGATGAGGCGATCGCGGCCGAAACGGTGCGGCTGCGTCAGCGGCACGGTCTCAAGATCCCCGACGCGATCATTTTGGCCACGGCCCGCTGCAGCGATCTCAGCCTCGCGACCCGCAATGTGAAGGATTTCCCCCTGGAGTTGGGGGGCGTGCTGCATCCCTATCGGCTCGAGGCCAGCCCGTGACGGATACCCTCAACGCCACCCCCGTCCCCCTCGTTACCCGCGAGGCCTTTGATCACGGTGAGGTGCTGCATGGCTGAGTGCAACCCTCTGGGGCCGGGGCGTCGATGCGCCCGGGGCGATCGATCGGTGGCCGCAGTACTGATTTTGGTACCGATGCATGGCAAAGGTGCCTAGGATTTCTCCGTCGATCGTTGAGCTGAGCCATGGCCGACCAGCCGCTGAACGTGCTCCGCTCGGCAGAGCTCAAGCGCCGCGGTATCGCGGCGGTGGAGGAGGCCCTGCGCGCCGGCCCGGTGCACCTGCTGAAACGCAACAGCCCAG
>JBJTBH010000120.1:0-8076 GCA_046091285.1 Cyanobacteriota bacterium | reverse complement strand
CAGGTTGTTGCTGGCCGGATCGCCATCGAGCAGGTGGCGCAGGAACCACTGGGCCCCGGCTTGCCAGCGGATCCGCCGCCAGTGCACCAGGTAGGCCGCCAGCCACATGCGGGCGTGGTTGTGCAGCCAGCCGCTGTGGTGCAGCTCTGCGATGAAGCCATCGATGCAGGCCAGGCCCGTGCGGGCCTCAAGGATGTCGGCGGGGAGGGCGGGGGCATAGGCCGCGGCGCTGTGGCCAGTTTTGAGCTCCTCCTGATTGGACCAGATGCGATCGCCGAGCTGCTGCCAGAGCCGCTGCCAGTAATCGCGCCAGCCCAGCTCGTTGATCAGCTTTTCGCTGCCCTGCCGGCTGCGGGTGCGGGCAAAGACCGCCTCGCGCACCTCCACCAGCGTCAGAACGCCGTGGCGGATGTAGGGCGAGAGGCGCGTCACCGGGCCATCCAGGAAGTTCCGCCCCTTGGCGTAGCGCTCCGGCTGGATGCGTTGCAGCAGGGCATCGGCCTGGCGACGGCCGCCCCGGATCGGGCTGAGCGTGCCGGAGGCCTGCGGGAACAGCTGCTGCAGCGTGTTCTCCAGGTCCTGGCGCCTGTTGAACCGGCGCGGCAGCTCCCCCGGCTGCTCGGGCCAGGCCAGCGGCACGGCGGTGAGCGGATCGGCTGAGGTGGAAGACATCGCCGATCGCCCGGACACAGGAACCAAGCACTATGAAGGATCGGGATCGGATCGCCGCTGCGAGCCGCGTGTTCCGTCGGCAGCGCGTCAGGCCGGGCTCAGGAGACCAGGCGCAGGGGTCTGAGCAGCCAGGAGGGCAGGGCTATCAGCTTCTGCTGCCGCACCTGAAGCCAGGCGGTCGCGTCAGCGCTGTCGAGGAGGGTGGCCCCTGGCGTGCGGGAGGCCCATGCGGCGGCGGCCAGCGGCGCTGCGGTGAGCTGGCGATCGATCGCGACCGTGGCGGGGTGATCCAGCGCGATCAGGTCCGGGGCAATGGCCGCTCGTGTCTCCGCCGGTGGCCTGGACCCGAAGACCTTCAGGGAACGGTCAGCGGGGGGCGCGGCGGCGGCTGGCGGCTGACCCGGGGCCCTGGGTGCCTCCAGGCTGAATCCGGCGGGTTCCTGCGTCGCCCATCGCCCGGACCAGGCCACGGCGAGCGGATCGGTGTCGGTTGCGGAAGGCGGCGGAGGATCCGGCCGACCGCTGGATCCTGGTGCGGCAAGCGTTGCGGGCCTGTCCGCCAGAGAGGGGGCCTCTGCGGACGACCCGGACCCCTGAGCCTGCTCCCGCTCGCTGTGATCCATCTCCCGGCCAGAATCCCGTGGGGACTCCAGGGACTCGTCGCCGCCCGGGGCTGAGGCGTAGGCACCGCGTACAGCCATGACGTGACGTTCAAACCAGGCATCGAAGGCTTGAGCGGCGCCGGGAGTGCTCAGTTCGATCCAGGGCTGGTGGGCGCTTGGGGTGATCACCTGAAGCTGAATCCCGCCGGCACCATGCTCCGCCTCCCACTGGGGGTTTTCCTTCAGGAAGGCCTGGTAGGCGCTGAGCGGATCGTCGTTCCAGCATCGGACCGGAACGTCCGGCAGGATGCAGATCCAGAGGTCATCAATGAAGTCCCCGCTCTCCTGCGGCCAGTCGAAGAGGCTCCAGGTCTCCGGGTTGACGCTGACGGGGCAGGGTTCACAGATTTCGACTCTGGGAACCCATGCCGGCTCTTCCTGGGGTGGATTCAGGGTGCCCAGCCCGACCAGCAGGTCGATGCCGACGCCGTCCGGATCCCCCGAGCTATCCTCAGAGCCGATCTCTGCTGTGGCGCCCCAGGGCCTCAGGCCCGTGACGGGATCGTCACCGGTGGCCTCTCGGCTTCCCTCCGGATTCCCCGCAACGCTTCCATCCCAGGCCTGCCAATCCGCAGGCAGCACCGGAACGGGGGCCGCAGGGTCGATCGTCGGTGGGGGGAAGACCCAGGGGGCAGGAATCCAGCACCCTGAGGTCCTGATCGCGCCGGTCGGAGATTCAGCCCAGGGATCGGCCGCTGGCCAGCTGATCGGTTCTTCGAAGGTGCCCATGGTCCTGGATCGAGGCGGAGGTGTGGCTCGGAGGGTTGTGGTGCGATAGGGCGCCGGATCGGCCTGCGGTACGGGGTCGGAGTGCCGTGGCTGCCATCACTGTAGGAGCCGTGAAGGCGATCACAGCCGGCTCACGCCGGTCTGTGGCCTGGCGCTGCGGGAGAATCGCCTTCTGAATGTCTCGGCCCCGTCTCCATGCTTCTCGATCTGCGCGGTAAGAAGGCTCTCGTCACCGGCATCGCGAACAACAAGTCGATCGCCTGGGGCATCGCCCAGCAGCTGCATGCCGCCGGAGCTGAGCTGGGCGTCACCTATCTCCCCGATGAGAAGGGCCGCTTTGAGGGCAAGGTGCGCGATCTCACCGCTCCTCTGGCGCCCACCCTGTTCGAGCCCCTCAATGTGCAGGATCCGGCTCAGATCGAGGCCGTGTTCCACCGGGTGAAGGAGCAGTGGGGCTCGATCGATGTGCTCGTGCACTGCCTGGCCTTTGCGGGCAAGGAGGAGCTGATCGGGGACTATTCCGCCACCACCCCGGAAGGTTTCGCCCGGGCCCTCGAGGTGAGCGCCTATTCCCTGGCCCCCCTCTGTCGCCATGCCAAGCCCCTCTTCAATGAGGGCGCCAGCGTGATCACCCTCAGCTATCTCGGCGCTGAGCGCGCCATCCCCAACTACAACGTCATGGGCGTGGCCAAGGCCGCTCTTGAGGCCTCGGTGCGCTACCTGGCCGCCGAGCTGGGCGCCGAGAAGCAGGTGCGCGTGAATGCCATCAGTGCTGGCCCGATCCGCACCCTGGCCAGCTCGGCCATCGGCGGCATCCTCGACATGATCCATAACGTCGAGGCGAAGGCTCCGCTGCACCGCACCGTCACGCAGGATGAAGTGGGCGGCACCGCCGCGTTCCTGGCCAGTTCCCTGTCCAGCGGCATCACCGGTCAGGTGATCTACGTCGATGCCGGCTACTGCATCACGGGCATGTGATCCCGGAAGACTGCGGCCGTTGTGCCCCTGAGACCGATGACCGCGGTGCGGGGGCTTCGGCATGATCGGAGCCAGTGATCCGGCGCCGTCTGGCGTCTGACGGCCATGCGCAGCGGCAGCATCCATCGTGTCACCGGTGAAACCGATGTGCGGGTGACCCTCGGGCTCGATGGCAGCGGTCGTTGCCAGGTGAGCACCGGGGTCCCCTTCCTCGATCACATGCTTCACCAGATCAGCAGCCATGGACTGATCGATCTGGAGGTCAATGCTGTCGGGGACACCCACATTGATGACCATCACACCAACGAGGATGTGGGCATCGCCGTTGGCCAGGCCCTGGCCCAGGCCCTCGGGGATCGTCGCGGCATCCACCGGTTCGGGCATTTTCTGGCGCCCCTGGATGAGGCGTTGGTGCAGGTGGCCCTCGATTGCAGCGGCCGACCCCATCTGAGTTTTGGCCTGCAGATTCCAGCCCAGAAGATCGGCACCTACGACACCGAGCTGGTGAAGGAGTTCTTTGTGGCCGTGGTCAACAATTCAGGCCTGACGCTTCACATCCGCCAGCTCGATGGCGTCAACTCCCATCACATCGTCGAATCGTGCTTCAAGGCCTTCGCCCGGGCGCTGCGTCAGGCGGTGGAGATTGACCCCAGGCGCGCCGGGACTGTGCCGAGCAGCAAAGGGGTGCTGGAGCAGGCCGGCGTCGCGGCCGGGTCGTGATCTTCGGCTGCGTGGCGGAGCGCTGGTCCTGACGGAGCGTCGGACCGGCGCCTGCACCTCAGACCTCGAAGAACAGGGGGTCGAGGTCGTAGACGGTGCGGGCCTTGACGACGAGTTCAAGCTCCTCGAGCATCCGGACCAGCTGGAGGCCATCGAAGAGATCGATCGGGTCGACGCCTTCCCGTTCGGCCTCTGCGCGGGCCTCAGGCGTGAAGCGGCCGGTGGTCACGAAGATCCCCTTGCTGGCCCGGCCCACCAGGGTGCCCCGGAATTCACGGATCAGGGCGCGGCTGATCGGAATCTGGGTTTTCTTGATGTGCAGCATTCCCTTGAGACCCAGCAGCGGATTGATCGCCAGGGTGCCGATGCCGCTGATGCTGCCGTCTTCCAGTCGCTCGGTGATGCTGACGTCTGTGAAACCCTGCCGGCTGAGCAGGTTTTCGAGCAGTTTCCCGAAGATCGCTTCGTTGAGAGAATCCAGGATCGGAATCAGGTCATCGCCTTTGATGGTGCCAAGATCCCGGCTGGTGGGCAGGCCTTCGCGATTGGATGCCGCTGCCGAAGCCGCCTCTGACACCACCTCCTGCGGCCTTGCCGTGACGGGTTCCGGCGGGATCACCGGCACGGGGGGCGCCACCGCAGTCGTCTCCATGGCTGGAACTGGCGTCACCACCGGTTCCGGTGCCGATGGGGGGATCTCTGCAATGGGTCCTGTGGCCGCTGGCGTCACCACAGGCGTCGGTGGGGCCGGTGGTCTGCCGGTGGTCGCGGATGCAGCAGCCTGCTGCAGGCCGGAGATGAAGCGGCGCTGGGAATCGCTGAACAGTTCCTCGGCGGAGGCGATCGAGCCGGTGTTGCTGGCGGCGGCACCCTGGGCGCTGAGGCGAACCTGGCCGGGCGCCACCAGGGTCAGGTAGCCCCAGCTGATCAGGTGAGCACGGGCCCAGGTGAGATCCGTACGGATCGACGGTTCGCCGCCGAAGCCGGGTTGATCCAGTTGCCAGCTGGCGAGGCCGAGACGTTCCGCAGCGGCTTCGATCGTTTCCGCCAGCCGCAGTTGACCGCCTTTGTCACGCAGGACCTGCAGGAGCGTAATCGCGTACTTGATGAAGGACTTGTCCGGGCTCATGCGCTCTCGATGATTCGGGCGGCGTTGGGAAACGGGCTTGGATGGCGACCGGTGGTCGTGGACCAGGAAACGAATCAAGGACCCGCCCTAGGGGAGGAAACCCGCTTGACGCTTCGAATCAGCTTTCAGAGGATGCCGATTTTTGCAAGGTTTTAGCATCAAAGCCGTGGTCTCACTGTGCTCAGGGGAGACGCGAAGCGTTGGCGCGGCGGGCGTGCCGTGGCCGGTCCCCGTCGATCGACGCTTTACGGTTCGTTACGAGATGATGGAATGGGGTCTGAACCCCCGTCCTTCGTTTCGCTGTCATGTCAGTCGCCTTGCCCTCGGAGTCCGCGGTCGGGTTCGCCAGGGAGCAGGTCGTTGGCTACGACCGCGCTGACTGGGCCTCCGCTTTTCGCAATGTCGGTGTTGAGCTGAGCGCGGTTCCCCTCAGCGCTGCCCGCGGCGAGATCCCTGCGGACCTCCGGGGCACCCTTTACCGCAATGGTCCCGGCAGGCTGGAGCGGGGCGGGCGCTGGCTGCACCATCCCTTCGATGGCGATGGCATGATCGCCGCCCTGCGTTTCTCCTCCGAAGGCCTCACCCTCAGCAATCGCTTCGTGCGCACGGAGGGATGGGAGGAGGAGGAGCGGGCCGACAAGTTTCTCTACCGCGGTGTCTTCGGCAGCCAGAAGCCAGGGGGGCCGATGGCCAATGCCTTTGACCTGCGGCTCAAGAACATCGCCAACACCCACGTGGTCCGGCTCGGTGACCAGTTGCTCGCCCTCTGGGAAGCCGCCGAGCCCCATGCCCTGGATCCCGAGACTCTCGAGACCCGCGGCCTCAGCCGTCTGGATGGCCTGCTCAAGCCCGGTGAGGCCTTCAGCGCCCACCCCCGCTTTGATCCCGGCCATCACGGTGCTCCCCGGATGGTCACGTTCGGTGTGGCCACCGGCCCCCGCAGCACGGTCCGTCTGATGGAGTTCGCCACGGAGGACGATCCCGCCCGCGGCATCAAGGCGGGACAGCTGCTCAGTGAGCGCCGCGATGGTTTCAACGGCTTCGCGTTCCTCCATGACTTCGCCATCACGCCCAACTGGGCGGTGTTCCTTCAGAACGCCATCGCCTTCAACCCGCTTCCCTATGTGCTCGGCCGTAAAGGTGCCGCGCAATGTCTGCAGTCCCAGCCGGGCGGTCAGGCGAAGTTCTGGTTGATCCCCCGCGATGGCGGCGCTTTCGCCGGTCAGCCGCCTCGGATCATCGATGCCCCCGATGGCTTCGTGTTCCATCACCTCAATGCCTGGGAAGAGGGGGAGACGGTTGTGGTGGAGAGCATCTACTACAGCGATTTCCCGTCGATCGGCCCCGATCAGGACTTCCGCTCCATCGACTTCAATCTGCTGCCGGAGGGATTGCTTGAGCAGTGCCGCATCAACCTCGCGGATGGTTCCATCAGCACCCGGCGCCTGAGTGAGCGTTGTTGCGAATTCGCGATGGTGAATCCCGGGCGGGAGGGTCTGCCTTGTCGTTATGCCTGGATGGCGGTGGCCGAGCGCGAGACCGGCAACGATCCCCTGCAGGCGATCAAGAAACTCGATCTGCAGAGCGGTGAGGGCCGGGTCTGGAGCGCCGCTCCGCGCGGTTTCGTCAGCGAACCGGTGATGGTTCCCCGGCCCGGCGCCACGGTTGAGGACGACGGCTGGGTGCTGTGCCTCGTCTGGAATGGTGCCCGCTGTGCCAGCGATCTGGTGATCCTTGTGGCCGCGACTCTTCAGGAGCTGGCCGTGCTGGAGCTGCCGCTCGCGATCCCTTACGGCCTGCACGGCAGCTGGGCTCCGGCCTGAGCAGCATGGGCTCGGCCCCCTGGCCCTGACGCGATCGCAGGGCCGTGCTTCCGGTTCCTGATGACGCTCCCTGCTCCGCTTCGTCCTCTCGCATTCGCTCTGCTGGTGGTATCGGCGACATTCATGTCGCCGGCTCTTGCCCTGGAGCCGCCGGCCTCCTGTGGCGGCACCCTGCTGCAGCTGCAGGTGGAGCAGAGCGGCCGCGCCGCCTTCGATCGCTTTCGCTTCGATCTGGGGCTGGAGGCGGAGGCTGCCAGCAAGGCCGAGGCGATGGCGCTGCTGAACAGCCGCCTGACCGATTTGCGTACGGCCCTGCGGCCACTGGTGAGCGGCGAACTGACGATTCCCGCCCCCACCACCTATCGCAGCGGTGGCGGCACGGGGCCGGGTTCAACACCGGTGCGTGAGCACGCCAGCACCTCCGTGGGCGGTGTGGTCGGTAAGGCCACCTACGACGCCCTGATCCAGACCTCTGCGCGGTTGCCAGGCGTCACCCTGCGTGGCTTCACGGCCCAGGCTGCCGGCGGTGCGGAGCGTGATCTCCAGGCCGCGTTGCTGCGGCAGGGCCTGGCCGAGGGCCGTCGCCAGGCTGATCTCACCGCCCTGTCCCTCGGGTTGCAGCGGGTGCGACTGCTTCGTATCGACCAGCGTGGCGGCGGCGCACCGCGGCCGCCATGCGGGCATAGGGCAGCGGCCGCCAGCTTCAACCCCGAGGAGGCGCCTGCGCCGGAACGCAGTCTCACCCTGGCGCTTGATTACTGCCTCTCCTGAGCCAGCAGAGCCTGAAGCTGCGGCCGCAGCTGCGCGAAGGCCCGGCCGCGGTGGCTGATGGCGCCTTTCTGGGCCTTGTCCATTTCGGCGAAGCTCAGCTCCAGGTCCGGGACGAAGAACACCGGGTCGTAGCCGAAGCCACCTTCGCCGCGGGGGGCTTCCAGGATCGTGCCAGGGCAGTGGCCCTCCACCTCCAGCACCACCTCGCCGCTCGGATCCGCCAGGGCCAGGGCCGCCGTGAACCGGGCGCTGCGGGCCGCGGCCGTAACGGCACCGGCGGCTTCCAGTTCGCGCAGCAGCCTGGCGATCCGGGCCGCATCGCTGTCGGCATAGCGGGCGGAGTGCACCCCGGGAGCCCCGCCGAGGGCCTCGACGCTCAGGCCTGAGTCGTCGGCCAGGGCCCAGCCGCCCGTGGCCAGGGCCACGGCTGACGCCTTGAGGCGGGCGTTCTCGGCAAACGTCTCACCCGTTTCCTCCACCTCCAATCCCTCCGGCTGGGGACGGGTCTCGAGCCCGAGATCGGCCAGCAGGGCGCCGAATTCAGGCACCTTGCCGGCGTTGCTGCTGGCGATCACCAGCACCTGCGGGGGGT
>JBJTBH010000119.1:0-10845 GCA_046091285.1 Cyanobacteriota bacterium | reverse complement strand
GTGACAGGGACGCCTGAGGATGAGGCGTGAAAAATCTCAGAATGCGCAGCGTGAACTTCGCCTCAGGGACGGAAGCCAGCGGGCTCAATGAGACGGACCTGGTTGCCGCGAGCCGTGAACTCACGACCTTGGTCGCTCTGCACGACCACGCGACCGCCGGATTTGACACGGATCACCCGGGCCCGGACCCAGCCGAGCGCGGCTGACTCCAGAACTTTGACAACATCACCGGGCTGAAGATCCAACTCCATGTTCGGGACCACGAAACGGCAAATGGGGACATCGAACGCGCCGTGGAGGACTTGAACCCCCGACATCAGGTTTTGGAGACCTGCGTTCTACCAACTGAACTAACGGCGCAAGAGGATGCCCCCGCGATCAGGTCTTGCGGCCTGATCGTGCTGAAGAGGAAAGGCCTCAGCGATCGAAGCGCTGCTTCACCCGAGTGGCTTTACCCACCCGGTCACGCAGATAGAAGAGTTTCGCACGCCTCACCTTACCGCGCCGCTCGACCTTGATCGAGGCCACCTGGGGGCTGTGAAGCATGAAGACCCGCTCGACGCCGACGCCCTGGAAAATCCGACGCACGGTGATGGTCTCGTTGAGGCCGCCGTGGCGCTTGGCGATCACCACGCCTTCGTAGGGCTGGATGCGCTCCTTGTTGCCCTCGCTGATCCGCACGCCCACGCGCACGGTGTCACCGACATAGATCTCAGGGAGCTCGCTCTTCAGCTGCTCAGCTTCGAAAGCCTCGATCAGCTGCCGGGCACTGAGTTTGCCGGCGGTGGCCCGGGGGGCCGGGCTGGTTGCAACCGTCGTCGTACTGCCGGCCGCATCCGCCGTCGCGGCGCCGTCCTGATCGGGTGTCTGGCTGGATGTCTGTTCCATGGTGTTTGCCTCGTTCGGGTCCGCTGCCATCCCCGCTCCGGAATCGCCTTGCCAAACCACGAGTGTATCTCCTCATGGTTCCTTCCCAGCCGCTCCCCTCCACCTGTCCTGGCCGCTCGCCGACCCTGTTCAGGACTGGCGACGCTGCCACTGGCGACGGAGGGTCTGGCTCAGCATCGCCGCCCCGCTGATCAGCATCCACAGCAGGCCCAGGCCGTTCATCAGCACGTAGATCGTTTCCGCCCCATCCCCGAGCAGGGGCTTCAGCCATTCCCCTTCGTGGATGACCATCAACCGGTGGGCCTGATCCCGGCCCAGCCCCGCCCCGTCCCGCAGCAGGCGGTAGCTCATCCCGCTCAGGGCGGTGACCAGCAGGGGCAGAAGCGCCAGGGGGGCCAGGGCGGCATGGGCCTGCCGAAGCCGTTGCAGGGGCGTGGGGGCGCTCATCGCGGCGGGGACGTCATTGCGCTGCCGTGATTGATAGCTTGAGGCGACGGTGTTCGCTCTGAGTCTCGATGAATCTGTTCGCGGATCTTCTGGCGAGCACCCAGGCCAATGCCGGCGGCGCCAGCCGGAAACCGGTGGTCACGGCCACCGGCCCCAGAATCCAGAAGGGGAAGCGCGGCATCGAGATCAAGTCGGCCCGCGAGATTGCCATCATGCGCCGCTCCAGCCAGATCGTCGCCACCGTTCTGCGGGAAATCATCGATCTCGTTCAGCCCGGCATGACCACCGGGGATCTGGATCGCCATGCCGAAACCCGGATCCGCGAGATGGGGGCCGTCCCCAGCTTCAAGGGCTACCACGGGTTTCCGGCCAGCATCTGCGCCAGCATCAATGAGGAGGTGGTGCACGGAATTCCCAGCTCCCGTCGCGTCATTCAGGCCGGCGATCTGCTCAAGGTCGACACCGGCGCCTTCTTCGAGGGCTATCACGGAGACAGCTGCGTCACGATCTGCGTTGGTGAGCGCACGCCCGAGGCGGCCCGGACCCTCAGCCGCGTCGCCCAGGAAGCCCTGATGCAGGGCCTCAGCCGGATCCGTGCCGGCAGCACCCTGCTCGACATCGCCGGTGCCGTTCAGGATCATGTCGAGGCCCATGGTTATGCGGTCGTGGAGGATTACACCGGCCACGGTGTCGGGCGCAATCTTCACGAAGAACCCTCGGTGTTCAACTTCCGCACCGACGACCTGCCCAATGTCACCCTGCGGCCGGGCATGACCCTGGCGGTGGAGCCGATCCTCAATGCCGGCAGCAAGGCCTGTCGCACGCTCCGGGACCGCTGGACGGTGATCACCGTGGATGGCAGCCTCTCGGCGCAGTGGGAGCACACGATCGCCGTCACCTCCGACGGCTGCGAGATCCTCACCGATCGGGGTTGAGCGTCGCTTCCGGTCCCTGGCGCTTGAGCAGCAGACGCCCGTAGAGCCATCGCCCCAGGGTGACCAGGGGCATCACCAGATACGTGATCGGATTCGGGGTGACGATGATCAGCCCCAGGCCCAGCAAGGCCTGGCTCAGCACCGCCTTCGCCACCCAGTCGGCATTCATCACACCGACTGGATTGAGATCGGAGCGGAAGGGCCCGAGCACCAGACGCCGCACCCGGATTCCCGTTGCCGCCTGCTCCCCTCCGGCGATGGCGGGATGTTCCAGGGCCGGGGCCCGCAGGCTCACCAGTTCCCCCAGCAGGCGCTTGCTGATCTCGTACAGCGGACTGAAGGCCGGCTGGATCTCCGCTTCCGAGGTGTTCACCCAGACCTCGCGTCGCCAGGGTCGCGGCGGGGTCACCGAAGCGGCGAACAGCTCCAGCAGCCGCCAGCTGCTCAGGGCATTCACCTCCAGGGAGCGCTGCACGGCCGCGGCGCTGCCATCGCCATGGACATTGATGCCGTGGTTGAGGATCAGAATGTCGCAGTCGGCCAGCAGGCTTCTGAGGGCGTCTTCCTCGCCGCAGCGCCAGGGCACCTGCTCCAGCGGAATCAGCTCCCCGGAGATCTGCCTGAGTTCCAGCGGATGATCGCTGCTGGTCAGAGCCACCAGAGAAGCCCCTTCCCGGTGCAGCTGCCGAAGCAGGGCCTGCCCCAGACGGCCGCTGGCCCCGGTCACGGCGACGCGACGTCCGGCCAGGCGTCCTGGCGAGGGGGATGGGGAGCTGGCAGCCATGGTCCTGGGCAGGCGGCGGCGCTCCAGCATCGGATCCCGCCGGCCGCTATCTCGATCGTTGCCGTGAAGCTCGTAAATTGATGCCCAACCCAGCGCCGTGAGATGGCTCCATGCCCATGCCCCTGCTGATCGGGTCGTGTGAGCCCTTCAGTGGCAAATCGGCACTGGTGCTCGGTCTGGCGCGTCAGATCAGCCAACGCGGCGTTCGTCTCCGCTTCGGCAAGCCCCTGGCCACGATCCTCGACCCTGAAGCCGGCTCCTCCTTGCTCGATGCCGATGTTCAGTTCATCGGGGCCACGCTCCGTCTGGCCCCGGACCAGTTGATTCCGTCGCTGCAGGAGCTTTCGCCGGCCACCGCCGAGGCCCGTCTGCTCGCCGCTGATCTGCTGGCCGGCGAGGCTTTCGCCGCCTTTCAGGCCCAGCTGCTGGCAGCACCGGCCACGGAGCAGGTGCTGCTGGAGGCGGCCGGGAGCCTGAACGAAGGGTTGTTGTATGGCCTCAGCCTGCCCCAGCTGGCCCGCGGCCTCGGGGCGGCGGTGGTGCTCGTGCATCTCTGGCAGGACAGTCGCAGTGTTGATGCCTTGCTTCAGGCCAGGGAACTGCTCGGCGACCATCTCGCCGGTGTGGTGCTCAATGCCGTTGACCCGGAGGCCGTGTCTGAACTGGAGTCCACGGTGGTGCCGGCCCTGGAGCGACTGGGACTGACGGTGTTCGGGGTGATGCCCCGCAGCCCGCTGCTGCGCAGCGTCACCGTTGAGGAGCTGGCCAGGCGTCTGGAAGCCCGGGTGCTCTGCTGCCGTGATCGCCTGGATCTTCTGGTCGAAAACCTCTCGATCGGAGCGATGAATGTCAACTCGGCGATGGAATTCTTCCGGCGTCGCCGCAACATGGCCGTCGTCACCGGGGCTGATCGCACCGACATCCAGCTGGCCGCTCTTGAAGCCTCCACCCAGTGTCTGATCCTCACCGGCGCCGGAGAACCTCTGCCCCAGCTCCTCAACCGGGCCGAGGAGCTCGAGGTTCCCCTGCTGAAGGTGGAGCAGGACACGCTCACCACGGTCGAGGTGATTGAAGGCGCCTTCGGTCACGTGCGATTGCACGAATCGGTGAAGGCCACCTACGCCGTGCGGCTGGTCGAGGAGCATTGCCGCTTCGACCGACTGTTCAGCCGCCTCGGTCTGCCGGCGACTCTCTGAACAACAGTCCGTGGAAAGTCGCTGCTAGGTTGCAAGTGCTCACTGTGGATGATCGGTGACCAGGTCCCTTGATGTGCCGGCCCTGGACCGGATTTACACCCTGGCTCAGGAGCTGGCGATGCTCCAGGACAAGGGTCGTCGTCGCATCGCCGTGCTCGGCAGCCGACACGTCCCGGTGGTCTCCATTCACCTCGTGGAACTGGTGGCCCGCTCCCTGGCCCAGGAGGGTCACAGCCTGATCACCTCAGGCGCCCAGGGGGTGAATTCGGCCGTCATCCGCAGCGTGCTCGAGGTCGATCCCTCGCAGATCACCGTGCTGCTGCCCCAGAGTCTCGATCGTCAGCCGCGTGAATCCCGCGATCAGCTGGAACGTGTGCTGCATCTGGTGGAAAAGCCGGAACATGATGAACTGCCCCTGCCGATCGCCAGCAGCCTCTGCAATCAGGAGATCATCAGCCGCTGTGATCAGCTGATCTGCTTCGCCTTCCATGACAGCGAAACCCTGCTGGCCAGCTGTCGCACCGCTGAAGACATGGGCAAAATCGTCAGTCTGATGTTCTTCGACTGAACTTCAGTCCCTGAGGTGCAGTCCCTGAGGTTCAGTCCGGCTGGATCGACGATCGCGCTTCATGCGGTTGACGTCTTTTCGCGGGTTGGAGTCCGCTCCATGCCCCTGACGGGCCGTCGCCCTGGCGGCCGCTGAATGGATGTTGCCGGACGATTCTGCGGAGATCTCTGCGCACAGATCGGTTGGAAGTGCGAGCTGGCCTGTGGCAGGAAGGAAGGCCAGCAGAGGCAGCCTCCTTGAGGCCACCCCCTTCGGGGCTTCCGCTCTCCCAGCGCCAGAGCCGCTCCCGCGAGGATCCCTGCTGTTCAGCCTGCGTTGGCGAGCAGGGTGGTCAGGCCCTGCAGGTAGAGAATTCCGGTGCAGACCAGGCCCAGAGCCCAGCACAAGCCCCGCAGTGGCGGCACGTTGGCCACGTAGGCCCCGATGTAGAGCGTGCGCAGCAGCGGATGCAGCCAGGCGGCGGCCACGGCGATCGTGGCCGATGGCGGGGCGATCACGCAGAGCAGGGCGGCCGGTGCGTGCAACGTGAAGGCTTCGAAGCAGTTCTGATGGGCCCAGCTGGCCCGCTTGCCCCAGGCCGGCAGTCGATCGAACATCGCCCGCGGAGCGGCCATGTCGGCCAGTGTGAAATCGGCCCGTGAACGCCCCAGGCCGAGGGGCACCACCGACAGCACCACCACGGCCGCCGCCAGCAGCAGCGACCAGGCGAAGGGGCCGGAAGCCGAGGCCGATGGCGCCGGAAGCGGCAGGCTGAGCAGGACCATTGGATCTCAGGGCGCGGATACGGATGCCGATGTTCTAGCGGGAAGCGATCCGTCGCTCAGCTCCGGCTGATCACGCTCAGCCCGTTGGGGCCCGGCTGATTGGCTTCAGCCTTTCGGGTTCGGCCTGACTGTCGTTGTCAGGGGGACACAGGACAACAGCGCCATGGGGCCGGCCTGAAAGTCCTCCCTGGGTGTCGCGGGATGTCAGCGTCGTCGCGGTTGATCCCGATAAGGCTGCACACCGATCAGGGGCGGCTGGGTCAGCGCCTCTTCGCGGGGATTGCCGAAGGCATGGGCGATGGCATCGCCGATCCAACGGCCGAAGCTCAACAGGGACTGCATCATCGGAGCCTCAACAGGGAGACCTCTCCACTGTGACCCTGACGTCGCCGGTCGGCCGCGGTCCGGGCCAATCGTCACGAGCCCATACTGGGGGAACAGTCCTGCGGTCGCTCCGGTTCATGGCCTCCTTTTCCTTCGATGTCGTTTCCGATTTCGATCGTCAGGAGCTGGTCAACACCCTGGATCAGGTGCGTCGCGATCTCGTGCAGCGTTACGACCTCAAGGATTCAGGCACCGAGATCACCCTCGAGGAGACGAGCCTGACGATCAACACCGCCAGTGAGATGACCCTCCAGGCTGTTGAGGATCTGCTCCGTCAGAAGGCCACCAAACGCAACCTCTCCCTGAAGATCTTTGATTTCCAGCCCCCCGAGGCCGTTGGTGGCAACCGGGTGCAGCAGGTGGTGAAGCTGCGTCGCGGTCTGAACCAGGACCTGGCCAAGCAGCTCAGCAGGACCGTCCGTGAGGCGATCAAGAAGGTGACGGTGGCGATTCAGGGCGACAGCCTGCGGGTCACCGGCAAGAGCAAGGACGATCTTCAGGACGTGATCCAGCTGCTTCGCGCCCAGGATGTGGAGGTCCCCCTCCAGTTCGAGAATTACCGCTGATTCCTCCCCGGTCGATGGCCTTGGCTTCGGCAGCTGGCTGGCGCTTCTGGATCGATCGCGGGGGCACCTTCACCGATCTGGTGGCCTGCTCTCCCACCGGTGAGCTGCAGGTGCGCAAGCTGCTGTCTCAGCCGCCCGGTGCTGCGGGGGATCCGGCCGTGGCCGCCATCGCTGATCTGCTCGGCCTGGATCCGATGGCGCCGCTGCCATCGGAGCTCATCGCCGAGGTGCGGCTTGGCACCACCGTCGCCACCAATGCGCTGCTGGAGCGGCGCGGCAGTCCAACCCTGCTGCTGATCAACGCGGGGTTCGCCGATGCCCTGCGCCTCGGCGATCAATCGCGACCCGAGCTGGTCGCCCGGGAGATCGTCCGGCCGCAGCCCCTGTTTGTGCAGGTGATCGAGGTGGGAGGGCGGCTGGCCGCCGATGGCACCGAACTGGAGCCCCTGCGTCTCGATCACACGCTGGAGCGTCGCATCACGGAAGCCCGCGCCGCCGGACTGCGCAGCTGCGCAGTCGTGCTTCTGCATGGTCACCGCCATCCCCACCACGAACGGCAGCTGGGGGCCTGGTTGGAACGCTTCGATTTCGAGGTGGTCGCCCTCTCCCATCGGGTCAGTCCACTGCAGAAGCTGGTGCCCCGCGGCCACACCACCGTGATCGAGGCCTTTGTCGCCCCTGCCCTCGATCGCTATCTCCAGCGGGTGCAGGCTGATCTTGGAAGGGCGGTGGATCTGCGGGTGATGCAGTCCAGTGGCGGCCTGATCGCTCCCGCCGCCCTGCGCGCCAAGGACACCATCCTCTCGGGGCCGGCCGGGGGCCTCGTGGGGGCCGTCGCCGTTGCTCGCCAGGCCGGTCTGCGTGATCGTCCGATCCTGGGGTTCGACATGGGGGGCACCTCCACGGATGCCTTTCACCTGGCGGCCGGGGCGGATCCCGCTGCCTGGGAGGGTTCCGCTCAGGCCACGATGGCCGGTCTGCCGCTGCAGGCCACGATGCTGCCGATTCATACGGTGGCGGCCGGTGGTGGTTCCCTGATCCGCTGGGATGGACTGCGGCTGCGCGTCGGTCCCGCCTCGGCTGGCGCTGATCCTGGGCCGGCGGCCTATGGACGCGGCGGGCCATTGACGGTCACGGACGCCAACGTCTTGCTCGGTCGGATCCAACCCGCCCATGCCCCGCGTCTCTTCGGTCCGCAGGGGGATCAGGCCCTCGATCCGCAGCCGGTGCGGGTCGGTTTCGAGGCCCTGGCCCGGGCCATCGGCCGTTCGGCCGAGGCGGTGGCCGCCGGGGCGCTCGATCTGGCGGTGGCGCGCATGGCGGCAGCGATCCGGTTGATCTCGATTCAGCGCGGTCATGACATCGCCGAGGCGGTGCTGGTCAGCTACGGCGGCGCCGGCGGCCAGCACGCCTGTGCCCTGGCGGAGCAGCTCGGCGTCAGGCGGATCCTGCTCCATCCGCTGGCGGGCGTGCTGTCCGCCTATGGCATCGGTCTGGCCAGCGAGCGCCTGCTGCTGGAGCATCCGATCGGCGAGCCCCTGACCCTGGCCCTCCGGTCCGTGTTGCAGCAGGCTCACCAGGTGCTGCTGACGGAAGGTCAGGAGCGTCTGATCCGTAGCTCCACCCCTCCCGTGACGGAGGCCGGGCTGACGCAGCGGCTGGCTCTGGCGATCCGCCCTCGTGGTGGCGATGACAGCCTGATCGTTCCCTGGGATGGGG
Source organism: Cyanobacteriota bacterium (assembly GCA_046091285.1). Classification (GTDB taxonomy): domain Bacteria; phylum Cyanobacteriota; class Cyanobacteriia; order PCC-6307; family Cyanobiaceae; genus CAIXOZ01. The sequence goes on along the minus strand of JBJTBH010000119.1, from coordinate 2,594 downwards.
GGCTGGCGTGCGAGGCGTCGGTGCAGTCGCTGGCCGCTGCCCATGGCGAGCTCCATCGTCGGCGTTTCGGTTTTGCACCGCCGCTGGAGACCTTGGTGGTCGACCGGTTGCTGCTCGATCTGGAGCTGCCGGCCCGTGAGGTCGCCAGCGCTGCTGCCACCGTCCGGCCGGCATCCGTTCCCGTTGCTGCGGTCGTGCCGGAGCCGGCCGCGAGGGTGAAGGTGTTCCATGGGGAGCGTTGGCAGGTCGCACCACTGCATCGCCGCCAGGATCTGCTGCCGGGACAACGGCTGCAGGGGCTGGCTCTGCTGGTGGAACCCACCTCCACGGTGCTGCTGGCCCCTGGCTGGGAGCTGCAGGTGCTCGCCGATGGGGCCTGGCTGCTCGAGCAGCATCCAGCCATGGCGAACCCGCTCGCCGCTGATCGTCGCGGCCTTGGGGCACCGGCGGGGGGCGATCGGGCGCTGGCGGCCTGGGCCGGTGCGGACCCTGTGGCCTCCTCAGGCTCCGAGGCTGAGATCATGGCTTCGGCGCTGGTCCAAGGTCCGACGATCCAGGCCTGTGATCCGCTGCTTCTGGAGCTGTTTCAGCATCGCTTCACGGCGATCGCGGAGCAGATGGGTCTGCGGTTGCAGCAGACGAGCCGTTCGGTGAACATCCGCGAGCGGCTCGATTTTTCCTGCGCCCTTTTCGATGGTCAGGGCCGGTTGCTGGCCAAGGCGCCGCACATTCCGGTCCATCTGGGTTCGATGGGGGAGAGTGTCACGGCTCTGCTGGCGGCGGTGGCCGAGGGGCGGCGCCCCCCCCTGAAACCCTGGGATGCACGGCTCACCAACACTCCCTTCAACGGTGGCACCCATCTGCCGGATCTCACCTTGATCACGCCGGTGTTCGCTGATGAAGCCGGCGATGGGGGCAGGCCCTGGGCCTTCGTGGCCTGCCGCGGACACTACGCGGATGTCGGCGGGATCACGCCGGGCTCGATGCCTCCCTTCAGCACCACGATCGAGGAGGAGGGGCTGCTCTTCGATCACGAGTCGGTGCTGGAGGACGGTCGGTTGGATCGGGAGGCCTGGCTGGCGCGACTGGCGGAAGGCCCGTGGCCGGTGCGCAATCCGGAGCAGTTTCTGGCGGATCTGACCGCCCAGGTGGCGGCCAACCAGCTGGGTCGGCAGGAGCTGCGGGCCTTGATGCACAGGGAGGGCTTGCCACAGGTGCAGGCCTACATGGCCCATGGCCTGGCCCAGGGGGCCGAGGCCGTGCGCCGTGTCATCGACCGGCTTCAGGATGGGGCCTTCGTGTCCGTCCTCGATGATGGCAGCCGTATCGCCGTGGCGGTGCGCATCGATCGGCGTGCCCGTCGCGCCGTGATTGATTTTGCGGGCACGTCACCCCAGCAACCCGGCAACCGCAATGCTCCTCTGGCGATCACCAGGGCGGCGGTGCTTTATGTGTTCCGCACGCTGGTCAGTGATCCGATCCCCCTCAATGCCGGCTGTTTCGAGCCCCTCACCCTGAAGATTCCGCCGGGATGCCTGCTGGCCCCGCGCGCTCCGGCGGCGGTCGTCGCCGGCAGTGTGGAGACGTCCCAGGCGGTGGGCAATGCGCTGTCGGCCGCGCGGGGGGTGAGGGCGGCGGGCCAGGGCACGATGAACAACCTCAGCTTCGGCGATGAGGAGCATGCGTATTCCGAAACGCTCTGCGGCGGCACTGGTGCAGGCCTCAGGATCGCCGCCACCGGCGTCGAGGGCTTTGCCGGGGCCGATGCGGTGCAGAGCCACATGACCAATTCCCGCCTCACCGATCCGGAGGTGCTGGAGGATCGCTTTCCGGTGCGACTGGAGTCCTTCCGCATCCGGCGGGGCAGTGGCGGTGCCGGCCGCGGGGCCGGCGGTGATGGGGTCGTGCGGCGGTTGCGGGTTCTGGCTCCGCTGACCGTGGCCATGCTGGCGGGATCCAGGCGTCAGCCTCCGTTCGGGCTGGCCGGCGGTGCCCCCGGCCGCTGCGGCCGCAATCGGCTCGAGCGGCTCGGAGGTGCGCCCGAACCGCTGCCGGGTTCGTGGCACCGGCAGCTGGAACCGGGCGATCTGCTGGAGATCGCCACCCCGGGCGGTGGTGGTTACGGCCCGGTGACGGCAGCTTCTCGCGGTGACGAACCCGGCCGGCCGGCCTCCGCCGATGCTGGAACCGACGAAGCCCTGACCCCTGCGGATCCACCCGATGCACCCGTCTGAACGCCTGGCGGCCAGCCGCACGTGGTCGCTGGCGGTGCCGAGTCCCTGGCGAGCAGGGGCTCGCGGCCTCGGGGTGCTGTCTGTCGCCGTGCTGGCAGGGGTTGCTTCCTGGCCCGCCCGGTCCATGCCGCTGATGCCGCCTCCGGCCTCCCGGGCTTCTGCTTCAACGACCGTTCCCGGGGCCGGTCAGGCCTCCACGCTCGAGAGCGGCAGCCTGCTGCAGGAAGCCCGGCAACGCTTTCATCCGGTCGGTTCCGATGGCGGCATGGTGGCGGGCCCGGAGCTGAGGGGCTCGGCGCTGGGTCGGCTGATTCTCCGCCAGGGAGTACTAGGGGTGGTTGACACGGTGGACCCGGCCGA
>JBJTBH010000118.1:0-8126 GCA_046091285.1 Cyanobacteriota bacterium | reverse complement strand
CCACACCACATCCGTTTCGTTGCCGCCGGCCTGTTGCAGCGTCTGGCGCATCGGTCCGTCGCCGACCACCACCAGGGTGCAGCCGGCGGGGCGCACCAGCCGCCAGGCCTTGAGCAGGGCCTCCACATTCTTTTCCGTCGCCACCCGGCCCATGTACAGGAACACCCGGGTGCCTGAGAAGCGTTGCTTCAGCTCCACCAGTTCCGCCGAGAGGCCCTGGCTCGGGGCCGGCTGCCAGCACTGGGGGTCGACGCCGTTGGGAATCACCGCCAGCCGCTCTTCCCTGACGCCGAGGCGGGCCAGCATCTCGGCCTGCAGCTCGGAGAAGACGATCACCCGGTCGTAACGCGCCAAGGAGGGGGCGTAGAGCTGGTAGGTGAGTTGCTGGGTGCCGGCCGCCAGGTTGCGCAGGCTCGCATCGAAGGCGGGATGGAAGGTGGCCACCAGGGGCAGGCCCAGCTGCTGGCAGAGATCCGGCAATCGGAAATCGAGGGGGGAGAGGGTGAGGCTGGCGTGCACCAGCTCCGGTTGCATCCGCTCCAGGGATTCCCGCAGCTCCCGCTGGGCTCCCGGCGATGGAATCGTGTACACCTGCGATTTCACCAGGTAGGGCAGGGTCACCTCCGGGGAATGGCCTTGTTCGCCGCCGCCGCCGCTGCGTCCCAGGGCCGGAGCGGGGGTGTCGAAATGGATGAAGCTGATCTGGTGGCCGCGCGCGCGCAACGCTTCCGTGGTGGCCAGCCCGTAGGTGACGTTGCCGCAGAACGGAGACTTCTTGCCCAGCCAGGCAATGTGGGTCACCAGATGCGGCCGCGTCGAACGGCTGACTTTAGCGGCGTTCGTCCTTCCAGCTCGTTGCCGCCATGGCCGCCGTCAGTGCTCCCATGGACGCTCCAGCAGGGCGGCCACCAGGGCCATGGCGGCCAGCAGCCAGAGCACGGGCAGCAGTCCGTAGCGGCTCACCAGACCACCGGCCAGGGCCAGCGGCAGGCTGAGGGCGATGTTGATCAGATTGTTCTGGAGGCCGAACACCTTGCCGCGCACGTTCTCAGGAGTGTCCTCCTGAATCGTGGTCTGGGCCGGGATGCCGAGCAGGGCGGCCCCCACCCCGAGCAGGGCGCAGAGGCCCAGGGTGAACCAGAGCTGGCCGCTCATCTGACCGAGCAGCACCAGACAGAAGGCGATGGTGGCCAGGCCGGCTGAGGCCAGAAGGCGTCGGTTGAGGCCGTGGCCGATCTGGGCGACGCCGATCGCTCCTCCCGCCAGCCCGAGACCGGTCATCGCCAGCAGGATCCCGAACTGGTTCGGTCCCAGAGCCTTGATCTCGGTGGCCAGGCTCAGGGCCAGCACCGACAGCGCCGCCAGGAGGCTGTAGAGCAGGACCAGGTGCAGGATGGCGTTGCGCACACTGGTGCGTTCCCGGAGCACGGCGATCCCTTCGCCGATTTCGCGCCAGACGCTCTGATTGCGGACGTCGACCGATGTTTCCCGGAGATTGATGCGGGCCAGGATCACGGCCGCCATCCCGTAGCAGAACGGCAGCAGCAGAAATTCGCCTCCCTGGTTGCCAACACGGGCCAGGAGGTAATGCAGCAGCCGCAGGATCGGTTCCCCCACGGCGAAGCCGACGATCGTCGCCCCCATGCTCGTGGCCTGATAGATCGAATTGGCCGCCAGCAGGTTCTCGCCAGGGACCAGCAGCGGAATCGCCGCCTGCTCGGCCGGAGCGAAGAACTGGGTCAGGCACGATTCCAGAAAGGTGATCAGCAGCAGGGCCCAGTACCCCCAGCTCAGGCCCAGCCAGGTGGGCCCATGAATCAGACACAGCGGGATCATCAGGGCCAGCAGGGCCCGGAGTCCATTGGAGATCACCATCACCTGGCGCTTCGGCCAGCGATCCGCCCAGACCCCGGCCAGGGTGCCCAGCACCATCGCCGGCGCGGTGTTGGCCAGCAGGACGCCTGTGTAAAGCAGCAGGATCAGCTGCGGCCTGGTCTCCACGTCCATGTGGAAGCTGGCGGCGGCTTCGGCCAGGGCGCCGTCACCGGGGGGTGGGCTGATCACCAGGTAATGGGTGATCAGAAACACCATCAACAGGATGTAGAACTTGTCGGCCAACTGCGAAAAGATCTGCCCGTACCAGAGGCGTCGGAAATCCACGGCCGCCAGAGTGCTGGCCAGTCCCCGGGATGGTTCTGCTGTCGGATCGGTTGATTCAGGAGCGCTCAAGGCTTCCATCCGGACCCGCCCATGATTGCGCAGCATCCGCAGTCACGAAGCAGTCGCGCAGCAGTCGCAGCGACCGACAGGAGCGTCCCAGGTGTTCCCGGATCCACAGCTCCACCAGCTGCAGCAGCCGCAGCCATACCGTCGGCGGCCCCATCAGCTCACCATCGCGGCGTCGCGGCAGTGCCGGCTTCGGTAGCCGCTGCAGCAGGGCCAGCTCCGAGGCAGTGAGCACCAGCTGCGCCCCGGCCACCGCTCCGATCACGAAGCCTTCCCGCGGGATCAGGCTGCAGCGCCATTCCCAGTCGCCCAGGGGAGGCTCGAGGGGAGCACCGCTGCGGCTGCAGGTCTGCAGGGGGAGGGCGTAGCCACCCAGCACGAGCAGATGCACGCAGCCCTGGACCGCGATCGCCAGGGCCTCCAGGCTCGGTTGCCGCTCCGTCACCACGGCTTCCAGCCGTCCCATCTGCAGCAGCAGGTCGCTGAGCAATCCGGGCATCGGCTCCTGGTCCGGAGCGAGCTGAAGGGTCAGTTCCGCCAGCCCCTGGGCCGCCGCCAGGGTTTCGAGCCGCCCGGCCAGGCCGGCGTAGTTTCGAAGCACCTGCAGCTGCCGCACCCGCCGCAGGCCGCGGCGGCCGCTCACCTGAAGCTGCAGCATCGCCAGGGGCACGGCACCGGCCAGGCTGCTGCGCGGTCTGCGGGCCCCGGGCACCGCCAGGCGGGTCAGTCCTTCCGAGTCGCTGATCAGTGTCAGCAGCCGGTCGCTTTCCCCGAGGGGACCGCAGCGCAGGGCGAATCCCTCCAGCCGGCCGTCAGGATTCAAGGCCCGGGGCCCCCTGGCGCAGGGCCTGCATCAGGGCGACGCCGCGGCTCGTGCCGAGACGGCTGGCGCCGGCCTCCACCAGATCGAGGGCCATCGGCAGGGAGCTGATGCCTCCGGAGGCCTTCACCGCTGCCCGGCCGCGGGCCAGCTGCCGCAGCTGCTTCACCTGCTCCACCGTCACGGGAGGCCCGAAGCCGCTGCCGGTCTTGAGGATGCTGACGCCGGCATCGATGCTCACCGCCACGGCCAGCTCCAGGGCCTCGGGGCTCAACCGGCCCACCTCCAGGATCACCTTCACCGGCCGATCGAGCTCGCAGATCGCCGCCAGCTCCTCGTAAACGACGTTGCCGCGGCCATCGGTGAGGGCGCCGAAATCGGGCACCACATCCAGTTCATCGGCGCCGAGGGCGGCCACCAGCTCCGCTTCCGCCTGTTTGATCGCCGCCGGCACGGCTCCGAAGGGGAAGCCCACCACGGAGATCAGCCGCACCCGGCTGGAGGTGGGCACCTTGGCGCGGGCGTGCTCGATCCAGCGGGAGGCCAGGCACACCCCGGCGAAGCCGAAGTGCAGGGCCTCCTCGATGCAGCGATCGATCGCCTCCTGGCCGGCATGGGGATCCAGGAGGGCATGGTCGATCAGGGGGGCAAGATCGGGCAGATCACGGGCCACGGGCCGGGATGCAGCGGTCAGGATTCTCGCGGTTGGATCACCCCGAAGCCACCGTGGTTGCGCCGATACACCACCTGAATGCTGTCGGTGCCGGCGTCCCGGAAGACATAGAAGTCGTGATCGAGCAGGTCCAGCTGCTGGAGGGCCTGATCGAGGGACATCGGGGCCATGGCGAAATACTTCCGCCGCACGCCCGGCTGGGGCAGGGTGGCGCTGCGCCCCTCCACCAGCGAGCCATCGACCAGTACCGGCTCCAGCACCGCCTCGGTGGTGGGGGTCGGTGTGGCGTTGTGGCCGGCGCTGTGGTGGTGGTCGTGCTGGCGATCCTTGAACCGCCGCAGCTGTCGGGTGAGCTTGCTGGCCACCAGGTCGATGCTGGCGTACAGGTTCTCGCTGCGCTCCTGGGCCCGGATCACGAGCCCGTTGGCGAACACGGTCACCTCCGCCGTCTGTTGCGGCACCCTGGGGTTGCGAGCCACGGACAGGTGGACATCAGCCTCCTTGACCATGTCATCGAAATGATGGATCGCCCGCGCCAGTTTGTTCTCGGTGTATTCCCGGATGGCGGGAGTGACTTCGAGGTTGCGGCCGTGGATCAGCAGCTTCATGGGATCGCCTCCTGGCGACCTTTGACCTCCCGACGCTAGGAACTGCAGCCGATGGGCACCACGCTCGATGCAATCCTTTTCGTTGCGGCAGCGCCGGTGCCCTTTGACCTGGGCTGGGAGGCCCAGCGCACCCTGCAGGCGCGGTTGCTCAACGCCCCAGACGGCCCCGGGGCGCTGCTGGTGCTGGAGCATCTCCCCTGCTACACCCTCGGACGGGGGGCCAGCGAAGCCTTTCTGCGCTTTGATCCGGCCGATCCGCCGGCACCGTTGTTCCGCATCGATCGCGGCGGGGAGGTGACCCACCACCTCCCCGGCCAGCTCGTGCTCTATCCGGTGCTCAATCTGCAGCGCCACGGCGCTGACCTTCATCGCTATCTACGCCAGCTCGAGCAGGTGGTCCTGGATGTTCTCGAACGCCTCGGTCTGCAGGGGGAGCGCTCGCCCGGTCAGACCGGGGTCTGGCTGGCGGGGGCCAAGGTGGCGGCGATCGGTGTCGGTGCCCGCCGCTGGATCAGCCAGCATGGCCTGGCCTTGAACGTGTGCTGCGATCTCTCGGGTTTTGCGGCGGTGGTGCCCTGCGGCATCGCCGATCGTCCCGTCGGATGCCTCCGTGATCACCGCCCGGGGATCACCACCACTGAGGTGGCGTCCCTGCTGCTGGAGGCCTTCAGTGAACGTTTCGGGTTGCGTTTGCGACCACCTCAGGCTGCGGAACGGCTGGATGGGTGGTAAGTCTGAACACCCCTTCTGCCAGGACGCATCGTGTCGGGACCCGTGATCGAGGCTGCTGCTGATCTCACCGGCGTCACAGGTGTCGTCGGTGCCGGCTGGGAGCGGGGCCTCTCCGATCTGCTCTGGCGCGGTGATCGCCGCGATCAGCAGGCCCTCGCCCTGCGCCACGACTGGAGCGCCCTGGTGTCGCTCGAGCGTCTCTGGCCCGAGCTCGCCCGCCTGCATGGCGATCGCCTGGCTCTCGAAGCTCCCCATGCCAGGCCGCCTGAGCGTTTCACCTATGCCGAGCTCGCCGCCGCCATCGAGCAGGTGGCGGCCGGTTTCGCCAGCCTCGGTCTGGCGCCTGGGGAGGTGGTGGCCCTGCTGGCCGACAACAGTCCCCGCTGGCTGCTGGCTGATCAGGGCCTGATGCGTCTCGGCGCCGCCGATGCGGTGCGTGGCAGCACGGCGCCAGTCGAGGAATGCCGCTACATCGTCGAGGATTCCGGCGCCGTCGCCCTGGTGCTGGAGAACGCCGCCCAGCTGCGCAGCCTGCGCATGGCGGGACCTCTGCCGGAGCGCCTGCGCTGGATCGTGCTGCTGCAGGGCGATCCGGATCCGGACGCTTCTGGGGCTGCGGCGGCGCCCGGGTCGGAGGCGCTCCTGTCCGTGCCCTGCCTGGGCTGGGACACATTGCTGAGCCTTGGCGCCACGGCAGCCGCACCGGCCTGGCTGGAGCCGGATGGGGAGCGTCTGGCCACCATCCTCTACACCTCGGGCACCACCGGGGCTCCGAAGGGTGTGCCCCTCACCCAGGCCAACCTCCTGCAGCAGCTTCGTCATCTCGGTGTCGCCGTGGCGCCGGAGCCGGGCGATCGGGTCCTGAGCGTGCTGCCGATCTGGCATGCCTACGAGCGCAGCGCCGAGTACTTCCTCCTCTCCTGTGGCTGCACGCAGACGTACACCACCCTCAAGCAGCTGCGTCCCGATCTTCAGAAGGTGCGGCCCCACTACCTGATCAGTGTTCCCCGGCTCTGGGAGGCGCTGCTGGCCGGCTTCGAGGATGCGATGGCGGCCATGCCCGCGTCTCGTCAGCGCCTGCTGCGCCTCGCCCTGCGTCTCAGCCGCTTCCATGCTCTGCAGTGCCGCTGCGCCCTCGATCGCACCCTGACGCCCGAGTCGTCGTTGCGGCGCTCCGTTGCCGCGCTCGGGGCCGCTCTGAGCTGGCCGCTGCATGCGCTGGCCTCCCGGCTGTTCTGGCCGAAGGTGCGTCAGCAGCTGATCGGTGGCCGTCTGCGCACCGCGATCAGCGGTGGCGGGGCCCTGGCGATTCATGTCGATGCCTTCTTCGAGGCGGTGGGGATCGAGCTGCTGGTGGGTTACGGCCTCACGGAAACGAGCCCGGTGCTCACCTGCCGCCGCCCCTGGAACAACCGCCGCGGCAGTGCCGGTCAGCCTCTTCCGGGGACGGCGCTGAGAATCGTCGATCCGGAGCGCGGGACCCTGGTGCCGATCGGTGGCCATGGCAAGGTGCTGGCCCGCGGCGCCCAGGTGATGGCGGGCTATCTCGGCAAACCGGAGGCCACGGCGTCAGTCCTCGATGCCAACGGTTGGTTTGATACCGGTGATCTGGGTCACCTGCTGCCGGATGGCTCCTTGGTGCTCACCGGCCGCGCCAAGGACACGATCGTGCTCAGCAGTGGTGAGAACATCGAGCCGGGTCCCCTGGAGGAGGCCCTGATGGCCTGCGTTCTGGTGGAACAGGTGATGCTGGTCGGCCAGGATCGCCGCGCCCTGGCGGCCCTGGTGGTGCCGGCGGTCGAGGCTCTGGCGGCCTACGCGCGCGAGATCGGCTCGCCCGAGCCCCTGCTCCCGCCGGCGGAAGGTGGGGCATTGCAGGCTGTTCCGGCACTGCTCAAGGCTTTCACCGGTCGTCTCAACCGTCGCCTGGCCGCCAGGCCAGGGTCCAGGCCCGATGAACGGCTGGCCGCCGTGGCGCTGGTGGCGCCGTTCACGATCGAGAACGGTCTGCTCACCCAGACCCTGAAGCAGCGACGCGATCGGATCGTGGCCCGTGAGGCGGCCGTGATCGAGGCCCTTTACGAACGCCCCGGGCGGGAAACCACCCCTGCGGGACGTTGACCGCACCGCGTCCTGCTGACAGGTTGAGCGCTGATTTTTCGGTGCCATGGCCGACGGCAATGCCCTCTCGATCAAACGATCGATCACGGTTCGGGCCGTGGTCACGCCTCGCTGGAAGGAGGATGCCGAACGCGAGCTGAGCCAGGCGATCGTCAATGTGGATCAGCAGCTCGCCCAGCTGGAGCAGGAGGGTCAGCAGTTGATCGATGAGATCCGCCGTCAGAGCGCCAATCCCCTCGACCCGCGTGTGCAGGACCAGGTGGCGTCCGTGCAGCAGCAGGTGGCGATCAAGCGGGCCGAACTCGAGGAGCAGAAGCGCACGTTGATCGAGCAGCAGCGTCAGGTGCGGGATCTTGACTTCGAGCAGGTGGTCGAGCAGGGACAGATCGAGAGTTTCACTGAGGTGCGCGTCGGTGACAACCTGGTGGAGAAGCTGCAGGTGGCCGTGCTGGTGCGTGACGGCATCATCGAGGCGATCGAGGGCGCCTGATCGGCACGGTGGCCACAGAATCGGGCACCGGCGGCCGTCGTCCTGCGGCACTGGCCTCCTGTGCCCCGGTAAATTGACGTCACTTTGATGGCAGGCTCCGGTAGATGGCCACCCACGAAATCTTCATGCCGGCCCTCAGCTCCACGATGACTGAGGGCAAGATCGTGGAATGGCTCAAGAAGCCTGGAGACCGGGTCGAGCGCGGCGATTCGGTGCTGGTGGTCGAGTCGGCCAAGGCCGACATGTATGTCGAGACGTTCAATTCCGGATATCTGGCCACGGTGCTGATGCCGGCCGGTGGCACGGCCCCGGTCGGCGAGACGATTGGTCTGGTGGTGGATACCGAGGAGGAGATCGCGGCTGCCCAGGCCAGCGCGCCCTCGGCTCCAGCGGCCGCTTCCGCTCCTGCCGCCGCTCCGGCTCCTGTCGCTGCTGCGGCACCGCCCGCTCCTCCGG
>JBJTBH010000117.1:0-3065 GCA_046091285.1 Cyanobacteriota bacterium | reverse complement strand
GTGGTGGCAACCGCATGGGGCTGAACTCAGCCCGAGGATGGGGGGCACCTGGTGATCAGGAGGCCGGGGCGTTCAGCGAGCGCTCAATGGCAGCGGGAATGGCCTCAAAGGCTCCACGTTGCCAGCGGGGGCTCCAGATCTCACAGCCACTGGCCACGGCCGCGGCACGAGCGGGATCCGGCTGCAGGTACCGACGGCCGTCAGTGGCGGCGACGGTCCAGCTCCACCAGCCGCTCGGGTACAGGGGCACCCAGCCGTAGAGCGGATCGGCATAGCCGAACACCTCGCGGATCAGACGCACGGTGTCGAGGTGCACCTGGCGGAAGGCCTCGGGCGATTCGCTCTGGGTGGCGAACACACCGCCGGGTCTGAGGATGCGGCGGCAGTGCTCGAAGAAGGTGCGGTTGAACAAGCCTTCGGCCGGACCCGCGGGGTCGGAGCCATCGACGATCACGACGTCGTAGGAGGCCTCAGGCGCATTGGCGGCCCAGGCGATGCCATCGCCGACGGTGAGGTGGAAGCGCGGATCGCTCCAGCAGCCCCCACCGATCGACGGCAGGTGCTCCTGGCTCCACTGCACCACCAGGCCGGCGATCTCCACCATGTCGAGGTGCTGCACGCCGGCATGGCGCAGGCATTCACGGGCGGTGCCGCCGTCACCGCCACCGATCACCAGCACCCGCTCGATGCCTGCGGCGCTGCAGAGGGCCGGATGCACGATCGCCTCGTGGTAATGGCGCTCCTGGCGTTCGGCCGTCATCCAGCAGCCATCAAGCAACAGGCCCTTGCCGTAGCGCTCGCTCTCGATGATCGTCACCCGCTGGAACGGCGATTGCTCTTCTGCGATCACACGACCGGCCAGGCCATAGCGCACACCCTCGAAGATCTCGTCGATCCAGCCATCGCTGGAGAGGGGCCCGCCGGAGGTAGGGGCGGGGCTGCTGCTGCTCTCGGCCATCGGCGGGGTGGTTGCTCTCTCCAGATTTGCGCACCGCCCGTGTGTCCCCCGTGACAGGCTCAGGCCATGGCCACGCCCCAGCCCACGACGGACCTGCCGCTGCCCCTGCCCGGCGGGGCGGCGGTGCGCCTTCCGGCCGCGGAGCTGCGCTGGCGGTTTTCGCGCTCCTCAGGCCCCGGCGGCCAGAACGTGAACACCACCGATTCGCGGGTGGAGCTGGTCTTTGATCTGGCGGCAACGGAGGTGTTGCCGCCCCACCTGAAGGCCCGGGCTCTCAGACGCCTGGAGGCCCAGCTGCTGGATGGCACCGTGGTGATCGCCGCCAGCGAGCACCGCTCCCAGTGGCAGAACCGCGTCGCCGCCCAGCGGCGCCTGATGGCGCTGCTGCAGGAGGCTCTGCAACCACCGCCGCCCCCACGGCGGGCCACCAAGCCCACGCGCGGCTCTGTGGAACGCCGCCTGGCAGCCAAACAGCGGCGCAGCGCCATCAAGGGCCAGCGGCAGGGCCGGGTTCAGCTGCCGGAGGACTGAGCGGCTCCACGCTCGCCGCCCTCCGCACGGATCTCAGCCTTGGCCTGCCGCCAGAGGCCTTCCAGCTCGCGGAGGCTGCGGCCCTGGAGGTTGCCGCCGAGGGCGGCCTCCACCCGGGAGAAGCGAGCGAGGAAGCGGCGGTTGGTGCCGGCCAGACCGGCCTCAGGATCGATCCCGCACCAGCGGGCCACATTCACCAGGGTGAAGAGCACATCCCCCAGCTCCTCCTGGGCGTGGCTGGCGTCACCGGTCGCCTGGACTTCGGCGACCGCCTCCTTGAGCTCATCCAGCTCCTCGTGCACCTTGTCCCAGACACCGGCCATGGCGTCCCACTCGAAGCCCGCGGCGGCGGCCTTCCTGGAGATCGTCATCGCCCCGGCCAGGGCCGGTTGGCCCCGCACCCTGCCGGCCAGGCGGTCGCTCAAAGGGCTGGCGGAGGTCTGAGCCTGGGGGGCGCGCTCCCTCTGTTCCCGTGCCTTGATCAGCTCCCAGGTGCTGGTCACCGCATCGGGGTCGCCGCGGCGGCCGCGATTCGCGGCACCGTCCCCATCGATCGGCTCCGTGAAGACATGCGGATGGCGACGGATGAGCTTGGCGCTGATGCCGCGGGCGATCGCCTCCAGATCAAAACGTCCCTCCTCCGCGGCGATCCGGGCGTGGAGCACCACCTGCAGCAGCAGATCGCCCAGTTCCTCCACCAGGTGATCGTCGTCGCCATGGCGGATCGCATCGGCCACCTCATGGGCCTCCTCGAGCACATAGGGCACAAGCGAGTGGTGGGTCTGCTCCAGATCCCAGGGACAGCCGGTATCCGGATCGCGCAGGCGCGCCACCACGGCGATCAGCTCTGCAACAGCGCCGAGGCTGGCATCCGGCGATTCAGGCATGGCGGCCTCCACGGAGATCAGGGGGCAGGGGGACTGGGACCCCACCTTCTCACCGGCGTTGGCGGCGGCGTCTGCGACCGGATCGGCGCCAGCGGCGAAGATGCCGCCACAGGCGTGGCGTGCTGGGCAGCGGATCACCGTCCTGGAGCAGGTGCAGCCAGGCACTGGCTTCGACACCGCAGAGGATCGCCAGGCTCAGCCCCCGCTGCTGCCGCCACAGGCCCAGCAGCCAGGAGAGGCAGTCGGCGGGGCTCGGAGCCCCCAGCGGTGCGGCGAGCAGACACAAGGCCAGCCCCAGAGCGGCCAGGTAGAGCAACCGACCGGCGGTGCCGAGCAGGGGACTGTGGGAGAGCAATGAACGATGGCGCAGCAGGCGGCGATAAGGCCACCAGAGCCATCGGAGCGGCCCCCAACGCCGGGTGGGATTGGAGCGGGTATCGAGATCCGGCGACAGCCAGAGGCCGCCGATCAGGAACGCGAGGCCGCCGCCGAGCAGCCCGGTCCATCCAAGCCATGGCCACCAGAGCAGCGCGAAAGGCAGGGCCAGCAGCCAGGTGGCGCGATCGTGAACGTATCCGGACGCCAGAGTGCTGCAGGCCGTTGGCCCGAGTGTGACGCGAACGGAGCGTGAGCGCCCCCCGGCGGTCCGATCCTCCCGAGGGACCGGCAGAATGGAACGGACGCCCGGT
>JBJTBH010000116.1:0-2823 GCA_046091285.1 Cyanobacteriota bacterium | reverse complement strand
CTCCGAGTAAGGGGGGAAGCCATCTGATCTTGGAAGGGGTCCGACACTTCCGACACTTCCGACACATCAGACAGACCCCCGCGCGAGGGTGTCGGAACCTTCCGCTGGGTGTCGGAGCCGATCGGCCAGAACCACGTAGTGCGGCCCTGGGCGCCCACTTCCCTGACGCTCTGGATCAGCCCCTTCCGTGCCACCTGCTTGAGGGTTCGGAGTGCCACGTCCGAACCGTGCTTGCCCAGGTCCATGGCGGCTGCCACGGCGTTGGCGTCCGTCCTCTCACCACTGGCCCATCTCTCGCGGACCAGCTCCAGCAGGTCCGCCTGGCGATCGTTCAGGTCTTCCTCGACCTTCTGCAGGTGCTGGGCTAGCGCCACGCTCTCGGCCGTGCCATGGCTGATCCAGCCGTCGGCGGTTCGCTCGATCAGCAGGTGCTGGGGCTCACCGGCACGGCCGTCTGTCTTGACGACAATCCGGCGGTCTGGCGTGGCTCCAGGGTTGCCGCTGGCCATGCGGGCCAGGTTGACGATCTGAGACGCGACAGCAGGTAGAGCGGTGCTGCCACGGCTGGCGAGGGTGGGGCTCTCACCGGCCCTACCTTTGCTGGCGTGATGGATGGCCAGGACCGTGGCGCCGTACGGCTCAACCGCTTCCATCAAGTCACGGATGGGCTCGGCCAGTTCGGCCGTGTTCTCGTCGATTCCGAGCGGGCCGGTTACGGCTGCGATGGAGTCGATCAGCACGAACAGGCCAGGGTGAGCGGCCGCGTAGGCGGCGATCCGCTCGATCCCCTCCTGTGACAGGTGCAGCGGCCGGCCGGCGTGCGCCAGGCCGATCAGCGGCGCGCGGATGACTCCATCCGCCTCAATCAGCCCCACCTCCAGCAACATCCGGCCCCAGTCCGACTGCGGTTGATCAGTGCCAACGATCAGGACCGGCGGGCAGGTGCCGACCAGGGGCAGACCCAGGAAGGTGGGCTCACCGCGATGCCATGCGGCGAGCATCGCGAGCACCAGGGAGGTCTTGCCCACCTTTGGCAGCGCGATCAGCAGATTCAGCGCGGCGGGCATGATCACGCCTTCCCAGATCCAGCGCGCTGGGGTGAGATCAAGTACCGCCCCTGGTCCAAGGAGCTCGTTGGCACCGGAAGCGGCGCGGCGTGCATCCCAGATCAGCCGCCGTAACTCGTCATCCCTGAGGGTGAGGTCCAGGTCTTCTGCCTTGGCCCTGAGCAATGGCACGCGATCAGAAAACGCGGCCTTCTGCTCGAGCAGTTCCGCGGCCAGTTCGCGCAATGATGCGAGCTTCTGGGCTGGCGACAGTCGCGGTTTCTTGGCAGCTGCAGGCGCTGCAGCGGGGCCGGCGGCCTGGTCTGGTGTCTCCCCTGTGGCGACCGCTTGCGGCGCCTCCTGGCGGCTGTGACGTGGCTCTCTGGTGTGAAACGCCAGCCGGTCGCGTAGTTGCTGGTCTGTGGCCGATGGTGTCGGCGTGCGCTTCAGTCCTCCCTCAAACCGCTGCCAGGCGCGGCGGCTGTTGAACGTGCTGTCCTTCTGCCGCGCGGCGGCGATGTGTTGAGCGAACGCATCCCGCGCGGTGGGTTCGGCTCGGTGCCCCTGCTGGTGCAGCCACGCTTCCGTGCCGATCAGATCCAGGGTGTGCGTGAGCTGATCGTCGTTCCACTGGCCAGGCGTGCCGCCTGTTTCGACGAAATCCCGCGTGGCTCTGCTGGTGAACTCCAGCAACGGCAGCGACTGGCCGGACGGCAGCGGCGATGGTGGCGTCAGCAACGGCAGCGGATCGCCCCTTTGCTGGTCCTTCAGTAACGGCTCAATCAGCTGCAGCGGCGCTTCTGCCATCTCCACCTCTGCAGGGCTGCAGTCCGGCAGCCACCGGTAACCGTCCGTGTCGGGATGGGCGCCGATCAGGACGCTGTAGTGGCCGCTCCATCGGAGCTCCAGCCCCTCGAGCTTCCCGGCCTTGGAGTCGGGCGACTCGACGTCTGTCCTCTCCTCCCACTTGCCAGCCATGGCGGGCCAGAAGCGATCGGGGACACGGAAGGCAGCCGCCCACCGGCCGACACGGCCTGAGCTCCAGCGCCACGTGGGCGGCAGCGGATCGCCGCCCATCACCCGCTCGAGCACCGGGCCAGCACTGGCTCCGTCGTGGTCAACGATCAGCACGCCACCGGAGATGGGGCCACAGATCAGTCCGACCGCTACAGCACGGCCTGATCCGATCTCTGCCGCCAGCTGGAAGGCGTTCTGCGGCTTCTGCGGCCAGCCCGCGAGGTAGGCGGCCTTCTGCTCGCCAACGGGCGTCAGGGCCAGGCCGGGGGGCAGTGCCTCCACCTGCTGGACCAGCCGCTGCCGCTCAGTGAACGAAAGGCGTGTTGTGCCGGTTCCCTTGGTTGCTGTCATGCTCCGCACCTCACGCCATGGCGCGGACGGGGCAGGAGCCGGTAAGCTGCTTGCAGCCACCGGCCTCGGCCGTTTGGGTGTCCATCGGGGTCTTCGGCCTCCGTGGGCGCGATCCGGGAGGGCTGGAACCCTCCGGGTTGGTTTGGTTAATCAGCGGGGCCGGGCCGCCCTTACGGGGTGCCCGGGCTTCGTTGCATCCTGCCGCAACCAGGTGGCAGGGGCCAGCGGAGAGCATCAAGCGGCCTCACGCAGCAGGGAGAGGCTGTTGCGCACCAGGGCGCGCGCGGCGACTGCGCGCGGCAGCCGTTGCTCTGTAGCGAACTGATCCAGCAGCTCGGCATCAGCGAGGCTCAGGCTCACGGGCACCTTCACCGGCCGGCGGACGCCTCGCACCTCCTCGATCAGGAGG
>JBJTBH010000115.1:0-10289 GCA_046091285.1 Cyanobacteriota bacterium | reverse complement strand
CCCGGCCGGCCCTGCGGGGGGAGCCCAATGACAGCGCGCCACACCCCCGCCGCCGCCCCGCCTGGCTGGGGCTCGCCCGCCGCACGGCGGCCCCGGTCCCCGCTTCCCGCCCCTGACGATGCCCCCATCGCCTGCATTCTTCAGCACTGATCTGCTCTGGTGGCTGGCTCTGCTGCTGCAGCTGCTGGCGATTCCGGGGACCCTGCTGCCGGTGTTGCCCGGTCTGGTGCTGCTGCCGCTCGGTGCCGGTCTCTGGTGCTGGGGGGTGGGCTGGGAGGCCGGCTGGCCGGCGCTGCTGCTGGCGTTTGTGCTGCTGGTGCTCGGCTGGGGAGCCGAGGCCCTCGGGGTGCTGCTGGGGCCTTCCCGTCTCCAGGCCAGCCGCTGGGCCTATGGCGGGGCGGCCCTCGGATTGGTGGCGGGACTCCTGGGGCTGCTGCCCGCGCTTCCGGTCGGCGGACCGCTGCTCGGAGCCCTGCTCGGACCCTGGCTCGGTGCCTCCCTGGGGGAACTGCTCGCCGGGGCCCTGAATCGCGATGAGTCGCTGCCGTTCGGTCCGCAGCTGCAGCGGGGCGCCCTGGTCGGCCTGGCGGTCGTCGTCGGGATGCTGGTCAGTCGTTTCGCCCAGGTCCTGCTGGCCCTGGTGGGTGTGGGTGGTTTCGTGCTCCTCAGCCGTTGATCGCGCCGTCGTTCCGCCTGCCTCCGGCAGCGCCGCGCAGGTCCTGCACCGTGCGCGCGACCACCTCGATCGCCCGGTCGATGTCGGCGTCGGTGGTCGGCCGTCCGAAGCTGAAGCGAATCGAGGCGGTGGCCTGCTGACGTGTGCGGCCGAGGGCCGTCAGCACATGCGAGGGGCGGCCCTGGCTGCAGGCCGAGCCGCTGCTGACGGCCAGATGGCGCCGCAGCTCCTGGTGCAGACGCGTGCCATCGACGCCGCCGATGCTGACGTTGAGGTTATGGGCCAGCCGATGCCTGAGATCGCCGTTGCAGGTGACATCCCCGAGCGATTCCAGGGCGGTCCAGAGGCGATCCCGCAGGGCCCCGAGGCGCTGCTGGCGCTCCTCCCGATCGGCTTCGGCCAGGCTGGCGGCTTCGGCCAGCCCCATGATCAGGGGCAAGGGCAGCGTGCCGGCCCGCAGGCCCCGCTCCTGATCTCCGCCATGCATCTGGGGGGCCAGGACCACGCCATCCGCCACCACCAGGGCGCCGATGCCCTTCGGGCCATGGAACTTATGGCCGCTGAGGCTGAGCAGGTCGAGGCCCAGCTCCTGAACCCGCAGCCGCAGGTGGCCGACGGCCTGGGCGCCATCGCAGTGCAGCCGCACCCCCCGTTCGCGGCAGAGGCGTGCGATCGCCGTCAGCGGTTGCAGCACGCCGATTTCATTGTTGGCGGCCATCACGCTCACCGCCAGGGTGTCGGGTCGCAGGGCAGCCTGCAGCCGCCCCAGGTCGAGGAGGCCGTTCGCTTCCACCGGCAGCATCGTCACCTCATGGCCCTGGCGCGCCAGGGCGGTGATCGGTTCGAGCACGGCCCGGTGTTCCGTGGCCACGGTGATCAGGTGCCGGCGGTTGCCGCCCCGCGTGCGCTCCGCTTCCGCCAACCCCTTGAGCGCCAGATTGTTCGCCTCGGTGGCGCCGCTGGTGAACAGCACCTGTTCGGCTCTGGCGCCCAGGGTGGCCGCCAGGCGGCGGCGGGCCTGTTCCAGGGCGGCGGCCGCCAGCAGGCCGGGGCGATGCAGCCGACTGGAGGCATTGGCGAAGTCCTGCCGCCAGTAGGGCTCCAGGGCGGCCACCACCGCCGGGTCACTGGGGGTGGTGGCCTGGTGATCGAGGGAAGGAGGGCTGCCGCTCACCGCATCGGCCTGGAGCAATCCGTTCATGATGGCCCCGGCGGGTCGTCAGCCGCGGCTGTCGTCATGCTGGGGGCTGACGGCTCCGGGGTTCACCGATGCAGCGCAGGTTGCTTCCCTTTCAGGTCGGCGGTGCGGGGCAGCCGCCATGCCGGTGGCAGTCCCGGCGGACGATGCTGCGGTGGCTGGGGCCCCTGACGCCGATCCTGCGGCCGACCTTCCTGGCGCTGGCGCTGGCGGCCGGTCAGGTGGCCGTTGCCCCTGATCCGTCCGCTGCCGCTGACATCCCGTCCGCTGAGGAGCTGCGGCCGCCGGGGCTGGTGCTGCTGGAGGAGAAACAGATGATGGAGGGCAAGCAGGCGTTCGGGATCATGGCCGCCACCGCGGATCCAGCCCAGCCCGGCCTCTGGCGCGTCAAGGTCTGGGATGAGTTGCCGGATCGGGCCCTGGTGCGGCATGAAACGGTGCGCTGCCTGCCGGCCAACCCGATGCGGGTCACCAATGACGGCCGCCAGCTGCAGGTGCGTTTTCTCAATCCCGGCGGTGTGATTCATCCGGGCAATCGTCGTGACCATCTGCTCTGGTGGGCGGTGTGTTTCCCGGAACAGGCCGGCCGTGACCCGGCTCAGCTCGGGGCGACGGCCCGCCGCCTGGGCTTCAGCGGCCAGCTGGTGGAGCGGGAGCAGGTGCTGCCGAGCGGCCAGCCCTGACGCCGACCGGTCCGACCGGTGGGGGATTCCCCCCTGGGAGCGATCGCAGAGGGTGGATACATTTCCACCTGCCAGCTCTTGTGTTCCGGCCATGACCGCAGCCCTCCCATCGCCGGACTCCCAGGGCGACGCCGGACTCACCCCGGTGGCGGAACACGGCGGCGAGGCCCCGGCCGCTCCGGCCCCGGTGCGGTTGCTGCTGGTCGATGACGAGCCGGGCCTGCGGACCGCCGTCAGGGCTTACCTCGAGGATGAGGGCTTCCAGGTGACCACCGCCAACGATGGTGAGGAGGGCTGGGAGAAGGCCCAGCAGCTGCTGCCCGATGTGGTGATCAGCGATGTGATGATGCCCCGCTGTGATGGCTATGGCCTGCTGAAGCGGCTGCGGGCCGATGAGCGCCTGGGGGGCACTCCGGTGATCTTCCTCACCGCCAAGGGGATGACGGCCGATCGCATCGCCGGTTTCCAGGCCGGAGCCGACGATTACATCCCCAAGCCCTTCGATCCCGACGAGCTGGTGGCGCGGGTGCACAACGCTGTGCGTCGCCAGGAGCGCCTGCTGGCGGAAGCCGCCCGTTATGCCGATGCCGACATCGGCCAGATGGCCCGCCAGATCACCGAGATCCGCTCCCTGCTCGCCACCGGCGGACAGCGCAAGGGTGCGGCGGCGCCGGCCTTTGAATTCACGCCCCGGGAGGCGTCGGTGCTGCAGCTGGTGGCCGAGGGGTTGATGAACAAGGAGATCGCCCGACGCCTGGAAACCTCGATCCGCAATGTCGAGAAGTATGTGAGCCGGCTGTTCATCAAGACCGGCACCGCCAGCCGCACCGAGCTCGTCCGCTACGCCCTGGAACATGGTCTGGTGGAGTGATCCCCCGGCCGGCCTGACCCCTGATCGGAGGGCTGATCGGCTGCCGGAGCCCTGGTTGCCGGCGGCCTTCAATGGCGGCCATGCCTACCGGGATCGGGTGCAGGCTCCGGTGGCCAGCGCCGCCGGGTTCTATGCCGCCCGCTATCGGCATTCAGAGCGGTCGGTGTGGACGGAGCGCCTCGCCGCCGGCGAGATCTGGTGCAACGGTGATCAGCTCCGGGCCGATGGGCCGCTCGTCGCGGGCGATCGGCTGGTCTGGCATCGGCCCCCCTGGCAGGAGGCGGCCGTGCCGGTGCTGCCTGCAGGTGCGATCGTCTTCGATGACGGCGATCTTCTGGTGCTCAACAAACCTGCGGGCCTGCCTGTGCTGCCGGCCGGGGGCTTCCTGGACCACACCGTGTTGCGGCAGCTGGAGGGCTGGGTCGCCGCTGGTCTGATCGCTTCCAGCGAGGGCCTGCCCCGGCCGGTGCATCGCCTCGGGCGCTTCACCTCCGGGCTGCTGGTCTGCGCCCGCCGGGCCCGCACCCGGGCCTGGCTCAGCGCCCAGCTGCGCGAGAGCACGGCGGCGGATGGGGCGGCGGCGGATGGGGCTGCCGCCGAGATCGCCGGTCAGCAGCGCTTCTGTCGCAAGATCTATCTGGCTCTGATCGAGCCGCTGCCCGCCGACTGGACCCTCGGGGAGTCGCGTGTGATCCGCACGCCGATCGGACGCCGCCCCCATCCGCGCCTCGACCAGCTCTGGTGTGCGGTGGATCCTGGTGAGCGCGGTGCCCTGGCCAGCCTGAGCACCCTCACCCTTCTCGAGCGTTCAGCCGGTGTCTGCAGGGTGCAGGTGGCGATCGCCACCGGGCGGCCCCATCAGATCCGCATCCATTGCGCCGCCATCGGTGCCCCGCTGCTGGGTGATCCCCTTTACGGGCCCGGGGGGCAGGCCCGCTCCGAGGTCCTGCCCGGGGATGGCGGGTACCGGTTGCAGGCCCGGTCGCTGGAGCTGCGCCGCGAGGATGGCTCCACGCTGTCGCTGGAGGCGCCGCCACCCTCCTGGTGACCCGGTGCGGCGGCTGGCACCGCTGCCCGCATCGGCCGCGATGGTGGCTGTCACGCTCTGGGGTGCTGCTTGTCTCCTGCGCGTGTCCCCGATCCCTGAGGCTCAGCCGCTGTCGCCCGAGGCGATCGCCGCCCGCTTCGTGGAGCCCGGCTGGATCCAGGCCGTCCAGCCCCTCGGCAACGGTCAGATCAATGACACCTTTCTGGTGCGGCTCCGGCCCGGGGCCGCGGCGGCGCTCGAGGGTCGCGGCCGTTTCGGGGAGGCGTTCGTGCTTCAGCGCCTCAATGGTGCGGTGTTCCGTGATCCGGCTGAGGTGATCGCCAATCACCGCGTCGTGGAGCAGCACGTGAACCGGCACCTGCGCGAGGGGGTGCCGGCCCTGGCCGGCCGCCGCTGGGAGCTGCCGGAGCTGCTGCCGCCCCGCCAGGAGCCGGGGCCGGCGGTGGTGGTGGCGGGCGATCACTGGCGGGCCCTGCGGTTCATCGCCGGAACCCGCAGTCTCGAGGTGATCAGCGGCCCGGAGCAGGCCCATCAGGTCGGCCTCGGTCTGGGGACGTTCCACCGGCTGATCCGTGATATGCCGGTGGATCAGCTCACCGACACCCTGGAGGGCTTTCACATCACCCCCGCCTACCTGGCCCGTTACGACAGCGTGCGGCAGGGCGTGGCGGCGGCCGGTGCTGAGACCTCCGCCGACGGCTGGCGGCAGCAGCGTCGTTGGTGTGAGGCCTTCATCGAGGAGCGCCGGACCCTGGTGCCGGTGCTGGAGCAGGCCAGGGCGCAGGGGCTGTTGCCCCTGCGCCCGATCCATGGCGATCCGAAGGTCAACAACCTGCTGCTCGACGCTCACAGCGGCGCCGCGATCGCCCTGATCGATCTCGATACCGTCAAGCCCGGCCTGGTGCATTACGACATCGGCGACTGCCTGCGCTCCGGCTGCAATCCGCTCGGTGAGGAGACCACCGATTTCGAGGCGGTGCGGTTCGATGCCGACCTGGGTGCCGCGATCCTCTCGGGCTATCTCTCGATGGCCCGCAGCTTTCTCACCGAGCCTGACTGGGAGGCTCTGCCGGTGGCGCCGCGGTTGCTGGCCTTCGAGCTCGGCCTGCGCTTCTACACCGATCACCTCGAGGGCGACGTCTATTTCCGCACCCGTCATCGGCGCCACAACCTCGACCGTGCCCTGGTGCAGTTCCATCTGGTGGCCAGCATCGAGGCCCAGCAGGCGCGGCTGGCGGCGATCGTGGCGGAGCTGCGATGACCCTGCTCGCGCCCGGGTCGCAGCCTGCATCGCCGGCCGGCTGGCAGAGATTGCGGCCGTTCCCCGGTGCCCTTCCGGTGGCCGTCACGGACACGCTTGATCTGCAGGGGGCGCTCGAGCGCTATCGCGAGGGCCTGCGCCTGCGTTTCCGGCTCCAGGGCGCGATCGATCAGCTGATCCTGCCTCCGGCGGCCGCTGAGCCGGCCCGATGCGATGGTCTCTGGCAGCACACCTGCTTCGAAGCTTTCTGGGGGGTGCCTGGGGCGGAGGGCTACTGGGAGCTGAATGCCAGCCCCAGCGGTGCCTGGAATCTCTACGGCTTCGATCGCTATCGCCAGGGTCTGCGGCCGACGTCGCTCTCGGCTCCTCCGCGGATCGCCTGGACGCTCACCCGGGCTGATGCCGCAGCCGGCCCCGACCGGCTGGAGCTGGAGCTGGAGCTGCACGGCCCGGCGCCGGAGGCGGTGCCGCCCGGCGGTCTGGAGGCTTCGCTCACCGCCGTGCTCGAGCACCGTGAGGGGGGTCTCAGTTACTGGGCTCTGCGCCACCCAGGGCCGGAGCCTGATTTTCACGATCGCCAGGGCTTTCGGCTGCGGCTTTGATGGCGTTCATGGCGTTTGCGGTCCGCTCCGGCACAAGCGTTCCATGGGCGCGACCCCTGCGGGGCTCTGCGGTGCAGGGGTGGCGGGGCGTGGCGGCCCCGATAGCGTCGTGGCCTGCGAGCGCTGCGGCCTGATGCGTCTGTTTCCGATCGATCGCCGTTTCCAGGCTCCGCTGGCCGCGGCTCTGGTGCTCGCTTCCCTGGCGGTGGGGTGCGCCCGGGCGGAACCGCTCGCGAGGCCGCCGCTGGTGCCGTCGCTGCTGCCGCTGCCGCTGACCCTGCCTGGAGCCCCGGGGTTGCCCCGCCAGGCTGATGGCCGTCATTACCCGGTGGTTCCCACCGATCCCCAGGCGCTGGCGCGACTGCTGACGGCGGTGGAGCAGGCGGTGCGGGATCCGGCGACAGCCGACGCCGCCCTGCCGGCCCTCGGCCACCAGCAGCAGGTGATCTATCGCGTGCTGGCCACCCGTCCCGCCCTCGCCCAGCAGGTGCTGCCCCTGCTGGCATCACGCTGGCATTCCGTGGCGGAGCGGGCGATCGCTGCCCGGCGTGACTTCCTGGCGATGCATCGCGGTGCTCCCGCCCGTACGGTCCCGGCCTGGCGGATTGTGCCGCCCGCTCCGAGGGAGGCCCTGCTGCGCTCCTACCGGCGCGCCGCCGCTGCCACCGGCATCCCCTGGGAGGTGCTGGCGGCGGTCAATCTGGTGGAGACCGGCCTTGGGCGGATCGATGGCATCTCCGTCGCCGGCGCCCAGGGCCCGATGCAGTTCCTGCCGAGCACCTGGGCCGAAGCCGGCATCGGCAAGGGCGATATCCGCAATGCTGACGATGCCATCCAGGCGGCGGCCCGTTACCTGGTGCGGCGCGGCGGCCCCAGCGATCTGCGGCGGGCCCTGTGGGGCTACAACAACAGCGATCACTACGGCCGGGCGGTGCTGCTCTATGCCTCCCTGCTCCGCGAGGATCCGGCGATCTTCCGCGGTCTGTATCAGTGGGAGATCCATGTGCCCACCGTGGCCGGCGATGTCTGGTTGCCGGTGGGTTATGCCCAGGCCCGTCGCCTGCCCGTGCAGACCTACCTGCGCCAGGTGCCGGCCAGCACTCCGCCGCCCCTGGCGCCCTGAAGCCGTGGCGTCAGGCCTTTTCGAAGGCCAGCAGCCGCGAGAAGTAGAAGGGGGCCTTGTTGAGGCTCCGTCGCCGGAGCACGAAGCCGGCCTCGGTGGCGGCCTTCACGATCCCCTTCTCGCGCAGGGTGTAGGCCCGGGTGGTCTTGCTGGGACCGGGGAACAGCTGGCCGATTCCCTTGAGCAGGGCCAGCAACGGCGTGTAAGGCGCAAAGCTGACGATCAGATGCCGATCCGCCATCGCGGCCAGGTGCCGCACCATGTCTTCCGCCGGTTGCTGCGGATAGTGGATGAACACATCCAGGCAGATCACGGTGTCGTAACGACCGGAAAGGCTTTCCAGGTCGGAGGCCAGGAAGTGGATGCGGCCGGGGCTGATGCCGACCTCGCCGGCCCTGCGCGCGGCCTCGATCACCATCGCTTCCGAGAGATCGGAGGCCGCGATCGATCCGGCCCCGAGCTGCGCCAGCGGCAGGGTCAGGCTGCCGACACCACAGCCGGCATCGCAGAAGCTGCGGCCTGCCAGGTCGCCCTGCTCCTGCAGCCAGGCCAGCACGTTGTCCACCGTCTTCTGGTGCCCGATACGGATGTTGCGCTGCACCCGGTTGACATCTTCACTGTCGCTGTAGATGCGGTTCCAGCGATCGAAGCCGGTGGTCTCGAAGTAGCCCTTCACCTCCTGCTTCTCGGCGGCCTTGGCAAGGGTCTGGTCGAGCAGCTCGGGGGAGGCCATCGGGTGTGGAGGAGTGCTGCCTGATGCAGCCGAGACAGCCGGCACGATAAGGGCCGCGCCGGACTCCGCTGCAGGCGGCTCACGGATTGGCGGACACCGCGGGTCGCCAGCTGGGCCCCTCGCTTCCGGCCCGCCAGCGCAGGCAGTGCTCAAGGCGCCGGCCCGTGAGCAGTCCGCGCACGTCGCGCCTGTCGCCGAGCACCCGCCGCGGCAGCACCGTGGCGGCGGCGATCGCCCGGCTCGATTCGCCGCTCCAGCGCCCCAGCCGGCGGACTCCCTCCAGCAGTGGCAGGGTGACTCCGGCCAGGGTGCCGTCGGCCAGCCGACAGCTGCCATCGGCCACGATCAGCAGCCGCTCGTCCCAGCGGTGCTGGCCTTCGCCGAGGCCGTAGGGGGCCAGGGCATCACTGACCAGCACCACCTGTTCCGGCGCCAGCCGCTGCAGCAGCACCGCCATCGACGGCGCCACATGCACACCATCGGCGATCAGGCCGAGGGCGACATCGCCCTGCAGCAGGGCCGCCGCCAGGGGGCCCGGGTCGCGGTGCTGCAGTCCGCCCATCGCATTGAAGGCATGGGTCACCATCCCCACGCCCGCCCTGAAGGCTTCCTGAGCCTGCTCGTCGCCGGCGGCGGTGTGGCCGGGGCTCACCGCCACGAAGCCCAGCAGCCGCGGCAGGAGCACGGCGTCGGCTCCGCTCAGCTCCGGGGCCAGGGTCACCAGGCTGATGTCGGCGTTCAGGGCCTCACCAGCGCGGCTCCAGCCCGGCCCGCATCGGAAGTCATCGATGCGTTCGCCCAGGGCCGCAAGGCTGGGAGCGGCCAGATGCTGCTCCGGGTGGGCGCCGCGCCGGCTCGCCGCCAGAAACGGCCCTTCCAGGTGCGCCCCCAGCAGTCGGCAGCGCCGGGGGGCTCCATCGGCTGCATCGACCTGACGGGCCTGGGCCAGCACCGCCAGGGCCTGCCGGAGGGGCTCGATGCCGCAGGTGACCAGGGTGGGGCAGATCGCTTCGACACCATCGCGCCAGAGCTGCTCCTGCAGCTCCCGCAACCGCGGCAGGTCGGAGGTCTGCAGTTCGGGAAACGGCAGGCCCAGACCGCCGTTGATCTGCAGGTCGACACCCATCGGGCTGATCCAGTCGCCGCCCCAGTCCTCACCGGCGGCGGCGCTGCCGGCGGCGATCGGCTCCAGCACCCGGATCCGCTAGCCGGCGGCGGTGTCCCCGTCACCCTGCACCCGTTCCAGGCCGAGGCGCCAGCGGGCATCGGCGCCGTGGCGGCAGCGGAGGGCCTGGGGCAGACGGACGTTGGTGAGCCAGCGCATGGCAGACACGAGACAATGCAAGTCTTGCTGCGCCCGCGCCCGTTGGCTGCTTCTTCCATCCCGCTCCGCTCCGATCAGGCCCCGGCGGTGGCCGTGGTGATGGGCAGTGATTCCGATCTGCCGACGATGCAGCCGGCGGTGGCGGTGCTGGAACAACTCGGCGTTGCGGTGGAGGTGCGGGTGCTGTCGGCCCATCGCACGCCGCTGGAGATGGTGGCCTTCGCCCAGGGGGCCGCCGCCCGGGGGTTCAAGGTGGTGATCGCCGGCGCCGGTGGCGCCGCTCACCTGCCGGGCATGGTCGCCTCCCTCACCATCCTTCCGGTGATCGGGGTGCCGGTGCAGACCCGCGCCCTCTCCGGCGTCGATTCCCTGCATTCGATCGTGCAGATGCCTGCCGGCATCCCCGTGGCCACGGTGGCGATCGGGAATGGCGCCAAGGCCCGCCTGCTGGCGGCCCAGATCCTGGCGGTGGCCGATCCGCTGCTGGCCGAGCGCCTGGTCGCCCACCGGCTCGCGCTCCATGACCAGGTGGTGGCCAAGGACGGCCGGCTGCTGGAGCTCGGCAGCGCCGCCTATCTCGCGCAGATGGGACGGCCGGTCGGCTGACAGGCCGGGCCGTCCGGCGCCAAGCTGACGGATGTCCCGCGACCGGCACCGTGCCGGCCTGCAGCACCCATGCTGGAGCGGCTGGTTCTTCCCATCTGGCTGCGCCTGAGCCTGGCGCTGCCGCAGCTCACCCTCACTCGCGGGGTGCTGCGCCAGCTGCTGCT
>JBJTBH010000114.1:0-2282 GCA_046091285.1 Cyanobacteriota bacterium | reverse complement strand
CGACCCACGCCTTGCGCAAATGCGGATCGCCCCCACCGCTCCGCCCCACCCACACCCCGGCCGCCGCCTGAGCCCCGGGGTCGAGCGCCCAGGGGACGCCCCGGCGGGTGGCCGCGACGACGGCGGCATCAGCCGCCACATCGAGGCAATGGACCCCGGCCAGACTGAAGAGACCGGCGAGGTCCTCCAGAGCCTCGAGATCCTGATTGCTGGCACCGCCGATGACCTTCACCCAGCGGCCGGCGGCCAGGGCCTGCTCCGGAGTGACGACCGCGACCTCAGGCGTCAAGGAGCTCCTGCAGGGGCTGCCCGCGCAGAGCGCGGGCGCCGCCCAGCTCCACGACGATGCGCAGCTTCGGCTCCCGGCGGGTGAGCGCCACGAGCGAACCGAGTTCAGCCGAGGAGAGCACCTGCCCCTCCAGCAGCCAGAGCACGATCGGCCGATCGGAGGCCAGCAGGGCCCCGAGCTGCGGCATCACCTGCTGCACATCGCCGACGGCAGCGGAACGGCCGACGCTCTGGTGACCGAGATGGGGCGGTCGGACCCCGTGCAACTGGAGCAGGTAGGTCTCAGGATCCCCGAGACCGCGGGCCGAGGTCATCAGGGCCTGGTATCCGGCGGCACGAAGACGGCGCAGCAGTCGGGTCTCCGCCCCGCCTTCCAGGGGCGCGAACAGGGCCAGGGCCCCCCAGCGCTCAAGCTCCTGGCGGAAACCACGGCCGGTGAGCAGCAGGGGCATCGGGATCAAAGGCGCTCAGAGCAGTCTGGCAGCCAACGACGAAAGCGGGGCGGCAGGGGGCCGCAATCAGACTCGGGCCGTGGGTCGGCACAGCCTCCCCCGACGAAGCCGGGGGGAGCCGCTGGACATCAGCGGCGGAGACAAAAAGAAGGTGATGGTGATGAGGTAGTCTCTTTGCTTGCGCATTTATCTCTGTGCCCGTCCGCTAGCCGGGCCTCCAGAGCCATGCGCAGGGTCGCCATTGATTGGTGGCGTCCCTTCCCCGGCCAGTACGGCCAGGGCAGCTTCAGGGCTGTCTGAGCCGTCGGGAAACTGTTGATGACGCCGGACATGCTCCATGTCCACGCCATTGCAAGTCCCAGCCCGCTGCTTCGATTCGCTAGCTCCACCGAACAGGATCGGGATCCGTTCCCTCCCTCTGTCGGATCTGTCGCCAGGCGAGCGATCGCCAGCACAATCTGCAGGTTGTTCCTCCGGTCTTCCAGCGATCTCCGATTCAGCATTCTCTGCACGATCGAGCCTTGCGGCCCGACCCGTGTGGTGGTCCTGCTGGCGTTGTTCCCCCTCCTATGTCCATCGGCATTCTTGGGAAGAAACTGGGCATGTCCCAGTTCTTCGATGAAGAAGGCAGGTCCATTCCGGTCACCGTGATCGAAGCGGGCCCCTGCCGCATCACCCAGCTCAAGAGCTCCGCCAGCGACGGCTACACCGCCGTGCAGGTCGGCTTCGGCGAAACCCGCGACAAGCTTGTGAACAAGCCGGCCAAGGGTCACCTGGCCAAGTCGGGCGATGAGCTCCTGCGCCACCTGCGCGAGTACCGCGTCGACAGCGTCGATGGTCTCGAGCTGGGCGCCGCCATCACCGTCACCGCCTTCGAGGCAGGTCAGAAGGTCGATGTGAGCGGCGACACGATCGGCCGTGGTTTCGCCGGTTATCAGAAGCGCCATGGCTTCAGCCGCGGTCCGATGACCCACGGCTCGAAGAACCACCGCGAACCCGGTTCCACCGGTGCCGGCACCACGCCGGGCCGTGTGTATCCCGGCAAGCGCATGGCCGGCCGCTATGGCGGCAAACAGATCACCACCCGTGGCCTGACGATCCTCAAGGTGGACGTCGAGCGCAATCTGCTGGTGGTCAAGGGCTCCGTCCCCGGCAAGCCCGGTGCACTGCTGAACATCCGCCCGGCCAAACGGGTGGGCGCCAAAGCTGGGAACTGAGGAGGAACGAGATGGCTGATTTAGAAATCCGCGATTGGCAGGGCAAGGCAGCCGGCAAGGCCAGCCTCGACCTGAAGGTCGCCAAGGAAACCTCCGCCAACGACCTGGTGCATCGCGCCGTCGTGAGGCAGCTGGCCCATGCCCGCCAGGGCACCGCCAGCACCCTGACCCGGGCCGAAGTGGCCGGTGGTGGCCGCAAGCCCTACAAGCAGAAGGGCACCGGTCGGGCCCGTCAGGGATCGATCCGCACCCCCCTGCGTCCCGGCGGCGGTGTGGTCTTCGGGCCCAAGCCCCGCAGCTACAACCTGGCGATGAACCGCAAGGA
>JBJTBH010000113.1:0-3537 GCA_046091285.1 Cyanobacteriota bacterium | reverse complement strand
GGTTGGGATTGGCCTTGGCTTCCGCGAGCTTGCTGTCGCTCGAGGCCTTGCTGAGGCCCAGTTCGTCGGCCTGCATCAGGGCGAAGACCGTCCAACGGATGGCATCGGCCCAGGCGGGATCGGCGTTGACGCTCGCCGGTGTGAGGGGCTCCTTGCTCAGAACCTCCGTGAGCAGAATGTGATCATCGGGTTTGGGGAAGCTGGTGCGCTTGCCGGCGAGCTGGGAGCGGTCGCTGGTCACGGCGACGCAGCGTCCCCCCAGGTAGGCGGCATAGGTCTGGTCACCGGTCTGGAACTTGAGGGGGGTGTAGGCGGCCTTGAGCTGGCGCATGTGATCGGCCAGGTTGAGCTCGGTGGTGGTGCCGCTCTCGACGCAGATCGGTTTGCCGGCCAGGTCCTTGAGCGTGCGCACGCCGCTCGATTTCAGCGTCATCACCCCCTGACCGTCGTAGAAGGTCGTCGGTCCGAAGCTGAGGCCGTTGCCGCCTGCGGCATCCCGGCTGAGGGTGTAGGTGGTGTTGCGCGAGAGCATGTCCACCTCACCGCTGGCCAGGGCGGCGAAACGTTCACTGGAATTGAGATCGCGGTAGTCCACCTTCGTCGCATCGCCCAGGACGGCTGCAGCCACGGCCTGACAGACATCCACATCTAGACCCGAATACCGGCCGTTGCTGCCCACGAAGCTGAAGCCCGGGAGCTTGCCGTCAACGCCGCAGATGAGTTTGCCGCGACTCTTGATCGTGGCCATCTTCTGGCTCTGCACGCCGCCGTCCTCCGAAGCGCAACCTGAGACGGCCAGCACGGCCCCAAGCGAGAGGAGGGCCAGCAACTGTCGAAGACGAGCCATGGAAGCAAGAGAGTTGGCGGCAGTTTGCCAGCAGTTGGCCCATCCCATCCGTGGCGGTGTGGACAGATCGATTCTTCCGGCTGGATCCAACCCGGCCGCCACCTTCCCGGCCGTGCCGGTCCGCCTCGGCGGGGTGCCGCTTCCCTGAGGGGCAGGCAGGCGCGTTCAGGGGGCCGAACCCGGCGGTTCCAGCAGCCTCTGACGGGCCTCCGGCACCGTCAGACCGTTGATGGCGATCCACTTCAGGCGGCTGCTGGCACCACGGACCAGGGTCAAGGCGGTCAGGGGCAGCCGCAGGTGATCGGCGAGGAAACGCAGCAGGGCGGCATTGGCGGCTCCATCCACGGGGGGCGCCTGCAGGGCGATCAGCACCGCTCCCTCGCGTTCACCGACCACGGCATTGCGACGGCTGCGCGGTTGGAGGCGGATCTCAAGGTGCCGGGGATCGGCCGCCATCGGGGTCTCTGCCCCTGGGATCGCCGGGGGTGCCGCTGTTGACGGGTCGATCTGCAGCGCTTTCCGTTGTCTGCGGCTGCGATCCATACCCTCTAGGCACACGCCAGAGCTCAATGACACTTCAGCACGAACGGACCCTGAAGGCCCTGTTCGCCCATCCTCTGACCCATGGCCTCACGCTCCGCGATGTGCAGGGGTTGATCGAGTCGCTGGGCGGAGCCGTCAGTCCCCTGGCTGATCGTCGGGTCCATATCCGGCTCGCGGACGGCTCTCAGACCTGGCTGCACGGCCTTCAGGGTCCGGGGGCGTCGACCCTCGATGCCGAGGCTGTGATGCGATTGCGGCACCTGTTGCAGGCGGCCGGCCTGGATCCGCAGCATCACGAGGTTCCGGGACCGGCGTCGCCCCGCGGCGATCAGGCGCGTCGGTTGGTGCTGAAGCTCAGCCATCGCCATTGCGAGGCCTTTGAGCTCGACGGCGACCGTGTTGTGCACAGCCAGCTGCGCAGCGATGGCCTCTGGGACACCCGCCAGAGCACGACCCATCGCAAGGAGCGGGATCTGCCGGGCCAGCGAGCCCCGATCGACAGCGCCTTGCTGGAGCGGCTCTGTGGCCTGATCGCCGGCGCCGACCGCGTGCTGCTGGTCGGGCATGGCACCGGCCAGAGCGATCTGCGCCAGCTGCTGCTCCAGCATCTGGAGCGGCGTCATCCTGCCCTGACGGATCGGGTGGAGGCGGTGCTCACCGTCAATGACGATCAGCTCACCGAGGCCAGGCTTCTGGCCCTGGCCCAGGAGCATTTCGGCAACGTCCCTCGGCGGCATCAGCCGCCGGTTCAGGGGGCCTGATGCGGCACGGGGTCGGCCGGGCGTCGGGGGCCCGGGACCCGGCCGACCGGTTCAGGACCCGAGCCCGATCAGGGACCGGCCGGTGCGCCCCATGCGGCAGGACGACGAGCTCCATGCCGCCGGCCGGCGCGTCGGGGTCACTCCACCGGCACCTGGATGCAGCGGGAGCGGGCTTCCGTGGTCTTGGGGATCTCCACCTCCAGCAGGCCGTCGTGGAAATGGGCCTTGAGGTGCGCCTGATCCACTTCGGAGGGGAGGGTGAAGCTGCGGATGAAGTTGCCGTAGGAGCGCTCCATGCGATGGAAGCGAAGACCTTTCTGTTCCTTCTCCTGACGACGCTCACCTTCCAGCGTCAGTACACCATTTTCCAGCGTCACTTTCACATCTTCCTTGTGTACGCTAGGGATTTCAGCCCTCACCTGGAAGGAGGCATCATTTCGCTGATATCAACCCTCGGACACCATTCGCCATTGGTCATCAGATCGCCGGAACGGAGCATGGGCATGCCCATGGCTCGGCTGTAGCGATCAAAGATGTCCTCAATTTCTCTGAGGGGTTCCCATTTGATCATGGCCATGAAAAAACTCCGGAAAGTCCATGATCACGCTAAGAAGATGTCTCCCTGTCGCCCAGGGCTGATTCAAAGTGTGTCACAAGCGCCCTGGCCGGGGCTGCCAGCAGCCGTTGAGGTCAGCGGAATTGCTCCCTTCCCTTGTCAGAAGCCGCCCTACCTGCAACCGATCTCGACCTGATCAGCTTTCTTAAGGCGATTCCGGATGCCCGGATGCGGCGCGGGATCCGCATTCCGGCCTGGACTCTGCTGCTGGTGGCGGTGCTGGGGATCCTGAGCCGTTGCCAGAGCCTGCGGGATCTGGAGCGGTTTGCCATCCGGCACCACAGCGTGCTCACAGATGCGCTGGGCATCGAACTCAGGCGCCCGCCCTCGGATTCCGCCTTCCGCTACTTCTTCCGCCAGGTGGGCGTGGGGGCTCTCTGCGCTGCGATTTGTGACTGGACGATCGCCCAGATCCCCGGTGGTGCAGCGGATCTCGATCAGCTGGTGTGTGACGGCAAGACCCTGAGAGGCTCGATCGAGCCCACCGCCGGTGGCGGCTCCGCATTCATTGCCCAGGTGACGCTGTATTCGGCAGCCCTGGGCGTGGCAATCAGCCAGGCCTGCTACGCCACCGGCGAGAACCACGAGCGGGCGGTGCTCAAAAAGCTGCTCGGAGAGCTGGATCTCGAGGGCGTGGTGATCCAGGCTGATGCGCTCCACACCCAGCGGCCGTTTTTCAACTCCTCCAGGAGCAGGGGGCCGACTTCATCCTGACGGTGAAAGCCAACCAGAAGACGTTGCATCGCCAGATTGCCAGCCAGTTCCAGGGA
>JBJTBH010000112.1:0-15257 GCA_046091285.1 Cyanobacteriota bacterium | reverse complement strand
CTTTCATCCGGTCGGTTCCGATGGCGGCATGGTGGCCAGCCAGGAGCTCAGGGCCTCGGCGGTCGGTCGGCAGATTCTGCGCCAGGGCGGAAATGCGGTGGATGCGGCGGTGGCCACGGCCTTTGCCCTTGCCGTCACCTTGCCCCAGGCCGGCAACCGGGGGGGCGGCGGCTTTCTGGTGCTGGGGTTGCCGGGGCCGTCACCGGCCCGGGGGCGCGGCTGTGTCCGTCTGCCGGTGGCGATGCAACCGGCCGGAGCCCCGGAGCGATCCCTGGGAGGCGGCTGTGCGGGGGCCGTCAATTTCCGCGAGCGGGCGCCGCTGACGGCCCGGGCCGATCTGCTGCTCGGTGCCGATGGCCGGCGTGCTCCCGAGATCGCCACCCGCAGCCTGCGCAGCACCGCTGTTCCGGGCAGCGTCGCCGGACTGACCCTGGTGCAGCGCTGCTATGGCCGTCTGCCCCTGCCGGTGGTGATGGCACCATCGATCGCTCTGGCCGAGCACGGGGTGCCGGTATCGCGGGGGCTCTGGCAGTCGTTGCGTCAGGCGGCACCTCTGCTCGGTGCCGATCCGGAGGCCCGGCGGCTCTACCTCCATCGTGCCGGACAGCCACCGCTGCCTGGGACGCTCTGGCGCCAACCCGCGCTGGCTGCCACGTTGCATCGGATTGCCCGGGAGGGGGATCGGGGCTTCTATCGCGGCCCGGTGGCTGACGCTCTGGTGCGGCTGATGGAGCAGCGTGGCGGCCTGATCCGGCAGGTTGATCTCGACCGCTACCGGGCCCAGCTCGTTCCACCGTTGATCGGCCGCTTCCGTGGCCATACGGTGCTGACGATGCCGCCTCCGAGCGGGGGCGGTGTGACGCTGCTGCAGCTGCTGGCGATCCTGGAACCGCTGCCGCTGGAGCGTCAGGGTCTGAACAGCGCCGTCGGTGTGCACACCCTGGTGGAGGCGATGAACCTGGCCTATCGCGATCGCAACCGTCATCTCGGTGATCCCGATCAGGTGGCGATGCCCCTGGCGCCGCTGCTCAGCGCCCGATACGCCGCGGAGCTGCGGGGCCTCCTTGACCCCCAGAGGCATCGGCCTGCCCGCGAGCTTGACGGCAGGCCGGCATCGGTGCGAGGCGGCAGCCAGACCACGCATCTGTCGGTGGTGGATGGCCGCGGCGGACTGGTGGCCCTGACGACCACCTTGAATCTTGCGTATGGGAATGGGATCGCCATCCCCGGCAGTGGCGTCTTGCTCAATAACGAGATGGATGACTTTGCGGCGGCGGCCGGGGCGGCCAACAGCTTCGGGTTGGTGCAGGGGCCAGCGAATGCGATCGCCCCCGGTAAGCGTCCGCTCAGTTCGATGACCCCGACCCTGGTGCTGGATTCAGAGGATCGACCGATGCTGGCGCTGGGCAGCCCGGGGGGCAGCCGGATCATCACGGCGGTGCTGCAGGTGCTGCTCAATCGGCTGGTGCACGGCCTCAATCTGGCTGGGGCCGTGGCGGCGCCGCGGGTGCACAGCCAGCTATGGCCGGATCAGATCACCCTGGAGGAGGGCATCAGCCCGGACACCCAGCGGCTGCTGGAGGGCCTGGGCCATCAGCTGGTTCAGGGCAGTGCCCAGGGAGCGATCGAGGCGGTGGAATGGCGTGCGCCGCGTCCGGGACAGCCGGCCGCCAGTTTCGGGGTGGCGGATCCGCGGCGACCGGAGGGTGCGGCCCTGGGAACCGGCCAGCCCTGAGTCTCAGGGAGTGGTCTGCGGGGAGGGGGCGCTGAGGAGATTGATCGCCGACATGCCCAGGGTGATGCCGAACAAGGTGCCGACGGCCCAGAGGCTGTCGGAGGGCCATTCAGCGATCAGCAGACCGCCCAGAACGGCGGTGACGATGCCATCGACCAGCACCAGGCCCCGGGCTGGACCGTTGCCGGAGGCCGCGGCCGCCAGTTCCATCACGCCTTCGAAGGTGAGCAGCAGGCCGGCGAAGAGGGTGAGGCTGACCTCGCTGTCGAGCGGATCGATCAGCACCCAGAGACCGCCGGCCAGGTAGAGCAGGGCGGAGAGACCACGGAAGAGCCTGGTGCGGGTGTCACCGCCGGCCAGCAGCCGCAGCAGCTGGGAGAGGCCGGCGACCACGGCGACGGAGCCGAGGGCGACGGTCAGCAGGGTGGCGGAGATGAAGGGCAGAACGATCGACAGTCCGGCCGCCGCGAACAGCAGCAGGGCCGTGATCCAGCGCAGGGTTCCCGAAGCAGGCGTGAACACGGATTTCAGGGTGATTCCAGAGCGGAATCGTAGGAGCGGCAACCGTGTTGGTCACCCTGACGGATGTTGAAGTCTGGGATCAGGCGTGGTCAGACGCCACTGGGCAAGGGTGATCGAGCGCGAGGCTCGTTGTTTTACGAACAGGTGAATTTTCTGTTGCAAAGTGTCACGGCCTCGGGCGCGTTCGGAAGCCGCTGGCCAGGGTGCGGAGGTGCCTCGGGCCAGTGCACGCCCCATGCTTGAGCTGCTCCCGCCTCTGAATGATCACAACCTTCCGTGGATGGATACCATCCACCCGATTGTTGTGCATTTTGTGATCGCCATGGGGCTGATCACATTTGTGTTTGACCTGATCGGTTTCCTGTTCAAGAAGCCGGCTTTGTATGAGGTCAGCTTCTGGAATCTTCTGTTCGCCACCGCCGCGATTTTTGTGGCCATCATCTTTGGACAGGTGGAGGCTGGTCTCGCTGATCCCTACGGAGCCTCCTGCGAGATCCTGAACATCCACAGCACCATCGGCTGGTCCCTTGCCGGCATCCTTTCGCTGCTGTCAGGTTGGCGTTATGTGATCCGCAGCAAGGATCCGCAGCAGCTTCCCCTTGGTTTCCTGGGCGCAGGGGCTGTGCTCAGCGTCTTGATTGTCGTGCAGGTGATGCTTGGAAATCAGTTGATCTGGGTCTATGGGCTTCATACCGTCAAGGTGGTGTCGGCCATGCGTGAAGGGTTGATCTGATGGCCACGCTTTTTCTTCCCGACAGTTCACCGATAGAACAGTTGGCGCCGCAGTTAGGAGCCAATGGTCTTCCTTATGCTGTGCCGATTCACCCCAATCTTGTCCATCTGACGATCGGCCTTTTTGTGATTGCGATTGCCTTTGATATCGCCGGGGCGCTCTATCCGCTGGAGAAGCGGGTGTTCCGTTTTCTGGACTTGCCGATCACCCGCGCCGGCTTTCATGATGTCGGCTGGTACAACCTGCTGGCCTGCTCGATCGTCACCTTTTTCACGGTGGCAGCCGGGTTCTACGAAATGCTCCTCGCCGTGCCTCTGCCAGGGGTCACCAGCAGCATCGGTCTTCAGAGCATGCAGACGATGCTCATTCATGGCGTCGGCGGCGTGCTGATTCTGCTGGTCGTGGTGGGGATGACCATCTGGCGGGGCTATCAGCGTTTCGTCTGGCGCAAGGACCTGGGGCGACAGGTGCAGTGGCTGTACCTGCTGGTCGGCCTGGGACTGTTCCTGGTGATCGGATTGCACGGCACCCTTGGAGCGGAGCTTGCCGCTGAAGTCGGGGTGCACCTCACCGCCGACCAGCTGCTGGCTGCCGGTGCTGACCTCAGGGAGGTCCTGCCATGAGCCAATCGTCCCCTGCGCCGTTCAAGGCTTCAACCCTGGTGGCCCTGGCCTTGGCGGTCGGTGTTCTGGTCTGGCTCAGTTGGTGGATGGGCCAGCAGGCTTATCACTGGCTGCCGGTGCAGGCCTCCACGGCTGCTCCGTTGGTGGATGGCCTGTTCAGTTTTGAAACGGCGATCGGCACCTTTGTGTTTGGTGGTGTTTCAGCGGTGATGCTCTGGGTGATCGTGATGCATCGTGCTGATAAGTACGATGAAACTGATGCCGTTCCGATCGAAGGAAACACCAGGCTCGAGGTGATCTGGACCCTGATCCCGCTGGTTCTGGTGATGGCCATCGCGACCTATTCGATGCGGGTCAATACCACCCTGGATGTGCTTGGTCCGATGGAGCATATCCATCGCTCCTCGGCGGTTGAAGAGCAGGGTGGCTATCCCGGTGATCGCCTGCCGACAGAACAGATCGAGGTCATTGCCCGCCAGTGGTCCTGGGAGTTTCGTTATCCGAAGGCTGGGGTGTCCTCCACGGAACTACATCTGCCGGTGGATCAGCCTGTCACATTCCGGCTGGTGTCTGAGGATGTGATCCATGGCTTTTTCATTCCTGCTTTCCGTCTCAAGCAGGATGTGATTCCTGGTCGGGCGATCAATTTCAATCTCACTCCCACCCGGGAAGGGCGCTACCGGCTGCGCGACTCCCAGTTCAGTGGTACGTGGTTTGCCACCAATCAGGCCGATGTGGTGGTGGAATCTGATTCGGTGTATCAGCAATGGCTGCAGCAGGCGGCATCACGCCCGCTTCAGCCCGGTCTCAGTGATGCCGTTGCCCAGTACGAAGCCAGAAAGCAACGGAAAAACCCAGGTTGGGCCACCGTGCCCCCGGCACCTCCGCCCCAGGTGAATGTTCCCGGTTCCAACACCCTGCCGCATGATGCCTGAGCCCCGATGACCTTCGCCAGCCTGCCCACCAGCTATGCCCACCCCGAGGAGGGCTCCTGGACCCGTTACTTCAGCTTCAACACGGATGCCAAGGTGATTGGCATCCAGTACATTGTTCTCTCGTTTTTCTTCTTCCTGGTCGGTGGCCTTTTGGCCATGATCATCCGGGGTGAATTGATCACGCCGCAGGCTGATCTGGTTGATCGCACGGTTTACAATGGCATCTACACGATGCACGGAACAATTATGTTGTTCCTGTTCATTTTCCCGGTGCTTAATGGGCTTAATAATTTGCTGATCCCCACCATGATCGGCGCTCCGGACATGGCCTTCCCTCGGCTGAATGCGGTGGCGTTCTGGTTGGTGCCGATTTTTGGTGCATTGTTGATCTCCAGTTTCTTTGTTCCGGGTGGACCTGCCTATTCAGGTTGGTGGTCCTATCCACCAGTCAGCCTTCAGAACCCTCTCGGCCATTTCATCAATGGTCAGGGCCTCTGGATCACAGCCGTGGCTCTGTCAGGGGTCTCGTCGATCATGGGGGCGGTCAATTTTGTCACCACGATTCTGCGGATGCGGGCCCCTGGGATGGGCCTGTTCCGCATGCCGGTGTTCTGCTGGACCGCCCTCGCGGCCCAGAGTCTGCAGCTGATCGGTTTGCCTGCACTCACCGGCGGCGCCATCATGTTGCTGATGGATCTGACCTTTGGCACGAGTTTTTATCAGCCGGATGGTGGTGGTGATCCCGTGTTGTATCAGCATCTGTTCTGGTTCTATTCCCATCCGGCTGTCTATGTGATCATCCTCCCGGTTTTTGGGATTTTTTCAGAGCTCTTTCCGGTTTATTCGCGCAAGCCGTTATTTGGCTACGTCTATGTAGCCCTGGCTTCCTTCATTATTGTGGGACTGGGCCTGGTTGTGTGGGTTCACCATATTTTCCCCAGTGGTGTGGCCCAATGGATGCGCAACTTTTTCATGTTCAGCACGATGTTGATTGCGGTGCCCACAGGGGTCAAGGTGTTTGCCTGGCTGGGCACCATCTGGCGCGGCAAACTGAGACTGACGACCCCGATGCTCTTCTGTCTTGGGGGGCTGTTTAATTTTGTTTTCTCAGGCGTGACCGGTGTGATGCTTGCCACCGTTCCTGTTGATATTCATGTTAGTAATACCTATTTTGTTGTCGGCCATTTTCACTATGTGATTTATGGGGCAGCCGTGATGGGCATCTTTGCAGCTATCTATCACTGGTTCCCCAAGTTCATTGGAAGGATGCCCTATGAGGGGTTGGGCAAATTGCATTTTCTTCTCACTTTTGTGGGCGCTAATCTCAACTTCTTGCCGATGCATCCCCTGGGATTGATGGGAATGCCAAGGCGTGTTTCTTCCTATGACCCGGAATTCGCCCTCTGGAATGTTCTGGCCAGTCTCGGAGCGTTTCTGCTTGGCGTATCGATTATTCCTTTCCTTCTCAACATGATCAGTTCCTGGCTTCGTGGTGAAAAGGCTCCGGCTAATCCTTGGAACGCCATCGGTCTGGAATGGTTGTTGCCTTCTCCGCCCGCTGAGGACAACTTTGGTGACAACGTCCCCACCGTGATTTCCCGTCCTTATGGCTATGGCACCGGTTTGCCTCTGGTGGAGAACCAGGGGGCTTATGAACAAGCCCTTAAGGAGGCTTGAGCGATGACCCTTTCCAAGTCTTCGGATTCACTCAACGGCCCCCATTCAGACCATGATGGGGTCCACGGCCATGGAGCTCACGCCAATCACAACCTCACCGGCTTCATTATTTTTCTTTGTTCAGAAAGCGTCATCTTTCTGGCCTTTTTCAGTGGTTATGCCCTGCTGAAAACCTCGGCGCTCAATTGGCTTCCTCCCGGTGTGGAGGGCCTTGAGGTGCACATGCCACTGATTAATACGATCGTGCTGGTGTCGAGCAGTGGCACCATCTACCTGGCTGAGCGTTTCAAGGCCAAGGGGAATCTTCTGCTTTTTCGCGGATTCTGGTTGCTCAGCATGGCGATGGGAGCTTATTTCCTCTATGGGCAATATGTGGAGTGGAGCGGTCTGCAGTTTGGCTTCACCTCCGGCACCTCTGGCCGCACCTTTGATCACCTCCCTGGTTTTCCCGGTCTGCATGTGGCCACCGGCATCGGCTTGCTGGGGTTGATGTTGATCAAGTCATTCATTCCGGGTAATTACGACGGTGGTGAGCAGGGCCTGGAAGCCACCTCGCTGTTCTGGCACTTTGTGGATGTCATCTGGATCATCCTCTTCGTTCTCATCTACCTCTGGCAATAAGCCAGCGCCACCATGATCATCGACGATCGCCATTACGACATCATTGTCATCGGTAGCGGAGCGGCCGGTGCCACCCTCGCTCACGAGCTTTCATCCCGCGGCCGATCGGTGCTGCTGCTGGAGCGAGGTGGGGTGATGCCCCTCGAGGATCAGAACGTCGCCGATGTCGACCTCTTTCGTAAGAACCGCTATCACCCTCCCGACACCTGGGTGGGGACCGATGGTGATCCCTTCGCGCCACAGACGGATTATGCCCTCGGCGGCACCACCAAGATCTGGGGTGGGGTGCTCGAGCGGATGCGCGAGCAGGAGTTCGCCGGACTGACTCTGCAGGAGGGCGGCACGCCGGCCTGGGGGCTGGATTACAAGGAGATGGCCCCCTGGTACGAGAAGGCCGAGGCCCTCTTCCGTGTTCATGGGCGCGCTGGCCTTGACCCCACCGAGCCCACGCGTACGACCGGGTACAGCCTGCCTCCCCGACCGCTGGAGCCGTTTCTCGAGGCCCTGCGCCAGGACCTCCAGCGCCATGGCGTCCGCCCCTACGACCTGCCCCTGAGTTGGTCGGAGTCAGCCCAGGATCCCAGCGGTGATGCGGAACGCTTTGGGGTGGACCCCCTGCGCTCCCGGTCGACGGCGGTGGTGCGCAGCGGTGCCCAGGTCGTGGCCCTGCATGTCAGTCCCAGTGGCCGTGAGGTCCGTGCTGTTGAGGCCAGGATTGATGGTCAGGGCTGGATGTTCTTCGCGCATCAGGTGGTTCTCGCCGCCGGTGCGATCAACAGCGCCGCCATCCTGCTGCGCTCAGGTGCCGATCAGCATCCGCGCGGTCTCGCCAACGGCTCTGATCAGGTCGGCCGCAATCTGATGAAATTGCAGCTCACCTCGATCCTGCAGCTGGCGGCGGCCCCGAACAGTGGACGCTATGGGCGTGGTCTCGGTGTCAATGATTATCTCTGGGGTGATCCCAATGTCTCCTTCCCCCTCGGTGCGATTCAGAGCGGTGGTGGTGTCCTCCAGGACGCTCTGTTCGCGGAGTCACCGCCGGTTCTGTCCCTGGTCACCAAACTGCTGCCCAGCCTTGGGCTGGAGCAGCTGGCGTCGCGCTCGGTGAGTTGGTGGGCGATGAGTCCGGTGCGCCCTGATCCTCACAATCGCATCAGCCTGCGGGGAGATCGGATTCAGATTCAGTATCTGCCCAACAATCGTGAGGCCCATGATCGGCTCGTTTACCGCTGGCTTGACACCCTCAAGGCTGTGGAGGGCGATCCCGACACCTTGGTGGTGCAGAAAGCCCCTACCCATCCCCGCAGTGAAGCGCCCCTGTCCGTGATGGGATATAGCTGCGGTACGTGCCGGATGGGTGAGAACCCCGCCACATCCGTGGTCGATCTACGGGGTCGCAGCCATGAATTGGCGAACCTCACGATTGCTGACGCCAGTGTCCTGCCCGCCTGTCCTCTGATGGGTTTCGGGCTGACCGTGATCGCCAACGCCCTGCGTATCGCCGCTGCTCTGGAGACTGAATTCTGATGACACCCCCTGAATCCGGCGTCCTGCCTCCTCAGCCCATTGAACCTTCCGAGGTTCGTCGCCTCGCGGAGCGTGATCAGGGCCTTGAGCCCTGGTCGCTCTGGGGCAGTTATCTCAGCGACCGTCAATGGGGCACCGTTCGTGAGGATTATTCCGCGGACGGCAACGCCTGGGTCTCCTTCCCCCACGATCATGCGCGCTCCCGCACCTATCGCTGGGGAGAGGACGGGCTGTTAGGGATCTGTGATCAGCAGTGCCGTCTCTGTTTTTCAGTGGCGCTCTGGAATGGCAAGGATCCAATTCTGAAGGAGCGTCCTTTCGGGCTGGGGAATCCTGAGGGCAACCACGGTGAAGACATCAAGGATTATACCTTCCATCTTGCCAATACCCCGACCCATAGTTTCATGCGAGGGCTCTATAAGTATCCTCAGGCTCGCTTTCCTTACGAGCACCTCGTTGAGGAGAATGGGCGCCGCACCCGCCAGGAGCCTGAATATGAATTGGTGGATACGGGGATTTTTGATGACCACAAATATTTTGATGTTTTCATTGAGTATGCCAAGGCTTCAGCGACTGATCTGTTGATTCGTCTGCGGATCGTCAATCGTGGTCTTGATTCTGCTCCCCTCGTGCTCTTGCCTACCCTGTGGCTGCGCAATACCTGGGGTTGGGGATATCCCGATCAGCAGCATCAGCCGATTCGTCTTGAGGGGGATCGACTGATCACCCCTGACCTTTCCGTGCTGCCGTCGTACGAATGCTGCAGTGCCGAGGATGGGCCCTGGCTGTTCACTGAGAATGAGACTAACAGTGAGCGCCTTTACGGCCTTCCCAGCAAGTCTCCTTATCAGAAAGATGCCTTTCATCGCTATGTGATTGATGGTGAGACTGAAGCCGTCAATCCAGCTGGGATTGGTAGTAAAGCGGCTCAGCTGTTGAAGAAGGAGTTGGCGCCGGGTGAGGAGTGGGTGGTGCGGTTACGCCTGCGGCAGCGGGGTGATACGCCCGTGGCCCCTGAGCCCTTTGGATCGGATTTTGATCGGATTTTTGCCAGTCGGGAGGAGGAGTGGCGCCATTATTTCGATCACATTCTGCCCGGGCTTGGCGAGGATGATCGTTTGATTCATCATGCCGCCACTGCCGGATTGCTTTGGTGTAAAAAATATTATGGCTGGAGTGTGTTGCGATGGCTAGAGGGGGATCCTACCCATCCCCAGCCGCCCGCGGAGCGTTGGAAGACTGAGAATGCCTATTGGAAGCGATTGCATGCTCACGATGTCATTGTGATGCCTGATAGCTGGGAGTATCCCTACTTCTGTCAGTGGGATCTGATGTTCCATGCTGTCGCTTTTGCCACCTTTGATCCGGCCACTGCCAAGGAGCAGGCGATGCTGCTGCGCTCCCCTCATTTCACGGCCCCCAATGCCCAGACTCCGGCTTATGAATGGGCACTTTCGGATCCCAATCCGCCGATTGGTGCCTGGGCGGCGATGCGCATTTATCAGATTCATCGCAAGCAGAGTGATCAGTCGGATCGCCCCTTTCTGAGGGCTGCTCTCCGCAAGTTGCTGTTGGAATATGGCTGGTGGGCAAATCGCAATGATCGTTCGGGTGATAATGTTTTTGAAGGCGGTTTCCTGGGCCTTGATAATATTGCACTTTTTGATCGTCGCTTCCCACTTCAGGACGGCAGTCGGATCGAGCAATGCGATGGCACGGCCTGGATGGCTTCCCTCAGCCTCAATCTCCTGACCATCTGCGTTGAGCTGAGTGTTGAAGAGCCAGAGTATGAGGATCTCTGTGAACGCTTTGTGCATGATTTTGTGCAGCTGGCGATCACCCTGAATGCCAAGGGGTCTCGTAATTATTTAAATTGGGACGAAGAGGATGGCTTCTATTATGATGTGATCAAGCGTCCTGATGGCAGCACGGATTTTCTTCGCACTCGTTCTCTGACGGGTTTGATCCCACTGCTGGCTGTTGCCAGCTTTGATGTCGAAACTGTGTTGCGCGTTCCCGTTCTCGACGTGCTGAAGAGCATGGCCTGGTTTGTGCATGAACGCACCACGCCTACCTGGTTGCAGTCAAATCTTGGCCGTTGGAATGACAACAGAATTCTTTTCAGCCTGGTTCCTGAGGAGTATCTGCGTCGCATCTGTGAGCGACTCTTTGATGAAGAGGAATTTCTTTCTCCTTACGGGATTCGCTCTCTTTCCAAGGTGTATGGTGAGTCTCCTTATACTTATACAGAAGGGCATGAAAGTCAGACGCTTGCCTATAGCCCCGCTGACAGTCCCGTAGCGATGTTCGGGGGCAATTCCAACTGGCGAGGTCCGGTGTGGATGCCGATCAATTTTCTTCTGATTGAAGCTCTCCAGAAGTTTGCCCATTTCTATGGCGATACGCTGCTGGTTGAGTTCCCGACCCGTTCTGGACACTGGATCACCCTCTGGCAGGCTTCGCTTGAACTTGAGAAGCGGCTGGTGAGTGTTTTCCGCCGCGACTCCGATGGCCGCAGGGCTTTCAACGGTTCGGTGGAGCTCTTCCAGAACGATCCGCATTGGCGTGATCTGATCCTTTTCAATGAGTACTTCCATGGTGATGATGGCTCGGGAGTCGGTGCTTCCCATCAGACCGGCTGGAGCGCCATGGTGGCCAAACTGATCGGCCAGCTCAACCGTTACCAGAGCGCCTGATCACCAGATCATCGTTCGATCCGTAGCCATCCCTTTGTTTACCCGTTCGGTTGTTCCCCTCGCCTGTTGTCACCATGTCCCATGCCCACGCCGCTGCCTCTGTCACCGAAGAACTGAGAATCGGGCCTCCGTTCCACAATGCGGCCCTGCCTCTCACCGCTCAACCTGAGGGTGTGGATGGCCAGCATTTTGATGTCGTGATCATCGGCAGTGGGGCCGGTGGCGGCACCCTGGCGCGACATCTGGCGCCGACGGGTCTGCGGGTGCTGGTGCTGGAACGCGGTGACTGGCTTCCTCAGGAGCCCCAGAACTGGGATGCAGAAGAGGTGTTTCAGAAGGGGCGCTATCTTTCCAAGGACACCTGGTATGACAAGCAGGGCAAGCCCTTTCAGCCCGGAAGTCATTATTTCGTTGGTGGCGCCACCAAGATGTATGGTGCCGCTCATTTTCGGTTGCGTCAGCAGGACTTTGAAGAGCTGATTCATCGCGATGGCCTCTCGCCAGCCTGGCCGATGCGCTACGCAGAGTTTGAGCCCTGGTATCAACGGGCTGAGGAGATGTATCACGTCCATGGTCAGCGGGGAGAGGATCCGACCGAGCCTCCCTGCAGTGGCCCCTATCCCCACCCACCGGTGGCTCATGAGCCCCGGATTCAGAAGATGGTGGATGACCTGCGCGGTGCCGGACTCCATCCTTTCCATGCTCCGAGCGGTGTCCTGCTCGATGAGAGCAATCTTGCTTTCAGTCGTTGCCGTAAATGCAACTGCTGTGATGGGTTTCCCTGTCTGGTGCATGCCAAGAGCGATGCAGAGGTGCTGGGTGTTCGTCCGGCCCTGGCGGCCGGTTCGGTGTCGCTGCTCACCCGCGCTCAGGTGCACCGCCTGAAGACCGATGCCAGTGGTCGCACCGTCAAAGCGATTGAACTTGCGCGTGATGGTGTTCCGATGCGTGTCAGTGGTGATGTCATCGTCGTCAGTTGTGGGGCTGCCAATTCTGCCCGCTTGCTGTTGATGTCGGCGAATGATCAGCATCCGCGTGGTCTGGCCAATGGATCTGATCAGGTCGGGCGGAACTATATGTTCCACAACAGCAAGGCGATGGTGGCTCTGGCGCATGAGCCGAATACCACTGTCTTCCAGAAAACGGTGTCTAT
This sequence comes from Cyanobacteriota bacterium, assembly GCA_046091285.1. Lineage (GTDB taxonomy): Bacteria > Cyanobacteriota > Cyanobacteriia > PCC-6307 > Cyanobiaceae > CAIXOZ01. The sequence continues at coordinate 3,035 of JBJTBH010000112.1, read as the reverse complement.
CAATGACTGGTATCTCGGAGATGCTGATTTCGATTATCCGATGGGAAACATCCAGATGACCGGTAAGACCAACGGTCAGATCATGAAAGGCTATGCCCCCCTGGAAACCTTCCTGATGCCGGGCTGGTCGATGGAGAAGATCGCCGAGCATGCCCTTGATTTCTGGATTTCTGCTGAGGATCTTCCCGATCCGGATAATCGCGTCAGTGTTGATGCCGGAGGTCAGATTCATCTGCATTACACTCCTAACAATCAGACTGCCATTCAACGACTCACCAGCCGTCTCACTGACGTCCTTGATCGTCTTTATCTCCGCAATCACCTGGTTGAACGGCAGATTTATTTCAAGAACACGATGTCAATCGCGGCGGTCGGTCATCAGGCCGGTACCTGTCGCTTCGGTTCCGATCCGGCAACGTCCGTTCTTGATCTTGATTGCAAGGCTCACGAACTCGATAATCTGTATGTCGTCGATACCAGCTTCATGCCTACCATCGGTGCCGTCAATCCATCGCTGACTGCGATTGCCAATGCCCTGCGTGTCGGCGACCATCTCAAACAGCGCCTGGGGGTCTGAGGCCCTCTGATGGCCTGGTTGCCGTCACCGTCCCATGGATGCACTTACGGATGCCTCCATGGATGCAACAATTCCTGCAGGGCCTTGTCTTTCGGCCCTGCAGGAATTGAAGTTCAGAAGTCTGCTGTTTCAGCCCACGATGGTGCGCAGCAGATCATTGAGCACCAGGTTGTCCAGCGACAGGGATCCGCCGCCGCAGGTGGCGAGCACCAGACACATCACCACATACATGGCGGCTTTTTCCCAGCTGGGAGGTTCTCCTACTCCCATCGGTCCAACATAATCACCTTCCGGAATCTGGTACGGATCCGGCGCGATGAAGGGAAAGCCAGCCAGCAGTTCGATCACGCAGGCGTAGGCCATCGACACCAGAATCGCCAGCGCTGCCAGGGGGGTGAGCAGGCCGGGGATCAGGGCGATTCCCGCACCCCACATCGAGAAAGCTGATAGAAAGCAGAGCCACTTGGGCGTGTTCATCGCCCTGGCCCAAGTATCGAGATTGCGCAGTTTCGGCCAGCCGTGGCGGATGAAGCAGATTCCCAGAAACACGCGCAACACCAGCAGGCTGGTCTGGGCCAGGGGTGACAGTCCCACAGGAACCAGAAATTCAACGATTGTGATTGACATCCAGGCGGCTGATCTCTGGTTTCAAGCTAGACAGGATCACCGCGTTCGTCATCGATAAACGGCCGGACCGTCACCCGCTCTCCGGGCCGTCACAGGATGGGGGGAGCGCTGGATCGTGGCGCTCACGGCTCGACTGTGCTTCGTGTTGGCGGGTCCGGGAGTGATCAGGAGGCCTGATGACCGGACAGGACGCGGCAGTTCAGGTCAGGGGCGTTGGACACCGCGGGTGTTGGTGAACAGGGCGTAGAGCCTGGTGGAGGCGCAGAGAAACAGGCGACTGTGAAAGCGATCGCCGAAGCAGAGGTTCGAGACCCGCAGCGGCACGAGCACCTTGCCGATCAGGGTGCCGTCGGGAGCGATGCAATGGACGCCGTCGGCGGCTCCGCACCAGAGATTGCCGTGCTCATCGGTGCGGAAGCCATCCGCCCAGCCCGGTTGAATCGTATGGAAGTCTCGGCCGCCGCTGAGTGAGCGGCCGTCTTCTCCGACCTCGAACACCCGCAGGCACTGGCGTGGTTCGTCCACGCCCGCAGCCCCTGATTCGGCCACGTACAGCAAGCGTTCATCAGGGGAGAAGGCCAGGCCGTTGGGGTTATCGAAATCGCTGGCCATCACGGTCACCTCACCGCTGCCTGGGTTGAGGCGGTAAAGCGCAGGGCCCTGTTCAGAGCGCTGGCGGCCGCCTTCGTAATCGTTGAGCAGGCCGTGGAGCGGGTCGCTGAACCAGATCGAGCCATCGCTTTTGACCACCACATCATTGGGAGCATTCAGACGGTGCCCATTGACATGGCTGGCCAGGATCGTGTCGCTGCCGTCATGTTCCCGGCGACTGAGGCAGCGACTGCGATGGTGGCAGCTGATCAGGCGTCCCTGGCGATCGCGGGTCTGGCCGTTGGCGTAGTCCGAGGGTTCCCGGAAGACCGTGACGCCGTGGCGTTCACTCCAGCGCAGGGTTCGGTTCGAGGGGGTGTCGTTGAAGAGCAGGCAGGCATGGTCTCCGAACCAGACGGGGCCCCTCAACCAGCGAAATCCCTCGGCCAGCAGCTCAAGCCCGGCGTTGGCGAGCACCAATCGATCGAAACGGGGGTCATGGCTTTCGGTGCAGGCGGAGGGGCGGGCAATCACCACGGGTTCAGCGGCGAATGGTCGGAGCCTGGCTTTGCAGGCCGATGAATCTGGGGGGGGCGGAGCAGACGCGCTCAGCCAGGGAGCGGGGGCAGCGGCCCATCGGGTCCGAACTGAACAAGCATCAGCACGGCGGGTGCATCGCCGACGGTCCAGGAGCGGTGACCGCGCCGTCCGTTGTGTTCGATGGTCTGTTGATCAGCGCCGAAGGACACCTCGCCGACCCCCATTTCGACCCGTTGACCATCCATGGTCTCCACGCCCCAGCATCCACTCAGCGGCAGGATCCACTGAGGCGCTGGATTTTCATGCCAGTCGCCCTGCCAACCCGGTGGCAGAACCGTGAACAGCACGCTGATTGCCCCCTGGCTGCGGGGACCGATCCATTGCGCCGAAGCACCGGCACTGATGCTGCTGAGATGAAAGCCTTCCACCACACCCCGGCTCTGGCGACTGATGCCATCGGCATCTGTCCAGACGTGCCAGTAGGCGACGCTGGGAGGCAGTGATTCAGTCGGGGGCTGAGCCACGGGTTGAATGACAGGAATGGGAGCCTCTTTGGCAACCTAGTTGTGTTTTCTCACCAGGTCATTCAGTAGCCCGCAACAGTCCGAGCTGCTGAATCGGGGTGCGGCCGGCCAGGGCCATATGGCACCTGCGGCCGTTATAGATCGCCAGATAGCGCGGCAACCAGCGGTTCCGCTCC
>JBJTBH010000111.1:0-2989 GCA_046091285.1 Cyanobacteriota bacterium | reverse complement strand
AAAGCACCACCGCTCTTGCCTTTGCCGATACCCACCTGCCATTCCTGCTGGGGATGGGCCACATCCAACAGACCATGGGCCCAGTTGGCATCGCCGGGCCAGGCGCCATGAAAGCGCAGGATTCCCGGGCTCAGATCACCTGAGGCGCAGGGACTGCCGCACCAGCGCTGCAGCCTTTCCGGCGGGCAGGCCCGGCGGAACAGGCCCTTGATGCCACTGCCGGGGATCATGGGCCACCCCCCGGCGCCGATCACGGGGCGGATGATTCCCTCATCGACGCCGCTGTTGCTGATCAGGCGCCAGTCGATCTGCGCCTCCACGATCCGCAAGCCCGTACCTGAAAAGGGTGAAACCTGATCCACACGTTCCACCCATTGATCGATCCACTGCTGGATATCTGTACGCCATCCTGGTGGTGCATTATTCGGTTTCTTGATGTACTGACGTTGGCAGCGACCGGAGATCTGGGCGCGATATTCCATCGGAACACCGCTGGACTCCTCCGATTGAAAAAACTCCTGATGTGGCATACGTCCAGCACCTCCTTGAATGTCTCCAGCCTCTTCCCGCAACGCATCCAGCAGGGGAGTTTTCGGCGCCCCCGCAGATGCGGGTCGCGCCGAGGGGCGTTCACCGGAGCTCTGCGTAGTGCCTACGGGCTGAACCTGGGGCGGCCGAGAGGGTGCCTTGGCTGATGGTGGTTGGGATGGGCGTTTCGGGGGGCCGCCGCTGCCACGTTTTTTGCTGCCTCGACTCATCAGTGATCACCCCCTTTCCCGGTCTTGAGCCGCTGCGTCCACCACACAACGGCATCACACAGAGACGTCAACACCGCCAGCGGCGCTCGTTGTTGATCCGGTGGAATCCGCCACAGCTGTTCAGCCACCGCCTGGATCGCAGCCTCTGAATCCTGGCTGCTGAGCATGTCACCAGGCAGCTTCACATCGGCCTTGGCCATGATGCCCACGAAGCCACGCCAGACATTGGCAACAAACTCAGCTTTCGTAGGCTCCTTGGCCTTGAGGCGAAGATGCTCCCCCCAGAAACGCTCCAGGCCATAGGCACAGGCCGCACGCATCTTGTAGGCCTGATTGAGACTGTCGGGATCGGTATTGCGTGCCTTCAAGACGATCTCCTGAGCGAGATGGTCAAGGTCGTAGGGATGCCAGCCCATCACTGCACCTCCTGGCTGGCGGGCTTGATGAGGGTGACCTCACAGCGGCCGAAGCCGATACTCTCCAGGCCGCCGAAATAGATCTCCTGACTGATTTGGCTACCAAACGGCCTCCAACGTTCAGACTCTTCAGGCTTAAGGGCCAGCGGGAAAATCAAAACGCTGCCCTCGGGAAGGGCCTCCACGTTGAAGAAAGCACCTCCGTCCACCTTCTTCATGTCGTCGGCGAGCTTGACGCGGCTCTGGCGATAGAGGGCCATGTCATGAATCAGACCGATGTCCGCATCATCGACGACAACAAGCCGATCGGCAGGGATCTCGCCTCTGAGTGGTTCTGGGATCCAGTCCTCTAACCCTGGGGTCGGATTGACCTCCATGAAGCCCAGATTGAAAAACAGGGTCACGCCCTTATCGCCACGGCGGCCTTTCAGGTTCTGACTGCAGCTGTAGGGATCAGGCAGGTCATCCACATAACGGGAATCGGCAATCGAGGCATAGCGCCGCAACAACCGCGGGCAACTCACCCACACAACGGGCTGGCCTGGGCAGAACACCGGCAGCCAGACCAGGGAGGCGTATTCGAACTTGACGCGGGCCTCACTGATATCAGTGGTGCCAGCTTCGCTGCCATACCAACGGATGGTATCGCTCTGATCCTTGCCGCCATCGCGGCGCATCTCGGCTCGAAAGCGGCCGCGGATCGAGCTGCCGGGGATGATGCCGGTCTGGGTGTAGGCGTCGCGGAAGATCAGGTTGAGATTACCGGCCTCTTCGCCGGCGGAGGCGCCCACATGCAGGGGGGCCAGGGTTCGGATCAGGCCGTAGCGGCGTTCGTACATCGGGCTGGGCGAAGGATTGGGCTGAAAGAAGTTCGGGATCGGAACCGATCGGAAGGATTGAGTTGCTTGTGGTCTTCAGGGCGGCCCATGCAACGGCAGGGCCAGGGCGGTGCCGAGCTGCTGGAAGCTGAAGCCCTCCTTCGGGAACCACGCCTCCTCCCATTCGATCCAGGGCGGCAGCGGCCTGCCAGGCACGCGATAACAACTGCCGGCCGGCACGGCCCAACGGCCGCGGGATAAGCGGCGGCGGCCGTTGTTGGCCCCCTCCCCGAGGCGATGGCGCCAGGGTCTCGGCTTGTCGGTGAGGATCGCCGGTGCCATGCCATCCCGATGCCAGGGATGGCGGCCATTGGGAACACTGGTATCGATCGGCTCGCGAAGCGACAGCTTCGGGCCGCCCCACAGACCTGCCGTGATCAGCGCAAAGGTGCCGACAAGGGGTTCCTGCAACAGCCCGGTCAGCACAGGAGGCAAGGCCCTGCAGCTGAGCTGAACCAGATGCCCCTCCCCACCGAAGCGGTAGACCCCGGAAGGCACGTCATGGCTGCTGAGATAGGCGAGCCGAACCCCGGGTTCCAGGGCGATGCCGTACTCGAGGAACAGGGCGCCCTCACCGGCGCTCACCCGCTCCTCTTCACGCAGGCGCGGATGCAGATGGGGAACCGCCTGCCAGGGATCCTCATGCAACATCACCAGTTCGTCCTGACCCAGGCGGGCCCAGTCATCCAGGCTCACCCAGCCGCCGGTCGGCGCCTTGCGGGGGGGATCGGCACCATCGGCAGGTCGCCAGCCGGAAGGTTGCCGCTCGTCATCGCTGATCTGCCAGCTCAGCCGCCGGCGGCTGAGCCGTTGCCGGCCCTCCCGCTCGTGAAGGTGGGGGAGGGGGGCGGGCAGCATCAGGCCATCGCTGGCGCTGCACCCGAAGGGCCCTGCGGTGTGCCGGTCGCCACGGCGGCCGCGTGCGGGCTGGGGGGCG
>JBJTBH010000110.1:0-58463 GCA_046091285.1 Cyanobacteriota bacterium | reverse complement strand
CCGCAGCGGATGGCTGGCAGGGATCCGCTCCTCGATCGAGACGTAGGAGAACAGGGAGCCGCTGCGCTCCTGCTGACCTCGCATCACGGGATGGACGGTTGCCCCATTTTCGCAGAGGTTGCTGGGTTTTTCAGCGAACTCCTAGAGGCCGCGTGCCTCCAGTTGCTGGGCGGCCTGCACCAGAACCTCCGGGCCAGCGGTCCGTTCTCCAGCCGCCTGGCTGAGGTCACGACGCCAGTGGCGTGCGCCGCTGACGCCTTCCACCACATGCACCAGATGGCGGGCGATTGACCACAGGCGGCCGCCTCCTGCGCACCAGCGCTCGGCGTAGGGCACCAGCCCCAGAAGGACTGTGGACGCAGTCGCAGTCGCAGTCTCAGTCGCACTCGTGGACGTGCTCACTGTCAGGGAGCTGGCATCGGCGAACAGATCGCGATCCACGGTTCGCCAGCGCAGGGGGTGTTCATAAGCCGCTCGCCCGACCATCACCCCATCCACCTCCTGCAGCTGCTTCTGGCAGTCGTCGAGGTGGGTCAGGCCACCGTTGATCTCAATCGTCAGGGTCGGCCTGTCCTGTTTGAGGCGATGCACGATGTCGTAGCGCAGCGGGGGAATCGTGCGGTTCTGCTTCGGGTCGAGTCCGTCCAGCCAGGCTTTGCGGGCATGCACGCTGAAGCGGCGGCCACCGGCGGCGGCCACGACGTCCACGAAGTTCAGGAGTTCCTCGTAGGAATCCCGATCATCGATGCCGATGCGATGTTTCACGGTCACCGGCAGCGGGCTGGCGTCGACCATGGCCGCCACACAGCGCGCCACCCGATCGGGATCGGCCATCAGACAGGCCCCGAAGCGGCCCTGGCGAACCTTCTCGCTTGGACACCCCACATTCAGATTCACTTCGTCGTAACCCCGTGCTGCCGCCATCCGGGTGGCTTCCGCCAGCAGCAGCGGGTCGTCGCCTCCGAGCTGCAGCGCAATCGGGTGTTCGATCGGATCGAATCCCAGCAGGCGTTCCCGTCGTTCCGGATCGGTGAAATGCAGGGCCTGGGCCACCACCATTTCGGTGTAGAGAAGGCTGTGCCGGGTGATCTGGCGCATCATCACCCGGAAGTGCCGATCCGTGTAATCCATCATCGGCGCCACACTGAAGCGGTGGGCCGCCGTTGCCGTTCGCGCGTTGTCGGTGGATGTCTGCTGTTCTTCCATTTCTCCATGCTGCCTTCTGCTCCTGATCTTCCCTCCGAAGCCCTGTCCCTGGTGGTGGCTGGGGGTGGGGCCGCCGGTTACATGGCGGCGATCACCGCCGCAGAAGAAGGGGTGGGCCCGGTGCTGTTGCTCGAGTCCCAGCCTGAACCGCTGCAGAAGGTGCTGATCAGTGGAGGTGGGCGCTGCAATGTCACCCATGCCTGCTGGGATCCGCGTTCGCTGGTCGCCCATTACCCCCGCGGTGGACGGGCTCTCCGGGGTCCTTTCAGTCGTTTCGCCACAGGCGATGCGGTGGCCTGGTTCCAGTCCCATGGACTGGAGCTGGTGGAGGAGGCCGATGGGCGTCTCTTTCCGCAGACCAACCGCGCCGAATCGGTGGCCGGGACCCTGCGCCGTGCCGCGGCTGCGGCCGGGGTGGTGGTTCAGACGGCGACGGCTCTGAAGGCCGTTGAGGTTCTGCCTCAGGGTGGTTTCCAGCTGCAGCGACGTCGATCCGGTGCCATCCTCGAGGGGCTGAGCACGCAGCGACTGCTTCTGGCTACCGGAGGCCATCCCAGCGGTCGTCAGCTGGCTGCCGCTCTTGGTCACATGATCGTGCCGCCGGTGCCGTCGTTGTTCACCCTCTCTCTGGAGGAGAAGGGCCTGCCGGCCCTGGCGGGTGTGGTGATGGAGTCGGTGGGACTGGAACTTCTTGTTGAGACTGATTCAGCGGAGCCCCAGGGCAGGGATCCAGGGGGTGTGCAACGCTTTCGCGAGCAGGGCACGGTCCTGATCACCCATTGGGGCCTGAGTGGCCCGGCCACCCTGCGGTTGACGGCCTTTGCGGCGCGGGCGATGCAGCAGGCCGCTTATCGGGCCAGCCTGCGGGTGGACTGGAGTGGTGGTCGTTCCCTGCCGATGCTACAGGAGGAGTTCGCCAGGGCCCGTGCGGAGCAGGCGCGACGGTTGATCATGAACTGGAGGCCATGGCCCGAGCTCAGCCGACGCCTCTGGCAGCACCTGTTGCTTGAGCAGGCGGTGGATCCGCAGAAACGTTGGGCTGATCTGACCCGGCGTGAGCAGGAGGGATTGATCACTGCTCTGCGGGGGCATCCTTATCGGGTGCGGGGTCGGGGCCCTTTCGGGGAGGAATTCGTCACGGCCGGTGGTGTGGCCCTGGGTGAGATCAATCTGGCAACGATGGAGAGTCGTCTGGTGCCGGGGTTGTATGTCGCCGGTGAGTTGATGGATGTGGATGGTGTCACCGGTGGCTTCAATTTTCAGCACTGCTGGAGTTCGGGGTGGTTGGCGGGTCAGGCGATCGCTGCGGCCTTTTGAGATTGTTGATTCTTCTGAAAAGATGACCAAGCCGTCGATGGTTCTCGCTCAAGAATCCTGGCCGGGATGGATCGAACAGCCCGGCCTCAGGATTGCTGTGAATTTCATTAAAAACAGAAAATCAATGAAATCAAATTGACGCTTGGGTGTCAATGGAGGCACAGCTGCCAGTGCACTAGATTGAATCTAAGGATCTTTTGGATTTGAATTAATGTATTTGGTCAAATACGGAGAACATCGGCAGATACATGGACAGCAGGATTGAGCCGACGATTCCACCGACGACGACGATCATGGCCGGTTCCAGCATCGAGGTCAGGGTTTTGACGGTCGTTTCCACTTCATCTTCATAGAACTCGGCAACTTTGGAGAGCATCACATCCAGTTCGCCGCTTTCTTCGCCGATGGCCAACATGCTGATGGCCATCTCAGGAAAGATCTTTTTTCTGCCGATGGCGACGCTGATCGGTACTCCTTCCAGCACCTCCTGACGTGCCGACACAAGCGATGAGCTGATCAGGGCGTTACCCGCAGTCTCGCGCACGATTTCCAGCGAGATCAGAATCGGCACGCCGGCGCGGCTCAGGGAGCTCAGGGTGCGGCAGAACTGAGCGGTGGAGGTTTTCCGGATCAGATCTCCGAAAAGGGGCACCCTCAGCAGCCAGCCATCCACCTGGCGCTGGCCTTCTGTGGTGGCGTAATGACGTCGAAACAGCAGGACGAACAACGCCAGAAGGCTCACCAGCACCAGGGAAAAAGAGGAGCGCAACAGGGTACTGAGATTGATCATCATCTGGGTGAAGGGAGGTAGTTCAGCCCCCAGATCCTGAAAAATACCCGCGAAGGTCGGGATCAGGAAGATTGTCATCCCCAGGAACACTGAAATCGCGATGACGAGCACGATGATCGGATACCCCAGGGCACCACGGATCTGGTTGCGCAGCTTGGCGTTGTTCTCCAGCAGGATCGCCAGCCGTTTGAGGGTTTCATCCAGCACACCACCGGCTTCACCCGCCTCCACCATGGCCACGCTGAGACGATCGAAGACCTTCGGCCATTGGCGCATCGCATTGCCGAGGCTGCTGCCTTCATTCACATCCCGGCTGATCGCCTGCAGCGCCTGTTGGAACAGGCTGCTCTTCTGCTGACTGCTCAGCAGATCGAGGCTGCGCACGATCGGAATGCCGGAATCGACCAGGGCCGAGAGCTTGTTGGCAAAGATCGCTTTCTCGCGCACCCCTGGACCCTGCTCCAGCCAGGTCTGCCAGCGTGGGGTGGAGCCTCTGCCGGTGACTGTCCCAGCGGCCTGGGTGACCAGGGATGTGGGGCGAATGCCGCGTTGTCGCAGCTGACGACGCGCTTGATCCTGGTTGCTGGCCTGGATCTGGATCTGCCGCGACTGGCCGCGGCTGGTGGTGTAACTCGCGAGAAAGGTGGCCATGGCGGTCGTCTCAGGGCGCGATCCCGAGCAGTCGGTTCAGTTCCTCGGGCCGCACGCAGTGGGCGCGGGCTTCATCGAAGCTGATCTCGCCCTGTTGCACCAGCTCGGAGAGCGCTTTCTCCATCGTCTGCATTCCCAGTTGACCGCTGGTCTGGATCTGAGACTGGATCTGGGCCGTTTTCCCTTCCCGGATCAGATTGGCGATGGCCGGGGAATTGAACAGAATCTCCTGGGCCACGATCCGTCCGAACTGGCCTGCAGCGGTGTTCCGCCGTCTGCAGAGCGTCTGGGCGAAGACGGCTGCCAGGCTGGAGGAGAGCTGGACCCGAATCTGGGTCTGCTGGTTGGCGGGAAAGACATCCACCATCCTGTCCACCGTCTGGGCGGCGGAACTGGTGTGCAGGGTGGCAAACACCAGATGACCGGTTTCAGCGGCTGTGATCGCCAGTTGAATGGTTTCCAGATCTCGAAGTTCTCCTACAAGAATCACATCGGGATCTTCGCGTAGAGAAGCTCTGAGGGCATTGGCAAAGCTGTGGGTGTCTTCATGAACCTGGCGCTGATGGATCAGGGATCGTTCACTGCGATAGAGGAATTCGATCGGATCCTCGATCGTGATGATGTGTTCAGCGCGTTGTTGGTTGATGTGATTGATCAGGGCCGCCAGGGTGGTGGATTTTCCGGAGCCGGTCGGTCCGGTCACCAGGACCAATCCCTTCGGGAGTTGGCAGACCTTCTCCACGGCGGGCGACAGGTTGAGGCTCGCCAGGCTTGGAATCCTGTTGCCCAGGGCCCGCAGACAGGCGGCATAGGAGCCCTTCTGTCGGTAGACATTGATGCGAAAGCGACCCACCTCCGGGATGCCGTAGGAAATGTCGAGTTCCAGCGTGTCTTTGAGGTGCTTGCGTTGTTCGTTGGTCAGCAGTGACAGGATCAGCCGACTGCAGTCCCTCACGCTCAGAGGTTCCGTACCCAGTGGCGTCAGTTCGCCGTTGAAGCGGCCGTAGGCAGGTTGACCGGCGGCGAGATGCAGATCGCTGCCGCCATTGAGCACCAGCCGACGCATCAGATCCTCGATGGCCAGTTCCATCACGGTCGCGTGAACACAGCTGGGACGATCATCGGCGGGCGGTGAGGCAATAGGGGCATTCCAGCCATTCATCCCGCAGCCCGGCCCCACAGCCCTGGCAGGTGAGGGTGCTGAGGGACTGGGATCGACGTTCTGATTCCAGTCCCGTATCGGTGAGCAGCATCCGCTCCACTTCCTCCAGTGTGGTCATTCCCTGGCGAACCAGGTTGAGGCCATAGCCCAGCAGGGTGCGCATGCCGCTCTCCAGTGCCAGGCGCCGCAGCACTTCCGTGCTCGCCCGTCGGGCGATCGCTGTGGCCAGGGTTTCGTTCATCCGCAGGATCTCGTAGACCCCCACCCGTCCTCGGTAGCCGCTGCCCTGGCAGCTGCTGCAGAGTCCCGGATGCTGCCCCCCGGCTTCGCTCTGGTGGCGACGGGCGCGGTAGAAGGTCACCGTGGTTTCACGGCTCGCCAGCAACCCGAAGCGACCCAGTTCCTCGGGGCTCGGTTGGTAGCTGATCCGGCAGTCGGGGCAGACCCGTCGCAACAGGCGTTGCGAAACGATGCCCAGAAGCGAGGCGCTGACCATGAAGGGCTCCACTCCCATCTCATCCAGACGGGCGATGGCGCTGGCGGCGTCATTGCAGTGGAGTGTGGTGAGCACCAGGTGGCCTGTGAGGGCGGATTCGATCGCCGTCTTCGCGGTTTCCAGATCCCGGGTTTCTCCCACCAGCAGCACGTCCGGGTCCTGGCGCATGAAGGCCCGCAGGGCCGTGCTGAAGTCGTAGCCCTTGTCCCGGTTCACCTGGGTCTGGGTGATCCCCTTGAGCGTGTATTCAATTGGGTCCTCCACCGTGGAGATGTTGATCCCCGGCTCGTTCCGTTCCGCCAGCAGGGCGTAAAGGGTGGTGGATTTGCCGGAACCGGTCGGTCCGGTCACCAGGAGCATCCCGAACGGTTGGGCACCGAGGGAGCGCAGGGCCTCCCGGGCTTCGGAATCGGTGATCAGGGTGTCCAGTCCCAGTTCGGTCGAGCCACTGTCCAGCAGTCGCAGGCACACCTTCTCGCCGTGGCGGCTGGGTAGGGTGCTGACACGGAAGTCCGTGATCCGTCCGCGGTAGGTCCGGCGGATTCGACCGTCCTGGGGCAGCCGTCGTTCAGCGATGTCCAGGTCGGCCATGATCTTCAGCCGGGAGGTCACCGCCGGAATCAGGTGCGGTGGCAGGCGTTCCGGCTGGCGTTGCAGCACCCCATCCAGCCGGAAGCGGATCCCTATGCCATCGTCCTGCGGTTCGACATGGATGTCACTGGCCCCGCATCGGAGGGCTTCGATCAGGATCCGGTTCACCAGGCTCACCACCGGTGAACTGCTGGGATCGGCATCGGCCGCCTCCAGATCTTCGATCTCCTCGGCTGGATTGGTGGCCCGTGCGCCCCGGGGCGTCAGTTCCAGGCCCTTGAGCAGGGTGTTCGTCGATCGTTGCGTTCCGGGCCCCGGGGGTCCGTCGGCACGGCCGCTGGGGGGAACGGGTGGAAAGGGCAGGGAGGTCATGGCGACACAGGCAGGATGGTGCGGGCTTCCGCCGCTTGTGGGAGACCGGCCTGGAGCTCCAACATGCCTAGAACCGATTTGCGGTTCCGTCAACATGAGCACCGAGGCCCAGTCCTTCGAGCAGGACCCGACCACTCCCTCCCAGCCGGCCGCTGAGCCGGCCATCACCGATGGGCCTGCGGACAGCGGCGCCGAGGCTGCCCCGGCCTCCGCATCCACCGACGCTGCCCCTGGTGGGGAGGCTGCAGCCGCGGATCGGCTGCAGTTTCTGGAGCGGGACCTGGACACCCTGCGGGCCGAGCATGAGAGCCTGCGCGGTCAGTACATGCGCATGGCGGCTGATTTCGACAACTTCCGCAAGCGCGCTCAACGGGATCAGGAGGATCAGCGCCTCCAGATCACCTGCTCCACCCTCGGGGAAATCCTGCCGGTGGTCGACAACTTCGATCGGGCGCGGCAGCAGCTCAATCCTCAGGGGGAGGAGGCGCAGGCGCTGCATCGCAGTTACCAGAACCTCTACAAGCAGCTTGTTGATGTGTTCAAGCAGCTCGGGGTGTCGCCGATGCGGGTGGAAGGAGAACCCTTTGATCCCAATCTGCATGAAGCGGTGATGCGTGAACCCAGCGAGGAGCACCCTGAAGACGTGGTGACCGCCGAGCTGCAACGCGGGTATCAGCTCGAGGGTCGGGTGCTGCGCCATGCCCTGGTCAAGGTCTCGATGGGCCCCGGTCCGGCGTCCGCTGAACCGTCGTCGGAAGGACCATCGACCTGAGGCTGCCAGCGGGAGGGTCGGTCTTCACGCCCTCCCAGGGGTCGCCACGGTTTTAGGGTGACCCCGACTGACCGGGCCGATGGCGGATTACTACGACCTGCTCGGCGTGAGCCGGGACGCTGACGCGGAGACCCTGAAGCGCTCCTATCGACGCCTGGCTCGCCAGTACCACCCCGACATCAACAAGGATCCCGGCGCGGAAGACAAGTTCAAGGAGATCGGTCGCGCCTACGAGGTGCTGAGCGATTCCCAGACCCGCGCCCGCTACGACCAGTTCGGAGAGGCTGGCCTCGGTGGTGGTGGTGGCATGCCCGACATGGGCGACATGGGAGGGTTTGCGGATCTCTTTGAAACCTTCTTCAGCGGCTTCGGTGGTGGCGGTGCCGCCGGCTCCGGGCCCCGTCGTCGGGGACCCCGTCAGGGCGATGACCTTCGTTACGACCTGACGATCAGTTTCAGCGAGGCGGTCTTCGGTCAGGAGCGTCAGGTGCAGATCCGGCATCTGGAGACCTGCGCCACCTGCCAGGGCTCCGGAGCCCGCTCCGGCAGTGGTCCCAACACCTGCGGCACCTGTTCCGGTGCCGGCCAGGTGCGTCGCGCCACCCGCACTCCCTTCGGCAGCTTCACCCAGGTCACCGCCTGTCCCACCTGTGAGGGAAGCGGTCAGGTGATCGCTGATCCCTGTCAGTCCTGCAATGGCCAGGGCGTCCAGCAGGTGGTCAAGAAGCTGCGCATCAACATTCCTGCTGGTGTCGACACCGGTACCCGTCTTCGGGTCAGCGGTGAGGGCAATGCCGGCCAGCGCGGCGGTACCGCCGGTGATCTCGATGTGTTCCTCACCGTTCAGGCCCATCCGCATCTGCGGCGTGAGGGCATCAACATTCAGTCGGAGGTCACCCTCAATTACCTGCAGGCGATCCTTGGCGACACGATTGAGGTGGAAACTGTCGATGGTCCCCAGTCGCTGACGATTCCACCCGGCACCCAGCCCGGTGCAGTGCTCAATCTCCAGGGCAAGGGTGTGCCAAGGCTCGGCAATCCCGTCGCTCGCGGCAACCACCTGTTCACGATCAAGGTGCAGCTGCCGACCAAGCTCAATGCCGAGGAGCGCCAGCTGCTCGAGGAGCTGGCCGGGCATCACACCAGCAAGGGGCATCGCCATCCCCATAAGAGCGGTCTGTTCGGCGGCCTGTTCGGCTGAGCATGGCCGCAGCTGTTCCTGAGCCAGGTCCTGTGCCCTTTCAGCGGCTTGATCTGCGGGGAACACCCTGTCCGGTCAATTTCATCCGTTCGAAGCTGGCCCTCGAAGCGGTGCCGCTCGGTGACTGGCTTGAGGTGATCCTGGATGCCGGAGAGCCCGATCGGCTGGTGAGCGAGGGTCTGCGCGGTGCGGGCCATCGGGTCACGGCTGAGCCGCTCCCTGAGGGTGGTGTTCGTTTGTTGATCCGTCGCCATGGGGGCTGACACCTCGACCAGTGCTTCGGGCCTGGTGGTCGCTCTGCTGGCCAACTACGCCTGGGTGGCGCTCGATCAAGCCGGCCCCGGTGGTGTCGAGCGGCTGCTCTGCACCCGCCGTACCCGCCTCGGCAAAAGCGGTCAGCAGATTTTCAGTGGTGATCGCGTACTGGTCGAAGGCATCGACTGGGTGGCGGGTCGGGGTGCCGTGGCCCGGGTCTTCGAGCGCCACAGTGTGCTGGAACGGCCTGGTGTGGCCAATGTCTCCCGGGTGGTGGTGGTGGCAGCCCTGGTGGAGCCTGCTCTTGATCCGTTGCAGCTCACCCGCTTTCTGGTCACGGCTGAAGCCACGGGTCAGAGCGTTCTGCTGGCGCTCTCCAAGGCCGATGCTCTGCCTGCCGCCGATGTGGCGACCTGGTGTGAACGCATCCGCGGCTGGGGTTATGACCCGGTGGCGATCTCCACGCGTACGGGCCTCGGGCTCGAGATTCTCAGGCAGCGACTGGAGCAGCCGGGCCTGACCGTGCTCTGCGGTCCCTCCGGGGTGGGCAAGAGTTCGTTGCTCAATGCCCTGATGCCCGCGTTGGCGCTCCGGGTCGGGGCTGTTTCCGGTCGTCTGCAGCGCGGAAGGCACACGACCCGTCATGTGGAACTGTTCCCCCTGGCCTCCGGTGCCCTGGTTGCCGACACCCCCGGGTTCAACCGTCCGCTGCTGCCGCCCGATCCTTCCGCCCTGGCCGCTCTGTTTCCTGAACTGCGTTCCGTGCTGGCGGCCGGCGGCTGTCGTTACAGCAACTGTCGGCATCAGGGGGATGAGGGCTGCGTCATCGGCAGTCACTGGGACCGTGCGGCGCTGTATGGCCGCTGTCTGGCGGATGTGGAGGCGGAGGCTGAACGGCAGGGGGCTGTGCTGCGGTCCGAGCCCGGTCTGAGGCAGCGGGGCTCCCGGCTCGAACCCCGCCTCCAGTCCCGTCTGCGCCAACCCTCCCGCCGCCGTCAGCGCCAGGATCTGAATCAGGTTGACGATGGCGTTGAGCTCTGACGATTTCTGACTGATCGTCAGAGGTCGATCGGTCCGCTCAGCCCCCCAGCCCCGGCAGGTTCAGGTTCAGGCCGCCGGTCAGAGCTTCCATCCGTTCGCGCATCGTTGCGGTTGATGTTTCGTACGCGGCCTTCAGGGCGGCCAGGGTGGCGATTTCGGTGGCTTCTGCACCTTCGGCCACCAGTTCGGGGGTCAGGCTCACCTTCAGGGGTTTCTGATTGCCTGAGAGCCAGATTTTCGCTCGGCCGCAGGGGCTGCTGCCTTCCACTTCGAGGGCGTCGAGATCTTCCTGCAGCTTCTGGGCGTCTTGCTGGATCTGCTGAGCCTTGCGGAAAGCCTCGGTGAGTTGACCGAAATTGGGAAGCCCGAAGCCCGCCATTGCTGCATCCTGTTGAGACGGGCAGGCTAAAGCCGGGCCGGTTCGAAAAGGCCCAGCCGTTTCACCTCCGGTTGCAGGACGATGCCGGTGCGTTGACGCACCTCACCCTGCAGCCGCTCGATCAGGGCCTGGATGTCGGCCGCTTGTGCCCAGCCGTTGTTGACGATGAAATTGGCGTGCATGGTGGAGACCTCGGCACCGCCGATCCGCAGGCCCTTGAGACCGAGGGATTCGATCAGTCGGCCTGCTTTCTGCGGTTCTGGATTGCGGAACACGCTGCCGCAGCTGGGCAGGTGATAGGGCTGGCTCGAGGTGCGGCTCTGCAGATTGCCCGTCGTCCGCGCCATCAGAACGGTCGGATCCTGATCGGCATCGAGCTGAAAGCGAGCCGAAAGCACGATCAGGGGGTCCTGCTGCAGGCGGCTGTGGCGGTAGGAGAAGGCCAGGTCGGTGGCGCAGAGAATGAAGGGGCTCTCCGGTCGCGTCGGATCGAGCACCGTGACGTCGTGCAGCCGTTCAGCGACGCAGCCCCCCTGGGCGCCCGCATTCATCACCACGGCGCCACCGACGGTGCCAGGGATGCCCACCGACCACTCCAGGCCCCCCAGGCCGGCCCTGGCGGCCCGTCGCGCCAGGCTCGGGAGCGGTTCACCGGCCAGAGCTTCCACCAGGCCGCCGCCGCTGTCCAGGGTGCAGCCCTGCAGGCGCCTGAGGCAGAGGGTGAGGCCTTCCAGGCCGTGGTCGCTGATCAGCAGATTGGAGCCAGCGCCGATGCTGCGTTGCGGCAGATCCTGCTGTCGGGCCCAGGCCACCAGGGCCATCAGGGCCTCGATGCTCGTCGGTTCAGCGAACCAGTCGGCCGGTCCTCCGACCTTCCAGGTGGTGTAAGCCCCCAGGGGGATGGCCTGACGCAGGTCCGGTGGCAGCAGCGCGTCGTTCACCTCAGGCGGCGATGGGCAGATCCGGCGGTTCGATATCGCGGCCTGGGTCGTTCGGCAGTCGATCCCAGAGGCTGTTGACATCGCCAGCACCCATCGCCAGCACCAGATCGTCGGCCTCGGTCACCTGAGCCAGCCGGGCGGCCAGCGCATCGAGGCTGTCGCAGGCTTCCACCATCAGGTCAGGGGCCAGCCGGTGGATTTCGTTGACCAGCCGGTCACTGGAGATGCCGGCGATCGGTCGTTCACCGGCCGCATACAAGGGCGCCAGCAGCACCTGATCCGCGGCGGTGAGGGCCTGGGCGAATCCTTCCAGGAATTCGGCCGTACGGGAATAGCGGTGCGGCTGGAAGATCGCCACGAGTCGTCTGGGTGATCGGGGGAGGGGGCTCTGACCGCTGGTCACCATCAGGCGGGCCATCGCCAGGGTGGCGGACACCTCGCTGGGGTGATGGGCGTAATCGTCGACGATCAGGCGCTCACGCCAGAGGCCCCGGAAGTCGAAGCGGCGTCCGGGTGGTCGCAGCTGCGTCACGGCCTGCTGGAGTTCCGCCAGGGAGACCCCTTCCATCAGGCAGGCCCCCAGGGCGGCGGTGACATTGCTCAGGTTGTGACGACCAGGCAGCGGGATCTCGAGGCGGGCCGCCCACATTCCGTCGACGTAAAAGTCCGCGAGGGTGCCATCACCCCGTTCCTCCACCGGCAGAGCGGCATAGGTGACGCCTTCGACCTGTTCGATCGACCAGCAGGCCTCGCTGCGAAAGTGCTCCCGCAGGACGGGACAGTCGCGGTTGATCAGTTGCCGCTGACAGCTGCCGGCGAAGCGCTGCAGGGTACTGATCAGGCTCTCGAGGTCGGGGTAATGGTCGGTGTGGTCCAGTTCCAGGTTGGTGATCACCCCGAGGCTGGGGCGGAACTTGACGAGTGATCCGTCGGATTCATCGGCTTCGGCGACCAGCAGCCGCCCGGCACCCTGGCGTCCGTTGCTTCCGAAGGCGGGCACGATGCCGCCGATCACGGCCGTTGGATCGTGATCCGTGCTTGCCAGCAGGGTGGCGATCAGTGAGCTGGTGGTGGTTTTGCCGTGGCTGCCGGCGACGGCGATCGAGGGCTGGCTGTTGATTAGGGCGGCCAGCACATCGGAGCGGTGCCAGATCACCAGACCACAGCGACGGGCTTCTGCCAGTTCGGCGTTGGTTTCCGCCACGGCGGAACTGATCACGACCATCGGCGGATGGGACGTGCCGCTGCGGATGGCCGAAATGGTGGTGGCGCTCTGTTCGCGGAACACCCGCACACCGCGCCGGCGCAGGGCCTGCAGCATCGCCGATGGGCGGGGGTCGGAGCCGGTCACCGTGAAGCCCCGTTCCGCAAGAATCCCTGCCAGAGCGGACATTCCGATCCCTCCGACCCCGATGAAATGGAGCGGTTGATGGCGGTCCAGCTGCAGGGGCAACGGGCGTCTCCGGATTCTGGGACCGCATGACGGTAAGTCGGCGCCATGGTCCCGTCAGCTCCCGATGCGCCAGGAACGGTCCGCGCACTGGCTTGCGGAGCTGGAAAACCGGCGTTTCCACTCTGTATGATCGGCTGCCAAAACCACCCTTCCGCCGGGGTTTCCCGCCTTTCTTCCCATGACACTGCGCGTTGCGATCAATGGATTCGGCCGGATTGGTCGCAATTTCATGCGTTGCTGGCTCAGCCGCGGCGCCGACTCCGGTATCGAAGTGGTGGGTCTCAATGACACTTCCGATCCGCGCACGAATTCCCACCTGCTCCAGTACGACTCGATGCTGGGTCGGATCCGTGATGCGGAGGTGAGCTACACCGATAACACCATTGTGGTCAATGGTAAGGAAATCAAGTGTTTCTCCGATCGCAATCCTCTCAACCTGCCCTGGAAAGAGTGGGGCGTTGATCTTGTGATCGAATCCACCGGTGTTTTCAACGATGATGTCGGTGCCAGCAAGCACCTTCAGGCCGGTGCCAAGAAGGTGATCCTCACGGCTCCCGGCAAAGGAGCCGGCGTCGGCACCTTTGTCGTCGGTGTGAATGCTGATCAATACCGCCATGAGGATTTCGACATCCTCAGTAACGCCAGCTGTACCACCAACTGCATGGCGCCGATCATCAAGGTCCTCGATCAGACCTTCGGGATCGTCAAGGGCACGATGACCACCACCCACAGCTACACGGGTGATCAGCGCATTCTCGATGCTTCCCACCGCGATCTGCGTCGCGCTCGCGCTGCTGCTGTGAACATCGTCCCCACCAGCACCGGTGCCGCCCAGGCCGTCGCCCTGGTCTATCCCGCTGTCAAGGGCAAGCTGAATGGCATCGCCATGCGCGTCCCCACTCCGAATGTGTCGGTGGTCGACATGGTGCTCGAAGTGAGCCGCAACACCAACCGTGATGAGGTGAATGCTGTCCTCAAGGCTGCTTCTGAGGGAGCCATGAAGGGCATCATCAAGTATTCCGATCTGCCCCTGGTCTCCTCCGACCACGCCGGCACCAACGAGTCCACCATCGTCGATTCCGACCTCACCCTCGTCATGGGTGACAACATGGTGAAAGTGATCGCCTGGTACGACAACGAGTGGGGCTACAGCCAGCGTGTTGTTGATCTGGCCGAAGTGGTGGCCAAGAACTGGAAGTGATCGTCCTGCGACGTTCTTCGTCTCCTGTTGCGGTCTGACCGCGATTCATCAGCCCCCTCAACCAGGGGGCTTTTTTATGGTTCGCGTTTTGTTTTTGCGTCGTCTGCTGCTGCTGGATCTGCGTCCCTGAGATCGCCTCGATCGGAGGCGGTTCGATCGGCCTCAGGTCGCGTCCGCTGCTGTCGGTGCGTTCTGGAAATGGGTGTACCCCTGGTTGCCGTCCGTTGCGATCACCGTGCCGTCCTCGGCCCAGATCACAGGGGTCTCAGCACTCCTGGCGGGTGTCAGCGTGCCGATCAGCCGTGATCCCGTCACCCGGGCCTGGAGCGCACGGGCCCAGGAGGGTTCCAGGGCCAGCACCAGTTCAAAATCCTCGCCGCCGCTGAGGCACCAGGCCACCGCCGGCTCCAGCAGCTCCATCGTCGGCTCCAGTGGCAGCTGATGGCGCTGGAGCATCGCCTGACAGCCGCTGGCCCGCGCGATCGCTGTCACGGCGGCCAGCAGGCCATCGCTGCTGTCGGTGCCGCCCACCCGCCAGGCGGTTCCGGGCGGTTGGCAGCGGCTCAGTTCCTCGACGACGTCGAAACGGCCCTGCGGGCGACGGTGGGCCTTGATGGCACGCCTGCTCAGTGCCTGGCGTTGGTCGGGATTGAGGCGATTCAGGCCGGGGACCGGTTCATCGAGCAGCAGGGCCAGGCCGAGACGACTGAGGCCGTGGGCCCCGCTGGCCAGCAGCAGGTCTCCCGGTCGGCCGACGCTGCGCAGGATCGCTCCACCTCCCCGGGGCGGCAGCTGTCCCAGCGCCGTGATCGCCAGCATCCGCTGCCGGCCGCTGCTGCAATCGCCCCCCAGCAGCAAACCACCGCGCGCCTCCAGGGCCTCCTGCAGGCCCTCGTAGACCCCTTCCACCCACCGCCAGGGCGTCGTGGCCGGGGCCACCAGCCCGACGGTGAGACCCAGCACCGAGGTGCAGCCCATGGCGGCCAGATCGGAGAGGTTGGCCATCGCTGCCCTCCAGCCCACGTCCTGAGGGGCTGTGGTGCGATCACTGAAGTGAACCGTCTCAACAAGAACGTCGGTGTTGACCACGAGGTCAGGGTTGCCATTCCCTGGTGCCGTGGTGATCAGCGCGGCGTCATCGAGGAACTGGTCCGGTGGGGCAAAGCGGCCCAGCCGCTCGATCAGGTTCCATTCACCGAGGTCCGCCAGGGTGAGATCAGCCGGGGTGGATCCGGGCGGCTGATCAGGCATGGGGCCGCAGCAGGTCGGCCCCCTCGATCACGCTGGCCCTGACGATGCCGTCGTCGGCGGTGAGCTCCTCGAGCACATCGAAGCCATCCACCACGTACCCGAAGGCGGCGTAGCGACCATCGATCAGGTTCAGGCCCGCCGGTGTCAGTTCCGGCTCGAACAGGAACAGGAAGAACTGGGAGGAGCCGTCATCAAGGGCCTGGTCGGAGTGAGCCCAGCCCAGGGTGCCTTTGGCGTTGAAGGGGAGGGTGGGTTCGGCCTTGAACAACCCAAGATCCTCGAAGGTGAGGTTGTAATAAGGCTCAACCTGGTCGGGAACCCGGATTTCGAGGGGGACACGGCGTACCTGGCCTGTTTTCGGATCGACATAGCCGTCGGTCGGCCCTTTGGGGTCACCGGTCTGCAGGACATAGAAATCCTCGGCCCGGTTGAAGGGAAGGTCGTCGTAGAAGTGACGCTGCACCAGATCGACGAAGGCGCCGGCGGTCAGGGGGGCGTTGTAACCATCCACCACGGCGGTCAGGTCACCCTTGGTGGTGGTCAGACGGACGGTGGCCCGGCCGAGCAGCCTGGGCAGGGCGTCGAATTCGGCCGGAATCGTGAAGGGGAACGGGCCGACCAGGATCGCTTCGGCGTCCCCGATCGTCGCCAGCGCCTGGCGGCGGTCAGCGAGGAAGCGGTCGCGATCCTTGCTTTCGGTGGAGGCCGCCAGGGCCTGGAGCTGCTCTTCCAGGGTGTCCAGCAGTGCGTTGACCCTGGTCTGCGTTTCGGCGGGGAAGGCGGCGACCAGAGCCGTGCGGCGGCTCGTCAGCAGGGATTGGCTGCGGCGCACATTCGAGGTCAGGGCGGACCAGCGCTTGGCCCGCAGGTCGTCGCTGGTGGCCTCCAGGCGATGCTGCAGATCCTGCAGGTCCGGTTGCTGGATCGGCAGGGCATTGCGCAGCAGGGCAGCGGGATCGGTCACCGCATTGCCCGGCGGCAGGGCGGCCAGGGCCGGCGCGATGGGAAGCACCAGGCTGCTCGTCAGGCTGATGCCGATCAGCAGCAGCAGGCTGAGCACAGCGCCCAGCAGACGGTCTGGCCGCAACAGGGATGAACCGGTGGTCGACCGGGTCGATGCCGGCCGAATGTGTGCGCTTGTGACAGCCTCGGCACTGCCGAGGCCGCTGCCGGGCGGTGTCGAGACCCTGCGGCGATCGCCTGATCGGGGTGTGCCGCTCCTGGTCTGGTGCCTCCCCGCCATGGACCTGTCGTGCTGTCGGTGCCCGGACTCTGGCATGGAGGGAAAGGCCTCGGTGGGGGGTGGTTCTGTGGCCAGCCCTACAATCCGCCAGATCCGAACCGTCGGAATGATCTCCAGCAACGACTTTCGTACCGGTACCACGATCGAGCTGGATGGCCAGGTCTGGCGCGTCGTCGAATTCCTGCACGTCAAGCCCGGCAAGGGTTCAGCCTTCGTGCGCACCAAGCTCAAGGCGGTCCAGAGCGGCAACGTGGTCGAAAAGACCTTCCGCGCCGGCGAGACCGTGCCTCAGGCCATCCTTGAGAAGGCCACCCTCCAGCACACCTACATGGAGGCTGATGACTACGTCTTCATGGACATGGCCTCCTACGAGGAGACCCGTCTGACCGCCAAGCAGATCGGCGACAGCCGCAAGTACCTCAAGGAGGGGATGGAGGTGAGTGTCGTCTACTGGAACGGCAAGCCTCTGGAGGTGGAGCTCCCCAACTCCGTCGTTCTGGAAATCACCCAGACCGATCCCGGCGTCAAGGGTGACACCGCCACCGGCGGCACCAAGCCGGCGATCGTCGAGACCGGTGCCCAGGTGATGGTGCCCCTGTTCCTCTCGATCGGCGAGAAGATCAAGATCGACACCCGCACGGATTCCTATCTGGGTCGGGAGAACTGATCGCCATGCAACTCGATCACGACCAGCTCCATCAGCTCCTCGCCCTTCTCGGAGAGAGCGACATCCAGGAGTTCAGGCTTGAGGGCGATGACTTCCGTCTGGAGGTCCGTCGCAATCTTCCTGGTGCGGTGCCCGTGACCATGGTGCCGGCCGTTGCGCCGGCTCCTGCGATCGTGTCGGCCACCGCTGACGTTCCCTCGGCGCCGCCACCGGCGGCCGCCGCTGCCCGGCGTCACGATCTCCTGGAGATCAGGGCGCCGATGGTGGCCACCTTCTATTCGGCCCCGGCTCCGGGAGATCCTCCCTTTGTGTCCCTGGGTGATCGCATCAAGGTCGGGCAGACCGTCTGCATTCTTGAAGCCATGAAGCTCATGAATGAGATCGAGGCGGAGGTGGCCGGTGAGGTCGTGGAAATTCTTGTTGAGAACGGCACGCCGGTTGAATTCGATCAGGTGTTGATGCGTGTCAAGGCAGGTTGAGTTCATCGGCGTCTCCTGATCCTTGCCTGGGGTCTCAGCCGAGTTCCCAGGCTGTTTCGATGGCTGCTGCCATGCTGGTGCCGCGGGCCACCCCCCGACCGGCGATCGCCTGGCCAGTGCCGTGATCCGGTGAGGACCGCAGAAACGGCAGTCCCAGGGTGGTGTTCACGGCGGCGTCCAAGGCCAGCAACTTCATCGGCAGCAGACCCTGGTCGTGATCGAGCGCCAGGAAGCCGTCGGCAGCGCTCCGGTTGGAGTCCTGCCAGGCGGCGCCAGCTTCCAGCCAGCAGGTGTCGGGTGGTAGCGGACCCTCCAGCGTCACGTCCTGATGCTGCTGCCGCCAGCGGTCCACGGTGTCCGTGATCCAGTCGTTCTCCTCCCGTCCCAGTTGTCCTCCTTCGCCGGCCTGGGGGTTGAGCCCGGCGATCGCCAGGCGGGGTCGGGCCCTGAAACGACGGCAGAACTGCAGCAGAACATCAAGGTTGTGGGCGATCAGTTCGGGGCTCAGGGCGCCAGGCACATTCGCCAGGGGGATGTGGGTCGTCGCCAGCAGGGTCGTCAGTCGCCAGTCACCCGGGCGACCCCAGGGCGGACGTGCCGTGAACAGCATCGAGGCCCGACGGACGCCGGCCAGTTCCGCCAACCGTTCGGTCTGGCCTGGATAGGGGTGACCGGCTGCATGCCAGGCGCTCTTGGCGATCGGCGCTGTCACCAGGGCCCGGCAGCGGCCTTCCAGAACCAGTTCGGTGGCTGCGGTCAGCCAGGCGAAGCTGGCAGCTCCCGAGGCGGCGTTGATCTCCCCCGGCGTGATTGATGTCCGGCTGGTGGCCAGGGGGTGATCGAGCCAGGCGAAGTCGGCGGGATCGGCCAGGGGCGCATCGCTGCAGAGACGCAGCGCCTGATAGTGAGTGTCCATCCAGCGCCGGCAGCCGACGAGGACCACAGGAATCGCCTGGCGCTGCAGAGCGGCGAGTGCCTTGAGGGTGACCTCCGCACCGATGCCGGCCGGATCTCCGAGCGCCAGGGCCAGGGGTCTGGCGTCTCCCTTAGGGTCCTGATCGTTTCTGTTGCGTCTCGGATCACCCATGGTGCGTCTGTTGGTGCTGGGCCTGCTGATGTTGGCCACCGTCACCGGCCTGCATCGCGGCTGGCTGGTGATCCGCTGGTGCCAGGTGGTTCATGATCTGGCGGGTCCAGTTCTGGCAGGTCAGGCGGCTGATTGTCCACGGCTCTGAACGGGGATCGGCTGAGCGCTCCGGCTGTTCTGTTCTTCTTCAAGACTGGCCTGGAAGCCCTGCCGGTAGGTGGGATGAATCAGCTGGTAGCCGAGGGTCCGGCGGAGCAGCCGGTTGCTGACCCGGCGATTCTCCTGCCAGAAGCTTCGGGCCATGGGGCTGAGGTTCTCGGCCACGTCTTCATAACGTTCGCAGGGCGGTAGCTTCAGCCCCAGAAGATGGGCGGCATAACCAAGGGTTTCGCTGGAGGGGCAGGGGAAGTCATCGGCCACATTCAGCACCGCCGGACGTTGATCGGCAGGCAGGAGCAGGTTGTGCAGCACTGCACCGGCGATGTCGTCGACGTGAATCCGGGAGAAGAATTGCCCAGGTTTGTGGATCAGCCGAGCGCGCTGTTGATGCAGGGAGCTGAATGGGCAGCGGCCGGGGCCGTAGATGCCTGGCAGGCGAAAGCATTGCAGGGGCCAGCCCCTCGCCTGCCAGGCCTGCTCTGCCTGCACCCGGGCCTGACTGCGATTCCGGCAGTGGGTGGTGCTGGTGGTTTCATCCACCCAGCCACCCTGGTGGTCTCCGTAGACCCCGGTGGTCGATAGATAGCCCACCCAACGCAGGGGAAGGTGTTCCAGGTCGTTGCTCAGAAGGGTCAGGGCGGGGTCCCGGCCCTGCGCATCGGGAGGAATGGTGCTGAGCAGGTGGGTGATCGTTCCAGGGTCCGTCAGGCCGGCCAGGCCCTTCTGGCCTTCGTTGAAGGGCAACCAGCGCAACAGATCTCCGAATTCCGCAGGTCGTTCGGGGATGGTGATCGCCGTCCCCGAACGGTCGTCCCTGAGGGTGCGGTGGGTGAGCAGCACCGGGATTCCCTGGGAGGCCAGAGCACGGCCGAGGCGCAGGCCGCTGAAGCCCCCACCGAGGATCAGGACCCGTTCCGCCCTGGCTCCGGCAGGGAGTTCTGCGACGCGGCCCGCGAGTTCGGTGAGGCCGATGTTGACAGCATGCTCTGGCATGAGTACAGATGTACCAGTAATGAAGCTGCGCCCTGATGGTCGCCTCCTGCCTGTCTACGTCCCGCCCGATCCCGATGCCGCAGGCGCCCCGTCGCCGTCGCCGCAGCCGTGCCCATCGGCGTGTCGGGTGTCATCAACCTGTCGGGAACCGGCGGCGCCGGTCCTCACCGGCCCTGACGCTGGCCCTTGTGCTGGCAACGACCCTGGTGGCGGTGGCTGTCATGGCTGCGCCTGAGCAGCCCCAGGCCCTGGAGGCGATCTGTCTGCGTCATCACGGCGCTGAGGCCTGCAGGGTCTGGTGAGCGCTCTGCCGTTCAGGCCGGCTGGAGACCCCAGCGAGTGTCCCAGGTGTCGTGGGAAGACTCATCCTGTGGATGGGAGCTGCCCCGTTGAGAGGGATCCGGGCGCCCGCTTCGAAGGTTGCGACGCTGCGTTCCCGAGGCTGGGGCAGCGGTGGCGGGTGTCTCGGGTGTGGCCCATTGCAGCAGACGGATCGCCAGCCGGAGATCTCCATCCACCCAGGCGCGGATCGCCATGGCGCGGCGGGGATCGTAGAAGCGTTGCCGGCGATACCAGTCGAAAGCGTCGGCATCGCTTTTATGACCGTTGCAGGCCAGACATGCGGGCACGCAGTTTTCGGTGATGCTCAGGCCACCACGGCTGCGTGGCATCACATGATCAATGGATTCAGAGGCATTCCCGCAATAAATACACCGCTGTTTGGTGTAATCATGAATTGATTGTCGCCAGCGTCGATCACGAAGTTTGGGGCAAAGATCCTCGAGGAAGACCGCGTCCCGGGCGTGCATCCGCTTGCATCGATTGCAACCATTGTGCTCCCAATCGCCGGCCTGTCAATGTGTCGAAGATTGCAGTTTTTGATCTTTGTCAATCATGTTCAGTTCTCGCTGCCGGGCTGCGAATTCGCTTAAGATGACTGGTTGTTGGCTGCTCAAATCGCCACGGCCTCAACACGGACCGCCCGAGCCCGCCGAACGTTGTCTCCGAGCCCGCAGCGCTGTCTGATGCGACTGGGTCCCGGCGCCAGGATCGAAGTCCACACCCCTTTTGATGCTGTCACCCAGGCCCAGCTTCGGGTGATCCGGCCGGCCGGCACCTATCGCCTTCAGGCCGGTCACTGGGATTTTCCGCTGGAAGCCGCCAACGCTCTGCGGCAGCAGTTCGTCCAGCGTTTCGCCATTGAGCCTGAACTGGAACAGTGGTTGGCCTGGTTGGCCCAGCCTCTGCCGCCGCTGCCAACCCATCGTGCGCTCGTCGCTTCCGCGGAGGCAGACGCCGCCCTTCCGGATGGCCGTCGCTTGCTGCGTCATCAGCGCCTGGCAGTGCGCTGGTTGCTGGCGCGCCGTGGGGCTGTGCTGGCTGATGCGATGGGACTCGGCAAGACCCTCACGGCCCTGGTGGCGGCCCGGGCGATGGTGCGGGCCGCTGATTGCCGGGTGGTGGTGGTCGCTCCGGTCGGCCTGCATGACCACTGGCTTCAGGAATCCCTCGCGCTCGGCCTGCGGATCGAGCTGCACAGCTGGGCACGCCTGCCTGCGGATCTACCCGGGGCCGGCACGGTGGTGCTCGTCGATGAGGCCCATTACGCCCAGAATCTGCGGGCCGCCCGCACCGAGGCCCTGCTGCGGCTGGCGCGTCATCCACGGTTGCGGGCGATCTGGCTGCTCACGGGCACGCCGATGAAGAATGGCCGACCGGCGCAGCTGTTCCCCCTGCTGGCGGCGATCGGCCACCCCCTGGCGTCTGATCAGCGGGCTTTTGAGGAGCGGTACTGCGATGGCCACTGGAACGAGCGCAGTGGCCGTCGGATCTGGCAGGCCTCGGGAGCCAGTCATCTGGGGGAGCTGCGGCGGCTGATCCGGCCCCTGTTGCTGCATCGTCGTAAGCAGGATTGCCTCGATCTGCCACCCAAGCAGCGGCTTCTGCATCCGCTGGTGCTGGATGCGGTGGCGGCCCGTGGATTTCAGCATCGTCTCCAGCAGGTGGTCGAGGCCTATCGCCGCCGCGCCGCTCGCGGCGAGGTGCAGCGTGATGCGGAAGCTCTTGCGGTGCTGACAGCGCTGCGGCAGATCGGTTCGGATTACAAGCTGCCCGCCGCTCGTCAGTTGTTGCGGCAGTTGTTGGCGCAGGGCGAAGCGGTGGTGGTGTTCACCGCCTTTGTGGCGACGGCGGAGCATCTGCAGCGGTCTCTCGGTGGCAGCCTGATCACCGGTCGGCTGCCGGCTTCTGAGCGGCAGCGGCAGGTGGATTGTTTTCAGCATGGGGATGCATCGCTGCTGCTGGCCACCTACGGCAGCGGTGGCCTTGGATTCACCCTGCATCGGGCCCGGCATGTGCTGCTGATCGAGCGGCCATGGACACCCGGTGACGCCGAGCAGGCGGAGGACCGCTGCCATCGCATCGGCATGGGTGCGTCCCTGACCTGCCACTGGCTCCAGCTCGGGGTGGCTGATCAGCTGGTTGATGATCTGATCGCTTCCAAGGCGGAACGGATCGATGGTTTGCTGGCGCCCGCGGAGTCGCGGCAGCGTCGGCAGCTTCCGCAGATGGTGCGTCAGTGGTTGGATCGTGATCCTGAATGGCGTGTCGCGGGTGACTGAGGACTGAAACCGGCCCGCACGATCCCTGTCGCTCAACCCGGATCTCAGTGGGTTGCGCAGGTTCTCAGGGAGACCCTCAGATCGTCCAGCATCCGCTGGTTGGTGCCTGTGCCTGCTTGCCGCGCCAGGGCCAGGGCTCGACGCAGATCGCGGCAGGCCCTGACATCGTCGCCCTTCAGGCTCCAGAGCAAGGCCCGATCCCTGAGCGGCAGGGGATTGTGCGGATAGGCCTGAATCACGCTGTCGCAGGCCTGAATCGCTGTCGGCAATGCGGACAGAGACATGGTCTTCAGGCAGTCATCGGGGTGCAGCTTCGGGCCGGTCGGTTCCGGATCACTGCAGCCCACCAGCCCCAACGTCAATGACAGCGTCAGGGTCCAGAGAGCGAAGGGTGTCAGGACAGATGGGTTCAATCAGCGTGGGGAGGCGGGAGCGACCGGCTTTTCAAACATGTTTCCGAGATAGCGGCTGCAATCGGGGAAGGCGGTCGGATTGGCGATCACCGCTTCGGTGATCATCACGGAGGCGTGTTCCGGTGATGGTTTGAAGGGACTGTCGCTCGGCTGACGTTTGATCACCGCATAGGCCGCCGTCCAGCTCACCTCGTGGCTGTTGCCGCCGGCGCGCAGGGCGCAGTAGACCTGAGCGCCTTTGATGCCCTTGGCAGCTGGTGCCATTGCTGCCGGGTCCGGGGTGGTCGTTTCGCTGGCTGGGGATGGTGTCGTCGATCCTCGGCTGGGAACCGCGGACTGAGCCCGGGCTGCGGTCGCCAGCAGCAGGGGCAGGAGGGTGATGGTGATCAGAATTCTGGAGCGCAGCATCGGATGACGGAGGCTGAAGCGTGCCATCGCGGCAGCGGAATCATGGCTGGAGGTCCAACGTATCGGTCCGGGGCCATCTGTCGAGGGCGCGTTCTGGTGCAAGGGTTGCTTGAGGGGCGCCGGGATCTGTGTTCTGATCGGTTCATCCACTTGCTGGTCCTATGGCTTCCGAATCCGTCTCCTTCCGGATCACACGCACGGCTGAGGATCTCGCCCAGACGGTGACGGCCCTGTCGCAGCGGTTGGTGAGGCTGGAGCAGCGGCTGGGTGCGCTTGAGCTGCAGGCCCAGGTGGCTGGTCGGGTGGATCCCCGGGAGCTCGACAATCTGGAGTCGGTCGAGCGCCTGCTCAACGACTGCCGCAGCCTGCTGGAGACCAGCGAGCCGGGAGTCCGTGCGGAGGGAGCCGGCACGGCTCAGAGTTCCGGTGAGCCGTCAGAGGATGCCAACGCCTTGTCGTCTCAATACCATCAGGTTGACTGAAATTGGTTTGGGTCTGCCAAACTGAAAAGAAAGCCAGCCATGGCCCACTCCAACGCCAAGCCTCCATCTCCGTCGGTCTCGAGCGCTGCCGTGTCCCGGGGAGCGCTGCCGACCGGCAGTCGCCCCCAGCTTCTGCGGCCCTGTGTCCGCAGTTCCGAGGAGGCCAGTCATGAGCTCGAGAAGCTGGAATTCGCCCTTGCGGTGGCGATCACCCGCGGTGATCAGGAGCGAGCTGCCGTCTGTCGGGCGGCCATCGATGCGCTTGGTGGCAACCGTGAGGAGCCTGGAACATGAGAGGCGGCTGGCCTGAGGGCCGGTCGGGGTGGTCAGATCTGCTGCTGATTGGTTCGCCTGATCACAGCGCCATCTTGTGTGTGGAAGGTGTTGTCGATGATGCCGTTCATGGTTGCGTTAGGGTTGATGGCATTAACGTGCTATCAGCGACTCCGATTGCTTTGATTGGTGTCATGCCTGCATCGACTGGATTGGTGTCAATGGCTTGAACGTCTGCCTGCATGCCTGGAAATCGCTCGGATGCGGTTGCAGGATCCACAGCTCCCGGCCCATTGTCTTCATCGAGGATCTGGCTGGCCTGTTGTGTTCCTCATGCTTCCGGGCGATCAGATCTCACCGCTGCAACGGACATCCCGTTGTCCCACGGTCTGACTCTGTTGGCCTTGCATCGGGTGGACGTTGCCACCGACCTCGCTCCGGACCCCGTTCCTTTCTTCTCCATGGTCCTCACCGCTTTTCGTCAATCGTCTCTGAAGCCTGTGTCTCAGGCTGCACCGTCGCGTCGACCGGTGATCCCGGAGGTCCGCCCGGCGGTGGATCGCACCGAATGGCAGGCCCGCGCACGCCAACTGGATGCTGAGGCCCGGCAGGCGGCCGAAGATGGCGACATCGAACGTTCGGCTCAGAAAATCCTCGCGGCGCTTGATTGTGAACGTCGCGCCGGCAGCGTCGGACCCCAGGTGCTGCAGCTGATCAAGCCACGCACCTGACAACGGGTCCGATGGCATGGCCGGCGCTGTGGGAGTGTTGGTCGGCCTTGACAGGATGATCCAACTGCACCGCAGGTTGCAGACCCACGTCGTCCATGGGTGTCATCTTTCCTCAGGCCTCGATCCCTTCATGATGGGATCCCCCAAGCCGTGCACTCCACGCCTGACGCCATGCCTTCAAGGTGGGGCCAAGGAGTTCAGGCCCTGAATCGAAGGGAACCGGCACGGGTGGAATCGCACCATGAGAGGAAGCAATCACGATGTGATGCAGGGATCCATGATCTTTGATTCGCTGCTCAGAGACTTGCGCCAGCATCGATCCTGGCAGGATCAGCCTGTTGTTGATCGGCCAGAAGCGCCGGGTTTTGAGCTGATTCTTCAGTGCTCCTGGCAGGAAGCGGACTGCCTGTTGCATCCCAGTCTCAACGGCCTCGAGGGTTAGAGGCCGCGTGGTGGATGTGGGTGGTGTGCCCGATCGCCGCGGCCACCACTTCGGGCCTCTGATGCGCCCGTGATCCTGGCAGATCAGAAGGTCCGAAAGCACAGTGCACTGAAGGCCACGCTGTGTACTTAAGGCGGCTATGAAGGCTGTCTTGCTTGAATTTCAGGAAAACTGATCAATCGATGATTATTCGCTGTCAGCTCTGAATGGAAAGCGGATGACCGGGCTCGAACCGGCGACGTTCAGCTTGGGAAGCTGACATTCTACCACTGAATTACATCCGCACGTTTTTAGTGTAGCAAGGGGCGCCGGATTGTGGTGCCCCTTGCAGATCACTGGATCAGCGGGCCAGTTCGAGGGCGGCAGCGGCGACGCCAGCCCCGGTGCTGCCATTGTTCAGGCCCAGGGCCTGCAGGGTGGCCTCGATGGCAGCCACGGCCGTGAGCACATCGCGATCGGCCACGAAGCCGAGATGACCGATGCGGAACACCTTGCCCTTGAGATGATCCTGGCCGCCGGCCAGCAGGATGTCGAAGCGGTTCTTCACCTCCTTGCGCAGGCTCTCGGCATCGATGCCCTCAGGTGCGACGGCGGTGATCGCCGGGCTGCCGTAACCTTCCGCTGCATAGAGCGGCAGGCCCATCGCCTTCATCGCCGCCTGCGTGGCGCGGCGGTGGCGATCATGACGGGCGAAGATGGCCTCCAGGCCTTCGGCCTGCATCATCTCCAGGGCCGCCTCCAGGGCGAAGTAGAGGTTCACCGGGGGCGTGAACGGATTGCTGTCCTGGGCGGCTGATTTCCTGTACTTGCCAAGATCCAGATAGAACTTCGGCAGATCGGAGCGGCCGTAGGTCTCCCAGGCGCGATCGCTCATCGCCACGAAGCCCAGACCCGGGGGCATCATGTAGCCCTTCTGGGATCCGGAGCCCACCACATCGAGGCCCCAGGCGTCCATCGGCACATTGCAGGCGCCCAGGCTGGTGACGCAGTCGGCGATCGTCAGGGCCGTGCCATGGGCCTTCACATGGGCGGCGATCGTCTGCAGGTCGTTGATCACCCCGGTGGAGGTCTCGGAGTGGGTGAGGATCACGGCCTTGATCGCCTTGTCCGTATCAGCCTCCAGGGCGGCACGGAAGGCCTCAGGATCCAGCGGCTGGCCCCACTCCGCCTTGATCACTTGCACGTTCAGCCCGTAGGCCTGCGCCACCTTCACCCAGCGCTCACCGAACTTGCCGTTGTCCCCGCAGAGCACCGTGTCGCCCTTGCTGAGGACGTTGATGATGCCGGCCTCCATCGCTGAGGTGCCGCTGCCGGCCATCGCCAGGACGGTGCTGCTGGTCTGGTGCAGCCAGCGCAGCTGTTCTGTGGTGCGTTTGACGATCGCCTGGAAATCGGCGCTCCGGTGGCCGATCGGATGACGGCCCATCGCCTTGAGGACGGTTTCCGGCACTGGGGTCGGGCCGGGGATCATCAGAGTGAGCTTGTCCTGCATGGGGAGTACGGGATGGCGAGGGGCGGTCGCCGGGAACGGCCAATCCACCACCATAAAAAATGGTCGATCCAGTCCCGGCTCCCGGCCGGCGGCGGTGAGCATGGCTGACGTCTCCGAGATCCAGGGCTACACCCTGCCGGTGTGGGTGGCGGCAGCCGCCCGCGCGGCCGTGATCGCCCTGCAGGGGAAACCCTTCTCCGCCGAACAGCCGCTTCAGCTCGACCTCCAGGCCCCTGAAGACTCGCCGTCCCCGATTCCGGTAGTGGCGGCAGCGCCGCTCGGGGAGGGACGGGCCCTGGCGGTGGCCCGCTGTGAGCCCGGGCCGGGTCTGGATCTCACCCGCGGCCTGGTCGTCTGGGTGGAGGCCAGCTGGGGTGCTGCCACCGATCCGGATGGTGACTGGCTTCAGCTCCTGGCCGGTGAAGGTGCCGGCATCCACGCCGCCACCGGGGAGCTCTGTGTGTCGGCCTACGCCCGCCAGCTGCTGGAAAGGAATCTCCGCCCATTGGTGCCCGAGGGCGAAAGGCTGACGTTGCGGCTGATTCTTCCGAGCGGTCGCCGTCTGGCGGAACGGACCAGCAATGCCGCCTTCGGGGTGGTGGAGGGTCTTGCCCTGATCGGCACCCAGGCGATGGTGAAGAGCAGTGCAGCGCCGGAGCAGCTGGAGGCCTGTCTGCAGACCCTGGCAGAGCGTTGTCGTCACCCTGGTTTTGACGGTGATCTGGTGTTGGTGATCGGCGAGAACGGTCTCGATCTGGCACCCACCCTGGGGGTTCCCGTCGAGCGGCTGCTCAAGGTGGGCCACTGGATCGGGCCGGTGCTGGTGGCCGCTGCCGCTGCCGGCGTGCGGCGGCTGCTGCTTTTCGGCTACCAGGGCAAGCTCCTCAAGCTCGCCGGTGGCATCTTTCACACCCACCATCATCTGGCCGATGGTCGCGCTGAGGTGCTCACAGCCCTGGCAGCGCTTGAGGGGCTCAGCGGTGCTGCCCTACAGCGTCTCCATGCGGCGGCCACGGTGGAGGAGGCGCTCACGGGTCTGGAGGCTGATGACCCCGAGCTGGCGGCCCGCCTGCGGCTGCGGGTGGCCACGGCGATCGAGACCCGCTGCCGGGCCTACCTTGCCCGCCATGGCCAGCAGGGCCTGCAGGTGGGGGCGGTGCTTTTCGATCGCTCGAGGACGGTGCGGGCCTGCGGGCCTCTGGGATCCGGGCAATGGGGTGCCTTCAGGCGGCAGGCGGGGTGAGCCGTAGGGTTGTTCCAGCTGTCAGCGGGCGGACGGCTGCCCCGGTTGACACGGTGGCTGTCACCTGCTCTTCCCTTGCCCCATGACTGACGTGACTTTTCCCCAGTCTCCGGAAACCGGTCGCCATCCGGCGATTGTGATTCTGGACTTCGGCTCTCAGTATTCCGAGTTGATCGCCCGGCGGGTCAGGGAAACCGAGGTCTATTCGTTGGTGATGGGCTACAGCACCAGCGCCGATGAGCTGCGCCGCATCAATCCCAGGGGCATCATCCTCAGCGGTGGCCCCAGTTCGGTCTATGCCGAGCATGCCCCCGCCTGCGATCCCGCCATCTGGTCGCTGGGGATTCCGGTGCTCGGGGTCTGTTACGGCATGCAGTTGATGGTGCAGCAGCTGGGTGGTTCCGTGGTCGCCGCCGGCCGCGCCGAGTACGGGAAGGCGCCGCTGCATGTGGATGATCCGACCGATCTGCTCACGAATGTCGAAAACGGTTCGACGATGTGGATGAGCCACGGCGATTCCGTGGAGCGGCTGCCGGAAGGTTTCGTGCGCCTGGCTCATACCGACAACACCCCTGAGGCGGCGGTGGCCGATCACAGTCGTCGTCTTTACGGGGTTCAGTTTCATCCCGAGGTGGTTCATTCCACCTTCGGCATGGCTTTGATTCGCAACTTCGTTTATCACATCTGTGGTTGTGATCCGGATTGGACCACCGATGCCTTCATTGACGAAGCTGTCGCTGATGTGCGTCGACAGGTGGGTGATAAACGTGTGTTGCTGGCGCTCTCTGGCGGTGTGGATTCCTCCACGCTGGCCTTTCTGCTTCACAAGGCGATCGGTGATCAGCTCACCTGCATGTTCATTGACCAGGGCTTCATGCGCAAAGGGGAGCCTGAATTTCTGGTTGAATTCTTTGATCGACGCTTCCATATCAACGTCGAGTACATCAATGCCAGGGAGCGTTTCATCTCCAAGCTTTCCGGTGTTTCCGATCCTGAGGAGAAGCGCAAGCTGATCGGTACGGAATTCATCCGCGTTTTCGAAGAGGAAAGTCGCCGACTCGGGCCGTTTGATTACCTCGCCCAGGGCACGCTCTATCCGGATGTGATCGAAAGTGCCGGCACCAACATCGATCCCAAGACCGGGGAGCGGGTGGCGGTGAAGATCAAGAGTCATCACAATGTCGGCGGTCTGCCCAAGGATCTGCAGTTCAAGCTGGTCGAACCCCTGCGGCGCCTGTTCAAGGACGAGGTGCGCAAGGTCGGCCGCAGTCTCGGGCTGCCCCAGGAGATCGTCGGTCGTCATCCCTTCCCCGGGCCTGGCCTGGCGATTCGCATTCTTGGCGAGGTCACCGACGAGAAGCTCGACATCCTTCGCGATGCCGATCTGATTGTGCGCGAGGAGGTGAAGCTGGCTGGTCTCTACAACGAGATCTGGCAGGCCTTCGCTGTGCTTCTGCCCGTCCGCAGTGTCGGTGTGATGGGAGACAAGCGCACCTATGCCTTCCCGATCGTCCTGCGTTGTGTCTCTTCGGAAGATGGCATGACGGCCGATTGGTCCCGCTTGCCCTATGACCTGCTGGAAACGATCTCCAATCGCATCGTCAATGAGGTCAAGGGGGTGAATCGGGTGGTCCTCGACATCACCAGCAAGCCCCCCGGCACGATCGAGTGGGAATGAGGGGCTGGTCCGGGCTGGTGGCCGGCGCTCAGGTTCGGTACCATCGGCTCCCGACCATCCACCCTTGACGGCTGCCAACGCTCAGGACCTCCAGCTGCAGCGGCGCCTCCAGCAGGACAGCATTCAGCTGGCCGGAAAGACGGTCTACCTGAATCCTTTCCTTTACTGGCGGCGCTTTGACGCCAACACCGATCGCTGGCTGCGGCAGCCGGGTCAGCTTCCGGAGGATCAGATCCAGGCCAACCGGGTTCGCTTCTATCCCGAGGTGGTGTGGGAGCTGCTCGACCCCGACACGGTCACTGTCAAGGACGGCGCCGTTGAGATGTTCCTCAAGACGATGGAACTGATCAGCACCTTCAACCCTGAGCTGACCGCCGGTCAGCTGTTGGAGGTGGAACGCAAGATGGCGGTCACCAAGAAGCAGGCTTTCGAGCGTTGGGTGGCCCGTTCCCTGCGTCGTCGTGAGCAGGAGCAGCGACGGGAGCGCCGCCGCTTTGATCGCGAACGTCGCTGGCGTGCCTGGTCTGAGTGGTTCGCTCTCGACACCACCCGCCAGGCCGTGGTGCCGCTTTCGGCCTTGCTCGTCCTGGCCGCTGCGATCGGCTGGTGGCAGGGGACTCAGCGTTGCGTCCGTCCCCTCCAGCCCGGGGCTTCGATCGTGCTTCCCGGCGGATCCGTCAACCGTCCCTGAGGCAGGGCACACTGGTATCCCGCAGCATCGCCTTCATGGCCGCCGATCCTCTCGATACCTTGCGGCTGTCCCTGATGCAGGATGTCCTGCCCGTCGGCATGGCGATGGTTGAGCGTGCCCGTCGCGGTGGTGTCAGGGATCTGGTGGCGGTCCTCACCGAAACCGACGATCCCCTCTCTCAGTTGCGTCAGGAAGGGGACCAGGCGGCCCGCAGCGTCCGCGACAATCTCGATCGCGTCCAACCCGGTCTTGGCAATCCGGTGATGCCCGTGGCTGTGCGTCCGGCGCCCACGGAGGTTGAGCGCAGCGACGGCCAGATGGAGCTGCGTGATCTTCAGGAGACCCTTCAACGGATTCAGCACCGACTGCTGCTGCTCGATCAGCGTCTGGCGGAGCTCTGATCGTGGGGCCTCACGGCACCCGGCGAGGTCAGCGTCACGCCGGCATGCGCCAGCAGCCCGTGCAGCTGATGGCTTTTGTGCTGATCGTCAGCGCGGCGATGGTTGCGCGTCTGGTCTGGCTGCAGATCATTCATGGCACCGAGAATCGGGCGCGGGCGGATGAGAACCGCATCCGGCTGATTCCCCGCAATCCGGTGCGGGGTCGCATCCTCGATCGCCACGGCGAGGTTTTGGCCACCAACCGGCTCACGTACTGGCTCTACCTGCAGTCCAGCGAAGTCAGCGATGGTCAGTGGCCCAGCCTGCGGGATCGCCTCGCTTCCCTCCTTGGGCTCTCACCGGTTGTTCTTGATCAGAAGCGTCAGTCCAAGGCGGCGGAAGCCGGCTACCGGATCGCCCTGGCCGGCCCCCTCAGTTCGATCCAGGTGCTGCGTTTCCGTGAGCAGGCCGCCGAGTTTCCCGGGGCTGCCGTCGACCTGGATGTGCTCCGCTTCTATCCCCATGGCTCCTTGGCCGCCCATGTCCTGGGCTACACCAGTTCGCTGACGGAAGAGGAGTACAGCACGCTTCAAACCCGTGGCTATCGCATCCGTGATCGCATCGGCCGCATCGGTGTGGAGCGGGTCTATGAGTCCACCCTCCGGGGTGAATGGGGTGGTCAGCAGCTCGAAGTCAATGCGGCCGGTGAGGTGCAGCAGGTTCTGGGGGAGAAGGCGGCCCGTGCCGGTAAGGATCTGCGTCTCACGCTCGATCTGCCTCTGCAGTTGGCTGCGGAGCGTGCTCTCGATGGTGTTCGCAAGGGCGCGATCGTGGCCATGGATCCCCAGACCGGGGCCATCCGCGCCCTGGCCAGTCGCCCGACCTTCAATCCGAATGTGTTCTCGGATGGGCCCACCACCCAGCAGTGGTTCGATCTCAGTCGGCCGGAGGCGCCGATGCTCAATCGGGCCTTCCAGGGGTTCCCACCTGCCAGCACGTTCAAGCTCGTCACCACGATCGCTGGCCTGGAATCCGGCCGCATGGGCGAATACGACACCCTGCCCACGGTGCATTCCTTCTGTTATGCCGGCCTCTGCTACGGCGATCACGCCGGCTCCCAGGGGGCGATCGGCTTCCCGCAGGCCCTGGCCGTGAGCAGCAACAGTTTTTTTTATCAGGTGGGCCTGAAGGTTGGTCCTGAGGAGCTGTTCAAAGCGGCGCGCCGCATGGGGTACGGCTCGCTCACCGGCCTGGAGCTCAAGGATGAGGAAACCAGCGGTCTGCTGGGTGATCCCGCCTGGAAACGCGCGGTTCTGAATGAACCCTGGACTCCCGTGGATACGATCACCTCCGCCATCGGCCAGGGGGCCCTGCAGGTGACGCCGATTCAGATGGCGCGTCTTTATGCCGCCGTCGCCAACGGCGGCTGGCTGGTGACCCCGCACCTGGTGGAGCGCTCCACCCCCCGCACCTGGCTCGGTCTGAAACCGGTCACCTTGCGGGTGCTGCGGCTGGGATTGCGCCAGGTGGTGACCCAGGGAACAGGCAAGATCCTCAACGACCCCAGCCTGCCGGCGGTCGCTGGTAAGACCGGCACCGGAGAGGATCCGCCACGGCCTGACCATGCCTGGTTCGGTGGTTATGCCCCGGCCGGTCGACCGACCCTGGTGATCGTGGCCTTCGGGGAGAACAGCGGTGGTTATGGCGGCACCGTCGCCGCTCCGATGGTCAAGGCGTTGATGACCACCTGGTTCCAGGGCGGTGCCAACGTCCGGGCCCGGCCATGAACTCAGCGCTGCAGCGGCCTTCTGGCGTTCAGGCGGCCAGTTGCAGCGCACCAGCGGCGAGCACGTCGCGGTAATACCGACGCAGTTGGGCCGTCGCCCCCGCCCAGCCCCAGGCCTCGGCTTCCCGACGCGCTGCCTGGCGCAGGGATTCGCGCTCTTGGGGATTGCCGAGCAGGCGTCGCACGGCTGCTTCCAGGCTGCCGGGTTGATCCGGTTCGTAGAGGCACCCGTTCAGGCCATCGCTGACGATGTCCGGGATTCCTCCCCGGTTGGCTCCGACCACCGGACAGCCGGCAGCCATTGCCTCCAGCAGCACCAGGCCGAGGGTTTCGGTGCTCGAGGGGAACAGGAAGGCATCAGCACTGGCATAGGCGCCCGCCAGTTCCTCCCCGGCGAGATAGCCCACGAAGGTTGTGGCCGTTCCTTCGAACACCTTTTCCAGTTGCTGACGATGGGGACCATCGCCCACCAGGGCCAGCCTGGAATCCTCCAGCTGATCGAGCACGGGCCGGATCCGTTCGATCTGCTTCTCCGCCGACAGACGGCCGATGTAAAGCAACAGTCGACCGGAATCACTGTGACCGCCGAGAAGTTTCCGGCGCAGGGCGTCCGAACGCAGGGAGGGACGGAACAGTTCGGTATCGACGCCTCGCTGCCACAGCGCCGTGTGTTGGATGCCTTTTTCGCTCAGTTCCTGCACCATGGCAGTTGATGTGCAGAGGTTGAGGCGGGCCTGATTGTGGGCGGCTTTGAGCAATTCCCAGAGCAGGGGCTCCAGCATTCCCATCCCGTAGTGCTCCAGATACTTGGGGAGATGGGTGTGATAACTGGCCACCAGAGGAATCTGTTTGCTCTTGGCCAGCCAGATGCCCCCCAGACCCAGCACCGCCGGGTTCACCACATGCACGAGGTCCGGCTGAAAGCGATCCAGGGCCTCGGAAATCGCCGGTCTGGGCAGCGCCAGTTTCAGTTCGGGATAGAGGGGCAGCGGCATGGCCGGCACCCCGAGCACCTTCGCGCCCTTGTAGTGCTCCGGGGCTCCTTCCGGACAGACGATCAGCACGTCATCGCCGGCGGCGACCAGGTGCTCCACCGTCTTGGTGAGACGGGTGACGATGCCGTCAACCTTCGGTAGGAAGGTTTCGGTGAAGAATGCGATCCTCAACGGGAATACCGACGCAGGGCGATCAGATCAGGGCGCCTGGATCGCGGCGGCCTGGGTCTTGGTCCAGGCCGACACGCAGGGAATGCGGGAGCGGTCGCAGCGGTCTGCCCAGCGGCGTGCCACATCGACGACCTCACTCAGAAGCCCGTCATCAAGGGTGGTCGGCCTGAGCCCCAGTTCAATGAAGCAACGGTTATCGACGATCAGATCGTTTTCCACCGCTTCCTTGCGGGGGTTGGGCAGGTAATTCACTGTGGCGCCCGTCAGGTCGGCCACTTTCTGCGCCAGTGCCCCCACCTGATGGCTTTCGGTCATCTGGTTGAAGATCTTGACCTTGTCGGTGCTGCTCGGGGGGTTCTCCAGGGCCAGCTGCACGCAGCGGACGGAATCGCGGATATGAATGAAGGCCCGGGTCTGGCCGCCGGTCCCATGCACCGACAAGGGATAGCCGATCGCCGCCTGCATCAGGAAGCGGTTGAGCACGGTGCCGTAGTCACCGTCGTAATCGAAACGGTTCGTCAGCCTTGGATCGCGGCTGGTGAGCTCGGTGTTGGTGCCCCAGACGATCCCCTGGTGCAGATCGGTGATCCGGATGCCGTCGTTCTTGTTGTAATAGTGGAACAGCAATTGATCGAGCGTCTTGGTCATGTGATAGACGCTGCCCGGATCGGAGGGGTGAAGGATCTTCTCCGTGAACCGGGTGCCATCAGGCTGCGGCACTTCCACCGTCAGATAGCCCTCAGGGATGGTGGCACCACGGTGGGAGCCGTAGCCGTAGACCCCCATCGTACCGAGATGGACGATGTGCACATCCAGCCCGCTTTCGACAATGGCCGCCAGCAGGTTATGGGTGCCGTTGACGTTGTTGTCGACGGTGTAGCGCTTGGTGGCGCTGGATTTCATCGAATAGGGCGCGGCCCGCTGTTCGGCGAAATGAACCACCGCATCGGGCCGTTCGCTGCGCAGGAGATCGAGCAGCAGGTCGTAGTCCCTGGCGATGTCGAGGCTGCTGAAACGAATCTCCCGACCGCCGGTTTCGCTCCAGGCCTGCAGACGTTCCTGGATTGTGGCGATCGGAGTGAGGGACTCAACGCCGAGATCGATGTCGATCTTCCGACGGCTCAGATTGTCGACGATCAGCACGTCGTGACCGGCTTCCGCCAGGTTCACCGCACACGGCCAACCACAGAAGCCGTCGCCGCCGAGAACGAAAACCTTCACCCGTGACTCCTGCTGTTCGAGCACATGCTCCGAAGGCAAGCTACTACAGGCGTTCGGTACCGATGCGGCGGATACGACCCGTCAGGCTCAGCTGATGCCCGCCGCCACGGCCACCATCACCATCACGAGCGCCGCTCCGGCGATCAGCAGCAGTCGCGTGGAACGGCTGGTGGGGCCGCCGGCTTCCATCACCTCCATCCGCGGGTCCTTGGCGAAGGCGTTGAGGCGCCCCCCGTCTTCCTCCGTGACCTGCATGACGTCGCTGCGTTGGCCAGGCGACCTTACGGGCGTTGTCCATCCGTGGATGGTGTCCTGCGAGGAACCGTCATGCCCTGTCAGATCCGACCCGGCCCTGGATCGGTGAGCTCGCGGAGGCCTCCGCACGCACCGGCAATCGGCCGGCCAGAAAGGCCTGACGACCGGCCTGCGCGGCCAGGGCCATCGCCCGCGCCATCGCTGCTGGATGACCGGCCAGGGCGATCGCACTGTTGATCAGCAGCGCGTCAGCGCCCATTTCCATGGCCTGGGCTGCTTCGCTCGGGACGCCGATGCCGGCATCCACCACCACCGGCACCCTGGCGTTCTCGATGATGATCGCGATGTTGGCGGCATTGCGGATCCCCTGACCGGAGCCGATCGGCGATCCCAGCGGCATCACGGTGGCGCAACCCACGTCCTCCAGACGGCGTGCCAGCAGCGGATCGGCGTTGATATACGGAAGCACCGTGAACCCCTCCTTCACCAGGATTTCGGCAGCCTCCAGCGTGCCGATCGGATCGGGCAGCAGATGACGGCTGTCGGGGATCACCTCCAGTGTCACGAAGCTGTTGTCCTCCTGTCCGGCGAGTTTCGCCAGTTCCCGCCCCAGCCGTGCCACCCGTACGGCCTCCTCGGCGGTGCTGCAGCCGGCGGTGTTCGGCAACATCCAGATCCGTTGCCAGTCGATGGCCTCCAGCAGCCCCTGGTGACCGTCGGCGCCGCTCTGCACCCGGCGTACGGCCACGGTGACGATCTCGCAGGCACTGCTGTCCAGGCTGGCCTGCATGGCGCTCAGGGACGGGTATTTGCCCGTGCCGGTCATCAGGCGACTGTGGAACGTGCGCCCTCCGATCACCAGACCCGGATCGTGGATCGCACCGGGTGGATCGTGGCGCAGGTCTCCGGTCTGGTCCGCCGCCGGACGGTTGCTCTGGGAATCGTTCACCACGCTCGACATTCCGATGCTGCCTGTCCCGATCCCGCACGCCCGGGATCCTGCAGCGAACGTACAGCCGGGGCGATCGCCAACGTGTCGGACTGACTAATCTGCAGGCGATTGTCCGGCCGTCGCCATGCCCCTCCTTCTCGCTGCTGTGCCGCTCGCGGTGGGAGGCATGGTTCCTTTTGTGCCCCCCACCCAGACCGCACCGGCGGCAGCATCCCTTCAGCAGGAACTGTCTCCGGTGGAGACCTTCGATCCCGAGGCCCGGGCAAAGCTGCTGGTCAATGCGCTGCCCCGTCAGTGGAGCGGCACCTACATGAGCTTCCAGAACGGCACCAGCGTTCCTGTGACCCTGCAGATCGCCTCTCTGACGCCCTACGGCCAGATGATCGATCTGCGCGGTCAGCTCACTGTCGGTGGTGTGGTCACCCCTGTTCAGGGCAACCTCAATGCCAAATCCGATCAACTCGATCTGCTGCCCCTGGGGCGATCCCTGGCTGCGGGTCTCGAGCCTGGGGGGGATTTCCAGGGCCTGCAGGGTTTGAACCTGTTCGGCTGGAATGCACCGCGTCTCACGTCTCCGGGAGGACGCCTGGAACTGCGCCCGGTTGCTCAGGCCCTCAATCGTGGCGGTGCCGCAGCTCCTGCTGCCGTGCGCGGCCTCTGGTGATCGGGTCAGGACGGCGGATCGTTCCGGCCCTGGGCTGCATCCGATCCTGAGCCAGCTTCCCTCCGCCTGGCGTTGACGTTCAGGCGGATTCTCCGAGTTGACGGTTCAGACGCTTCAGTCGTTTGTTCGCGGTCTTGTTGCCGGGATCGAGCTGCAGCGTCCGTTCGTACGTGCTGCGGGCCTCCTCGGAATCCTTTTGCTTTTCAAGCGCGTAAGCAAGGTTGTTCAATGCCACCGGGTAATCAGGTTTGGCCTGGAGGGCGGTGCGGTAGTGACGGATCGCCGCTTTATAATTGTTCTGGGCGGCCAGCGCGAATCCCAGAGCGTTCTGGATCACGGCCAGAGCTTCCGGCGGTTCTTTCGCCGCTTCAGCCCGCTTGATGGCCAGTTTGAGATTGTCGGCCGCCTGTCCGTACAACCGCTTGCGCAGTTGCACGGATGCCAGCTCATAGAGCGAGGCTGCGTCCTGAGGTTGAGCGGCTCCCTCGGCTTCCAGCCGGGCAAGAGCCACCTCATCACGACGAACGCGCCAGATCTGACGACCGACCAGTACAGCGGCGGCGCCAAGCAGAAGGATCAGACCGATCAGGTAGGCCTGGGGGAGCAAAGGTTCCATCAGGCCTGTTTAGCAGGGTCTGGGTGGGTGGTGAACCCTTGGGCTCAACCCTGGGCGGTGCTGACCACCGCACGGAAGCTGCCGGCATCGACAACAGCCAGCTGGGCCAGCATCTTCCGGTTCAGGCGCACATCGGCCTTCTTGAGGCCACCGATCAGGCGGCTGTAGCTCACGCCGTTGATCCGGGCTGCCGCATTGATGCGGGCAATCCACAACCGGCGGAAGTCGCGCTTGCGGCGACGACGATCCCGGTAGGCGTTGCAGAGGGCCTTCATCACCCGCTGGTTGGCGGTCCGGAACAA
Source organism: Cyanobacteriota bacterium (assembly GCA_046091285.1). Classification (GTDB taxonomy): domain Bacteria; phylum Cyanobacteriota; class Cyanobacteriia; order PCC-6307; family Cyanobiaceae; genus CAIXOZ01. The sequence continues at coordinate 20,940 of JBJTBH010000110.1, read as the reverse complement.
CGAACCATTGCCACCCCGGAAGCCCCGGGCAAGGCGAAGGATCTTGTTACGACGTTTACGGGCAACGTTGCCCCTCTTGACGCGGGCCATGGATTCAGGAGTTCAGATGGTTCAGGCTTGGCAGCGCAGCCGGTTCAGGCGCTGTAGGGGAGCATGCGGGCGACGTTGTCAGCATCACGCTCATCAACCACGGCCATCGTGCCCAGGTGACGCTTCCGCTTCGGGCTCTTGTGGTCGAGCAGGTGATTGCGGAAAGCGTGACGGCGCATGAACTTGCCGCTGCCGGTGGCCTTGAACCGCTTGGCGGCTGCTTTGCGGGTCTTCAGCTTCGGCATGTCTGGCGGCTCGGGCACAAACAAGCAAAGTACGACCTCAGCCCCCCTTTCGCCAAGTCATCGCTCCGTCATCCCATGATTCAGCCTCTGTTGAGCCCGGTCGCTCCGGCCCCGCGCCCTCGGTGTGGCGATCGCGCAGCGGCCCTGGCCCTGGCGTCGCTGGTCGTGTTGATTCCCGGTCTGGCCGGGGGTTGTCGCGCCTCGGCGCCTGAGGTGGCGGTCGCTGACACGGAACGGCTTCCTTTGCACTGGCCTGTGCCGCCACCGCCGTTGATCCGGCCGGAGGCGCCGGTGCTCTGGGTGGCCCTCGCGGCTCATCTGGGCCCTGTGCCGGGGTCCGGGGCGGCGGCAGCCGGGCAGGCCCCCCTTGTCCTCGAAGCTGGTTCCGGTGTGCTGCGGCTCCGTGATGGCAGCGGTCAGGTGCAGACCGCCAGCCGCCTGCTGCTGGACTGGCGACAGGAGCGTCTGGTGCGCCCCCAGGCCTGGCGGCGGCGGGTGGTGGGGCCTTTCCCCAGTTATGAGAGTGCGGAGCGGGTCGTGCAGCGCTGGGGTGCGGCCGGTCTGGAGATCGCCCATCCCGGGGACTGGGAGATCTGGGCTCCGGTCGCGGTCGATCGTCCGTTGCCGTCGGGGCTATCCTCGCGCTTTGAGCAGGGAACGGTCAGGGAGCAATGGCAGCCGCGGTTGCGGCGGGAGCGTGGCCGTCGGAATCTCATCGGCCCTCTGGAGATCGAGGCTCCCGGTGGTCTGCGTTGGCAGGGGGGCCTTTATGCCGGTCCCTTTCGCCTTCAGATCGATGCTCTCGGCCGTTGGACCCTGTTGGAGACGGTGCCGCTGGAGCGCTATCTCGAGGGAGTGCTTCCCCATGAGATCGGTGCCGGTGCTCCAGCCCAGGCCCTGGCGGCCCAGGCCGTTCTGGCCCGCACCTGGGCGTTGCGCAACCACGGACGCTTTCGCGTGGATGGCTACCACCTCTGCGCTGATACCCAGTGTCAGGTCTACGGCGATCCGATGCAGGCCGGCGCCGGCGTCCGTGAGGCGATCCGTCGTACCCGCCATCAGGTGCTCGCCTGGAAGGGGCGGCCGATCCAGGCTGTGTATCACGCCAGTAACGGCGGCATCGCCGCCGGCTTTGAGGAGTCCTGGGGTGGAGATCCTGTCCCGTACCTCGTCGCCGCCCCCGACGGTCCAGCCGCCTTCGCCCAGCGCTTCGCCGTGCCCTTGGCATCCGCGTCCCGACTTTCGGTGCTCCTCACGCAGGGCGACGCTGCTTACGGCTCCGACCACCCCCGTTTTCGCTGGACGCGCCGATTGCAGGCCCAGCGCCTGGTTGTGCTGGAGCGGGGGGTGAGCGGTCGGGTGCTTTCGCTGGCGGTGGATTCGCTGGGATCACCGCGTCTGGTGCTTCAGCGGGATGCGATCCGGCGCCGGTTCCCCCAGCTGCCCAGCACCCTGTTTCAGCTGACGTCCGAGGGCGGTGGCTGGTGGCGGCTCGAGGGTGGTGGATTCGGCCATGGCGTCGGTCTCTCGCAGGCTGGGGCCCTGGATCTGGCTCGCCGTGGCTGGAGTTTCCCCCGAATCCTGTCGCACTACTACCCGGGAACCGTGCTTCAACCGTTGGAGGCCCTGGCCGGGGACCCTTAAAGTTGCCGCAATCTTCTGGCGATCCCATGGCTGCGGGCGGTACCGTCACCGATCGCCGTCGTCCGAAGGCTGCCCTGTTCATGGTCGCCTGCCTGGTCGCCGGTCTCCTGCCCCATTGGCTGCCATCGGAGCTGAGGCTGGTGCCGGCCCTCAGCCTGGCTCTGCTGCTCGGGATCTATTCGGTGCGTACGGTCATCCTCCAGGCCTTCCGCGATCCCCCCTCGGCTCCCCCGGTCGCTGATCCGACCACCCTGCCTGCGGTCGATGTGGTGGTGGCTGCCCGAGATGAACAGGCGGTGATCGGTCGTCTGGTCGAGCGCCTGCTGGCCCTGCGTTATCCAGCGGATCGCCTCCGTCTGTGGATCATCGATGACGGCAGTGAGGATCGCACCGGTCCATTGCTCGACGAGCTCGCCCAGCGCCACGATCAGCTGCAGGTCATTCATCGGCCCCGGGATGCCGGCGGGGGCAAATCCGGGGCCCTGAACACGGTCCTGTCCCGGTTGCAGGGGCGATGGATGCTGGTCCTCGATGCCGATGCCGATCTCCAGCCCGAGGCCCTTGAGCGGGCCGTGCGCCATGTCGAGGCTGCCGATTACGGCGCTCTGCAGCTTCGCAAGGCCGTGGTCAATGGCGACCGGAACCTGCTCACCCAGGCGCAGGCGATGGAAATGGCCCTCGATGCGGTCATTCAGGGCGGTCGCCTCGCCAATGGTGGTGTCGCTGAACTGCGAGGCAATGGGCAGCTGCTCCGTCGGGAGGCTGTGCTCGGAAGCGGCGGCTTCAATGAGGCCACCGTCACCGACGATCTCGATCTCAGTTTTCGTCTGCTGATTCACGGGCACTCGATCGGTCTCCTCTGGGATCCGCCGGTGGAGGAGGAAGCGGTGCTCAGCCTTCCAGCCCTGTGGCGCCAGCGTCAACGCTGGGCGGAAGGGGGCTTGCAGCGTTTCTTTGATTACACCCCGCAGTTTTTCTCAGAGCAGGTCAGTTCTTCTCAGCGGCTTGATCTGCTCTGTTTTTTCCTGTTGCAGTACGTGTTGCCGGTGATGGCGGTCGCCGACCTGTTCGGCGCTCTGATCACCGTCACCAGCCCGACGATCTGGCCCTTCTCGATTGTGGCGTTCGGGTTGTCGGGTGTTTCGATTCTTGCCGGCTGCCAGCGTCAGGGGGAAGGGCCTGTGCTGCCAACGATGACACCGTTCTCCCTGGCCCTTGGCATTGTTTATCTCGGTCACTGGTTTGTGGTCATTCCCTGGACCGGTCTGCGCATGGCCCTGCTGCCCAAGCGTCTCGTCTGGGCCAAGACCCTGCATCTCGGAAATCCCGAGGTTGTTCCGCCCACCTGATCCTCAGGCGGCGTCACCATCTTCGAGCGTATCTTCCAGGGTGATCACTTCGCCGTTGAAGAAGTCGGCCAGACGCCTGGCCTTCTCATCGAGCTGCTGTTGCTGGCGGGCTTCCGGGGTCGAGGGTCCCGGCCCTGGTGCGCCTGCGGTTCTCGCCGGTTGACCCGGCGTCGGCGTTTCCGGCTCAGGGTCTGTCGCTGCCGGTTTCTGCGCTTCCGGTGTCGGCGCTGATGCTGCTCCGGCGGCTGCCGGTGTGTGCGTTGGCTTCGGAGGAGCCGTGCGTTGAATGGCCGCCTGCGTTTCTGGGCGTTCTTCCTGCTCTGATGTCGCGCGGACAGGGGCGTGGGGCGTGGGCGCCACCGGCCGGCTCTGCACCGATGGGGCCACGGCAGGCGCCTGGACGTGTGCGGGTTGCTGGGAGGAGGCCGGCGGCGATGGCTGGAGGCTGATGGGATCACCCCCTTCCAGCACCAGTTGCCTCGGGCTTCCGAGGGCTCGGCCCACGGCTGTCTCCAGCAGTGACAGACGGCTTTGCACCATCGGGATCCAGTTGCTGGAGACCCGCACCACCGCCCGTTGGCTGTCCAGTCGGATCAGCGTTGCTTGCTGTGACAGCAGCATCCGGGTCGATGGCAGTTCCAGGCCACTGAGGATCTGCTGCCAGAGTTCGTTCAGCGATGGTTCCGAACCGGCGCTGGTCGGGACGGATGGGGCGTCAGGGATCGCAGGGGCTGCAGGGGCTGTGGGTTGGTTGGCGGTGGCTGTCGGACCGGCTGTCGCTGCGGTCTGGCGCCGCGAGTCGGGTGCAGCAGGGTGGTGACTCACCGGGCCGCGCCCCGGTGCGGAGCTGATGCCAGGTGGTCCCTGCATCGGGGCTGCACCGTCCGCTGGGCGTTGTTGCGGTTGCGCCGCTGCCGGCATGGTCACGACCGAAGCGCCAGCCGTCTGCGGCGCTGCTGTCGGGGCCAGCAGCCCCAGCAGCAGCACATCCAGCCACAGCCTGGGCTGCACGCTCTGGCGCCGCTGCTGTTCACTGCCGCGCAGCTGGCTTTGCCAGAGCAGGAGTCGCTCCTTGCCGATGCTTCCGGCCAGGGCCGGCAGGTTGTCGCGGAACTGGGGCGACAGGCTGGTCAGCTCCAGGCGATCCGGCGCCACCGCGGCCAGCACCAGATCCCTCAGCAGGGAGGCCAGGCCCTGAAGAACCGCCGATGGTTCGCGGCCCCGATCCAGCAGCTGCCGGCAACATTCCAGCAGGGCCAGAGGTTCCGCGGTCGCCAGGGCGCCGGCCAGGGTCAGAAGCTCCTGTTCGGGTACGGCTCCCAGCAGTTCCCAGACCGCCAGGGCCTCGATCGGTGGCGGCAGGAGGCTGAGCTGATCCAGCAGGCTTTCGGCATCCCGCAGGCCACCCTGGGCCCGCTGGGCCACCACATGCAGAGCGTCCGCCGTGATGCCGATCTCTTCCTGTTCAGCGATGAAGCGCAGATGGCCCTCGAGGGCCTCCAGGGGAATCCGGCGGAAATCGAAGCGCTGACAGCGGGAGAGGATGGTGGGCAGCACCCGCTGCGGATCGGTGGTCGCCAGCACGAACACCACCCGCGGTGGTGGTTCCTCCAGGGTCTTGCGCAGCGCATTGAAGGCTGCCGTGGAGAGCATGTGGCATTCGTCGATGACGTACACCTTCCAGCGCGCCTGCACCGGTGCGAAGCGGGAGCGCTCGATCAGGTCGCGGATGTTGTCAACGCCGGTGTTGGAGGCGGCATCGATCTCGATCACGTCGAGGGCCTGGCCGGAGGCGATCGTGCGGCACAGCTCGCACGTGCCGCAGGGTTCCGGGGTGGGACCGTCGCTGCTCAGACAGTTGAGCGAGCGGGCCAGGATGCGGGCGCTTGAGGTCTTGCCGGTACCGCGCGGACCGCTCAGCAGGTAGGCCGGAGCGATCCGGTTCTGCCGCAGCGCCTGGCTCAGGGTGGTGGCGATCGCCTCCTGTCCCACCAGCTGGTCGAAGCGCTGGGGTCGGTACTTGTGGTGCAGCGGCTGGTAGGCCTGGCTCATGGAACGCTGCGCGCGATCGGGCGGGTCGTCCGCTGTCCTGAGGCTACCGGCCCCATCGGTGTCGCTTCTTCATTCGGGAGGGTCTGGATCGGGGCCAGCTTCCAGCAGCCGCGAGAGTCGTTGCTCCAGCTCCTCCACGGTGCTCAGCTGATCGGCCAGGGTCTGGGCCGCCAGGCGCAGCTGGGTCAGCCCGGCCTCGCCCTGGCGAGGCTCCCAATGAGCCAGGTGCTGGTCGAGCCGTGCCTGCAGCCGCTGCCGCAGGCCATCGAGCTGTCTGAGGGTGCGCCGGGCGAGGTCGCGACCCTGTTCCAGCCTGCCTGGATCAGCCAGCCCCTGCTGGATCAGGAGCCGGGCTGCCTGGATCACCGCCCCCGGCAGCCATTGGCCGAGGGCCCTGACGCCCAGGCGGCCTGATTCCAGCACCTGTTCCACCTGACGGCTGCGGTGGCGTCCCGTCTTGCACCAGTGCGCGAAATGTTCGCAGTTGTTGAAGAGCAGGTTGTAGTTCTGCTCTCCGAGGCGTCCCATCGCCCGACGCAGGGTCACCCCCACCGGTGAGCAGCTGTCGTAGGTCACCACGCTCAGGGGCTGGCCGCGGCTGAAGGCGTCCAGGGGGCTGCGCAGGATCTGGCGTCCCTCCAGGTAATGGGCCACGGTCCCATCCCCCAGGTCGATGCCATGGTGCCGGAACAGTCCGTGCTGCCTTGGAACCTGCAGGTGATCGGCGGCGCTCAAGGCGGTGGACTGGCTTCAGGCCGTGGCCTGGGTGTCGAGACCGATCGCCCCAGGATGGGTGAGCACCTTGCCCTTGGTGCGTTGATCCACCAGTTCGCGGGTGATGGTGAAGGTCCTGACATCCTTGCGGGACGGCAGCTCGTACATCAGCTCAAGCATCAGTTCTTCGATGATGCCGCGCAGGGCCCGGGCGCCGGTCTTGCGCCTGTGGGCTTCGCGGGCGATCGCTTCAACGGCCTCGGGTTCAAAGTCCAGTCGCACGTTGTCCATGCTCAGCAGGGTCTGGAACTGCTTGACCAGAGCATCGCGTGGTTCGGTGAGGATCGCTTCCAGGGCGCGGGCATCAAGGGGTTCGAGCACGGCGGTCACCGGTAGGCGACCGATGAATTCAGGGATCAGGCCATAGCGCACCAGATCATCGGGTTCGAGCTGGCGCAGGACCTGTGAGGCCTGCTGATCCCTTCCGCTGCGGAGGCGGCTGCGGCCATCGGCGGGAACAAATCCGATCGCATTGCGGCCGAGTCGGCGCTGCACCACATCCTCAAGGCCGACGAAGGCACCGCCACAGATGAACAGGATCTGGCTGGTGTCGATCTGAATGCAGTCCTGGTAGGGATGTTTCCGACCACCCTGCGGGGGCACATTGGCGATCGTGCCCTCCAGCATCTTCAGCAGGGCCTGCTGCACCCCTTCACCGGAGACGTCTCGGGTGATCGAGGGGTTTTCACTTTTGCGAGTGATCTTGTCGATCTCATCGATGTAGATGATGCCCCGCTGGGCCTGGTCGACATCGAGATCGGCCTTCTGCAGGAGTCTCAGAAGGATGTTTTCGACGTCTTCTCCGACGTAGCCGGCTTCCGTGAGGGTGGTCGCATCCGCCACCGCGAACGGGACATCCAGCAGTTCGGCCAGGGTCTGGGCGAGCAGGGTTTTCCCGCACCCCGTGGGACCGATCAGGAGGATGTTCGATTTGTGCAGGCGTGTCGCCGTCTGATCCGTCTCACCTTTGCCGTCGCCTTGCCAGGCCAGGCGCTTGTAGTGGTTGTAGACAGCCACTGACAGCACCTTCTTGGCCTCCTCCTGGCCCACCACCTGTTCATCGAGGAAGGCCTTGATTTCCTGGGGTTTGGGGATGCTGGCCAGGGTGGGAGCCGGCCTGCTGGTCTTGCGAGGGGCCACGGTCTTCCGGGATGGATCGGGACCGTGGCGATGAGCACCCGCTGTACCGGTGTCGAGCTCCTCGTCCAGGATTTCGTTGCAGAGGTCGATGCACTCGTCGCAGATGTAGACACCCGGGCCGGCGATCAGCTTGCGCACCTGCTCCTGGGACTTGCCGCAGAAGGAACATTTCAGGTGGGCATCGAATTTGGCCATCGCGCGGGGCGTCGGTATCAGGACGGACAGGACCAGTGGCCTGGTGAAGCCGAACCTCCAGCATCCACCCGAAACGGGGGAACGTCAGCGGTCCTTAACGATCAAAGCGCGGTGGAGTCATCCACGACCCGATCAATCAGACCGTATTCAACCGCCTCTGCAGGAGAAAGGAAGTAGTCACGGTCTGTGTCTTCAGCGATTTTTCCGAGCGGCTGGCCCGTGTGTTCGGCCATCAGACCGTTCAGCGTGTCCTTGAGATACAGGATTTCCTTGGCCTGAATCTCGATGTCCACCGCCTGGCCCTGGGCGCCTCCCAGGGGCTGATGGATCATGATCCGTGCATTGGGCAGGGCCAGACGCTTGCCCTTGCAGCCGCCTGAAAGCAGGAAGGCGCCCATGCTGGCGGCCAGGCCGTAGCAGATCGTGACGACGTCGGGCGCCACCTGCTGCATGGTGTCATAAATCGCCAGGCCAGCCGTGACCGAGCCCCCAGGCGAGTTGATGTAGATCTGAATGTCCTTCTCCGGATCCTCGGCTTCCAGGAACAGCAACTGAGCCACGAGGGCATCAGCCACAGCGTCATCGATGCCGGTGCCGAGAAAGATGATCCGCTCGCGCAGGAGACGGGAATAGATATCGAAGGCCCGGTCGCCCCGGCCGGACTGCTCGACCACGGTCGGCAACACGCCGGGACTGGCGACAACGCCGGACCAACGGTTGTTGATCGGATGGTGGCGAAGGGCCTCGACCGGTGCATCGAGGCCTGCGGTGATTCCGCCGACTCCAACACCGTCGGCTGCGACCGTGCCGACTGTCGTCGCGGGGGACAAGGCGTTGGAAAAGGCGTCGATCACACTCTGTTGGGTGGTTGGACTTCAGCCAATCTATGGGGCCCGACGGGAGGACGAGGGCCCGTTGGCTCAGGCTTGGTCGTCTTCTGCCGCGCTTGCCGTCGTTTCCGTGACGGTGCTGTTCGCCTCCAGCCAGGTCATCAGCGTTTCCCGCAGCAGATCATCGGCCACGGCCAGCCTCAGCCGCTCCGGATCGATGCGGCTGGTGTCGCTGAGGGTGCGGGTCACTTCCGTCACCTTGGCATTCAGATCCTCCTCGGCCACCGTGATCGCTTCGGCCTCCGCCAGGGCCTGGAGCGCCAGGGTGCGCCGCAGCCTGGTTTCCGCCTCCTCCCGGGAGGAATCCATCAGGCTGCGCACCAGTTCGGGAGTGAAGAGGCTCTTCACATCCATGCCCTGCTGCGCCAGCTGGGAGGCGGTCTGTTCGATCAGGTTGCGGATCTCCTGCTGCACCATCGATTCCGGCAGTTCCACCTCCAGTTCGGCCACCAGGGCTGCCAGGAGTGCGTCATTGCGGCTGGCCTTGTTGCGCCGTTCGGCCTCCTGTTGCAGGCGCTGTTCCACGTCGGCACGCAGTTCCGCCAGGGTGGCTTTGTCGCTGGCCTGTTGCGCGAAGGCGTCATCGAGAGCGGGCAGTTCCCGCGCCTTGAGCTCCTTGAGGGTGATCACGAAGCTGGCGTCGCGGCTGCGGGCGTCTTCCTGCGGGTAGTTCTCAGGAAACTGGCAGGGGATGGTCCGGGTCTCGTCCACAGTCATGCCGATGATCCCTTCCACGAAGCCAGGGATCATGCGGCCGTCCTCGAGCTCGACCTCCATGGCGTCAATGCTGCCGCCGCTGATCGCCTCATCGTTATCGGTGTAGGTGCCGGCAAAGCTCACCACCACCACATCGCCCGAGGCGGCCGGACGCCCTTCCACCGGCACCAGGGTGGCCAGCTGGCGTCTGGACTGTTCGATCAGTTCGTCCACCCGTGCCGGGTCGTGGGGGGTGACGGTCGCCGAGGCGGTCAGTCCTCGGGTGCTCTTCAAGCTGGGGCTGGGCTCCACATCCATCTCCAGGGTGAAGCTCAGCTCGCTGCCGGGTGTGAAGCGCTCCAGCACCAACTCGAATCCTTCCGCCAGGCTGGGCTGGCTGATCGCCTCGATCTTCTCCTGATCCAGGGCCTCGCGGAACGCCGTGTCCACCAGGCTTTCCAGGGCGGTGGCGCGAATGCGCAGGGGACCGATCTGCTGCAGCAGCACGGCACGGGGCACCTTGCCCTTGCGGAAGCCCGGCAGCTTGACGCTGCGGCTCAGTGATTCCACGGCTGCGTCATAGCTGGCCTGGGTGCGCTCCCCGGGAACGGCCAGTTCCACGGCCAGGCGGCTGGCAGGAAGGGGGCTGGTGCTGATCCGCAGGCTGGGGGCGGCTGGACTCATGACAACGAACGGTTCGGCAAGGCAGCCCAACAGTCTAGAAAGTGACCGTGACGGGATCCGACGGTCGGGGATCCTCCTCGCCTGGCCTGGCTGGTTCCGACGTATTATCACTGCGACGCCAATAGATCGCTCATATCTCCTCGGGTGACCCGTTCAGGCGGCTCCGATCCCCGATCCCCTCTGAATTCAGCGCGTTCATCGGGTCGCGTCAGTTCAGGGAATCAGGTGTTCGCTGCCCCGGGTCCTCCGAATCCCTGTCCAACGTCCCCCTCGGATTCCCGTTCCATCACCGCCTGAACGACTCCGGGGGCGCTTCAGGGATCAGTCCAGGACGGGGTTGTTCCCAGCCCCTGTCCTGAGCCCCACATCAGGGGCACCGTTGCCGCTCAGCTTCTTGTTCCCTTGACCGCTGCCACCCCTTCCACCACCTTGAACCGTCTGCCTGATCGCCCGCTGCGGGTGGCCATTCTCGGCGCCACCGGCGCCGTGGGCCAGGAGCTGCTGGCTCTGCTCGACGAACGTCAGTTTCCGGTCGCGGAGCTGATTCCTCTGGCTTCGCCCCGATCGGCGGGTCAGACGCTGTCCTGGCGTGGGCAGGATCACACGATCGTTGCGGTCAGCGCCGAGGTCTTTGAAGGGGTGGATCTGGTGCTGGCGTCCGCCGGTGGGTCCACATCGCGCACCTGGGCGCCGGTGGCGGCCGCAGCCGGCGCCGTGGTCATCGACAATTCCAGCGCTTTCCGCATGGATCCGGCGGTGCCCCTGGTGGTGCCTGAGGTCAATCCGCAGGCCGCCTTCGCGCATCAGGGGATCATCGCCAACCCCAACTGCACCACCATCCTGATGACCCTGGCCCTGGCACCCCTGGCGGCCCGTCGTCCGATCCGCAGGGTGGTGGTGAGCACCTATCAGTCCGCCAGCGGTGCCGGAGCCCGGGCGATGGAGGAGCTGCGCCAGCTCAGCCGCACGGTGCTTGAGGGTGGTGTTCCCGTCAGCGAGGTGCTCCCGTATCCCCTCGCTTTCAACCTTTTTCTGCATAACTCTCCTCTTCAGGACAACGCCTATTGCGAGGAGGAGCTCAAGATGCTGTATGAGACCCGCAAGATCATGGGGCTTCCGGAGCTGAGGGTGTCGGCCACCTGTGTGCGAGTGCCGGTGCTGCGGGCCCATTCCGAGGCCATCAATGTGGAGTTTGAATCCCCGTTCCCGGTGGAGGAGGCGCGAGCCCTCCTGGCGGCTGCCCCGGGGGTGGAGCTGATCGAGGATTTCGGCAGCAATCGCTTCCCGATGCCCACCGACGTCACCGGTCGGGATCCGGTCGCCATCGGCCGGATCCGTCAGGATCTCAGCCATCCTCAGGCGCTTGAGTTCTGGCTCTGCGGGGATCAGATCCGCAAGGGTGCGGCCCTGAACGCCATCCAGATCGCTGAGTTGCTTCAGTCGGCGCCGGTGGCTGGAGGGAGCCGATGAGCGCGTCCACAGCTTCGGTGCTCCAATCCGGCGCGGCATCACCGGCACCGTTCGGGCGGGTGATCACGGCGATGGTCACGCCTTTTGCGCCCGACGGATCCCTGGATCTACCCCTGGCGGAGCGACTCGCTGACCATCTCGTCAGTCAGGGTTCCGATGGCCTGGTGGTCTGCGGCACCACCGGTGAGTCGCCCACCCTCAGCTGGGAGGAGCAGCATCAATTGCTGACGGCGGTGCGGCAGGCGGTGAGTGGCCGGGCCCTGGTGCTCGCCGGCACTGGCAGCAACTGCACGGTGGAGGCGGAGGAGGCGGCCCGTCAGGCGGCCCGTCTCGGGGCCGATGGTGCCCTGGTGGTCGTTCCCTATTACAACAAACCACCCCAGGATGGTCTGGAGGCCCATTTCCGTGCGGTCGCCCAGGCGGCCCCGGACCTGCCGCTGATGCTTTACAACATCCCGGGCCGTACAGGATGCAGCCTGGCGCCCGAGACGACCGCCCGGCTGATGGATCTGCCCAATGTGGTGAGCTTCAAGGCCGCCAGTGGCACCACCCAGGAGGTCGGTCAGCTGCGGGCCTGCTGTGGGGAACGGCTGGCGATTTACAGCGGCGATGATGCCCTCACCCTTCCCATGCTGGCGGTGGGCGCCGTCGGCGTCGTCAGTGTGGCCAGCCATCTGGCCGGCCCCCTGATTCAGACCATGGTGGCGGCGGCCCTGGCCGGCCGGGCTCAGGAGGCGCTGGCCCTCCACGAACAATTGTTGCCGCTCTGCCGGGCGTTGTTCTGCACCACCAATCCCATCCCGGTCAAGGCAGCGCTGGAACTGACCGGTTGGCCCGTGGGCGCCCCCCGACTTCCCCTTCTTTCTGCGTACGACAACGTTCGTGAGAACCTGATTTCCGGGTTGGCAGCCCTGCGTCCCACCTGACGCCAAGGCCCGCTCCGGCTTCCGGCCCGAGTGCATGCATCCGTTTGGATCAGCGCATCAGCGCCTCTGTTCCCTTTTGTTTCTCTGGCCGGAAGATTCCGGCACCCTTCCCTGATGACCACGACCAATGGCAAGCAACCGTCCCTTCGGGTGATTCCCCTGGGGGGCCTCCATGAGATCGGAAAGAACACTTGCGTCTTTGAGTACGGCGATGATCTGATGCTTGTGGATGGCGGTCTGGCCTTCCCCAGCGATGGCATGCATGGTGTCAATGTCGTGCTGCCTGATACCAGCTACCTCCGGGAAAATCAGAAACGCATCCGCGCCATGATCGTGACCCATGGTCACGAAGATCATATTGGTGGGATTCCCCATCACCTCAAGAATTTCAATATCCCTGTCATCTACGGCCCGCGTCTCGCGATGTCGATGTTGCAGGGAAAGATGGAGGAAGCTGGCGTCACAGATCGCACTATTATTCAAACAGTCAGCCCTCGCGATGTGGTCCAGGTTGGCCAGCATTTCAAGGTTGAATTCATTCGCAACACCCACTCGATTGCTGACAGTTTCTCGCTGGCGATCACGACGCCTGTGGGTGTGGTTGTATTTACGGGTGATTTTAAATTTGATCACACCCCGGTGGATGGCGAATATTTTGACATTCAGCGGATGGCTCATTACGGGGAACAGGGTGTTCTCTGTCTGTTCAGTGATTCCACCAACGCGGAGCTCCCTGGTTTCACGCCCTCAGAGCGCGCGGTATTCCCCAATCTTGATCGCCATATCTCTCAGGCGGATGGGCGTGTGATCGTCACCACGTTTGCCAGCTCAGTCCATCGGGTGTCGATGATTCTTGAGCTGGCCCTGAAGCATGGTCGCAAGGTCGGTCTTCTCGGGCGTTCGATGATCAATGTGATCGCCAAGGCGCGCGAGTTGGGCTACATGCGCTGCCCGGATGATCTGTTCGTGCCGATCAAGCAGATCCGCGATCTTCCCGATCGCGAAACTCTGTTGCTGATGACCGGTAGTCAGGGTGAGCCACTGGCTGCCCTCAGCCGCATCTCCCGCGGCGAGCATCCCCAGGTGCAGGTGAAGAGTACGGACACCATCATCTTTTCAGCCAGTCCGATCCCTGGTAACACGATTTCTGTCGTCAACACCATCGACCGGTTGATGATTCTTGGTGCCAAGGTCGTTTATGGCAAAGGTGAGGGCATCCATGTGTCCGGTCACGGAAGCCAGGAGGATCAGAAGTTGATGCTGGCCCTGACCCGCCCGAAATTCTTTGTGCCGGTTCATGGGGAACACCGCATGCTCGTGGCCCACTCCCGCACGGGTCAGTCGATGGGCATCCCCGCCGATCACACCTTGATCATCGACAACGGTGATGTGGTGGAGCTCACCCCGGATTCCCTGCGCAAGGGTGATCCGGTCAAGAGCGGTATCGAGCTGCTGGATGCGTCCCGCAATGGCATCGTCGATGTACGGGTGCTCAAGGAACGGCAGCAGCTCGCCGAGGACGGGGTGATCACGCTGCTCACGGTGATCAGCACCGATGGTGTGATGGCGGCTCCCCCGCGGGTGAATCTGCGCGGGGTGGTCACCACAGCCGACCCGCGCAAGCTCTCGCTCTGGTCGGAACGTGAGATCGGCTGGGTGCTTGACAACCGTTGGAGTCAGCTCGCCCGTCCCAGCGGTGGCAAGGCTCCGGATGTCGACTGGGTCGGTGTGCAGCGTGAAATCGAGGTCGGGCTGCAACGTCGCCTGCGCCGCGAATTGCAGGTTGAACCGTTGATCATCTGCCTGGTTCAGCCAGCGCCTGCCGGCACTCCGGCCTATAAGGGCCGTGCCGATGCCGAACCCGACACCCGCCCGGCGCCACGCCCCCGGGGTGGTCGTGATGGTGGTCGTGAGCGTGGCAGCCGTGAACTCGTGCGTCATGGTGCACCTGCTGGCTCAGGAGCGACCCTGGTCGCCAATCCTGAGGTTGCGGCTCCTTCCCAGACCGTTGTTGAGGCCACTCCCGCTGTGGTCGCCGCTGCCGTTCCGGCCCGGGCCTCCAAGGCCGTTGCTGCGGCCGTTCCCGAGGAGCGTGAGCCCGAGGGGCGCACCCGTCGCCGTCGTTCAGCAGCGGCCAGCTGAGCACGCTCAGTTCAGCACCACCAGCAGGAGCCCCTTGGCGAGCTCCTGCTCTTCTTCGGGGCTGAAGCTGAGGGTGCTCGGAATCACCACCGTCTCCTCCGTCAGCTCCTGAATCGTTCTGGTGGCGATCCTCGGCTCCGATTCAGCCGTTTCAACGGGAGTGTCTGTCGTGGCTGTGCCCTCTGGAATCGCCTCCCTCATTGCCGCCTGAGATGTCGCTGTTCTGCCGGCACCGTCGGTGATTGTGGCGGCTGGCAGCCAGGGCGCCGCCGGATCGTTGTCAGCCGTTGAGACGCTCCTCCGGGGCTCGCTCCGCTGCGCCCTTGGTTCGCTGGTCGTCCAGGGGCTGGCAGGACCGGGCTGCTCGGATCCCGTCACCTGACGGGTCGCGGGAGCCTGGTGGCGCCCCGCTGGTTCGGTTGCGCCCGCGATTGTTTCCGGTGTTATCGCGACGTTGGCCTGGGTGTTGTCTTGTGCTGTCCAGGTGGGAGTCGTCCGGCTCAGGCCATCCAGGGCGATCTCCTGGAGCGCCTCTTCCTCGTTGTCTTCAGCGACCTGGCCGTAGGCGACCGCCGCAGAATCCAGATCCCCCAGGCCATAGAGCCAGGTGTGCCCCAGCAGCAGAAGCAGCCGCATCCGCAGTGGTTTGCTGGCTGGATCCTGGAGATCCTGCAGTAAAGCCAGACCCTGGTTCAGGGCCTCGGTGTAATTCCCGCTTGTGTAGGCCGATTCCACATCGGCGTAGCGCCTGTGGACCCTGGGGTGCTCATCGGTGCTCATCGGCTGCTGCGGGTGAGGAGGGAGGCGCCAGGGTCAGGGCATCGCCCCGCCATTGCAGGCGCCAGCCGCCGGACAGATCCATGCTGCCGGACCTTGTCCGTGCCGTCAGCCGGGCCAGCAGTCCCTCCAGCTCGGCGGCCCTGAGCCTGAGGCCGGCGCTCTGCCCGAGCCAGGCCTGCAGGAGTCGGCGCTGATTGGCTGATCCGAGGGATGTGAGGCCCTGGCGATGCAGGCTGTTGTCAGCCTGGCGCAGCGTCGCGAGGGCCAGATCGGTCAGTTCCGAGGCCCCGTCCTCTTCCTGGGCGAGGCGTTCGGCGAGGGCGGCCAGCCGTTGTTCGACCCCGGGATGGAGGGTGTCGAGGATCGGCATCACCTCCTGCCGGACCCTGTTGCGTTCATAGGACAGGTCAGCATTGCTGGGATCCGGCCAGACCGGCAGCTTCAGGATCTGGACCATGCGAGCGGTTTCCCGGCGGCTGAAGATCAGGAGCGGACGCGCCAGTTCCCGTTCTTCCAGGGGGCGGTTCGGTCTGAGGCTGGCCAGGCCACGACGATGACTGCCCCGGGCCAGGTTCATCACCAGCGTTTCGGCGCGATCACTGGCGGTGTGGCCGGTCACCACATGGCTGCAGTTCAGATCACGGGCCCGCTCCAGCAGCTTCCTGTAGCGCCATTGCCGTGCCTGGGCCTCGTTCCTGGCTTCCGTCATCACGGGCTCGGCCCGATCGATCAGCAGGGAGTGACCGGTCCGTGTCAGCCAGCGGGCCAGTTCGGTGGCGGTTCCGGCGGAACCGTCGTGCCAGCCGTGGTCACCATGCCAGAGGTGGAGTTGCCACAGGTGCAGACGGTTCAGATCCTGGAGCAACCGCACCAGGGTCATGGAATCCTGTCCGCCGGAGACCGCAAGCAGCAGCCTGGAGCCCCGGGGCAGCAGGGTCGGGTGGTGCAGCAGATGCCGGTGCAGTCGGTGATGTTCCGGGTGCCATGGGTGCGCTGGAGCATGAGCGCCAGCCTGCGGGACCCCGGATGGGAGGATGGCCTTCATTCCGCTACCGAAAGCGATGTCGCGCCTCTCCAGCCTGCCCCCCCAGCTGCAGCAAGCGCTGGTGTCAGGGCGCCTGCTCAAGGTGATCGCCGGTCTGACCACCACGGATCCGGTTGTGGTGACCCGTGTCAGCCGTGCGGCGGGACGGGGCGGTGCTGACCTGGTGGATGTGGCCTGTGAGCCCGAGTTGGTGCGCCTGGCCGCAGAGGCTTCGGGGCTCCCGATCTGTGTGTCTGCGGTCGATCCCGAGCTGTTCCCGGCGGCGGTGGCGGCTGGCGCCACCATGGTGGAGATCGGTAATTTCGATGCCTTCTATCCCCAGGGCCGCATCTTTGATGCGGACGAGGTGCTTGCGCTGACGCGTCGTACCAGGGCCCTGCTGCCGGAGGTGGTCCTTTCGGTCACGGTTCCCCATGTGCTGCCCCTGGATGCCCAGGAGCAGCTGGCGGTGGCTCTGGTGGCCGCGGGTGCTGATCTGATTCAGACGGAAGGGGGCACCAGTGCCCGCCCCTTCAGTGCCGGTGTGCTCGGCTTGATCGAGAAGGCTGCCCCCACCCTGGCGGCCGCCCATGCGATCAGCAAGGCCGTCTCCGTTCCTGTGCTCTGTGCTTCCGGCCTTTCCGCGGTGACGGTGCCCATGGCGCTGGCGGCCGGAGCTTCCGGTGTCGGCGTCGGTTCGGCGATCAATCGCCTCGAGGATGACCTGGCCATGGTCGCTGTGGTTCGTGGTCTGCGTGAGGCCATGGTTGGATCGACACCCATCGAGGGTCAGCGCTTCACAGCGAGCCTCTGAGCGCCTGAGTCCTCGGGCTCGGGCTGCAGAGCATCCGGCTGTTGTGCCTGCGCAACGGCCGGATGGATGGCAGGTCGCCGGGCAACATCAACATGGGCCTGGGCCCTCTGCGACGATCGGATGCGGGCGGTCTCCTGGCCCTGAGGGGGTCTTCATGGGGTTGGGCTGGCTTCTTATCTCGTTTGGGTGTCTTAGAGTCATGGAAAGCGCATGGATTTCGAGCCTGTGGGCCCTCGCCTTGGGTTAGGGTTTATTCCCCAATTGCGCTGAGGCATCGGGGCCCATGCGCGACATCACCGAGCGTTCACGGCTTCGGGCTGCCCTTTTGCTTGGCTCCGCCCTTGGGGTCGGTCAATTGTCCGGGGTATTTCTGCCCGCTCAGGCCCAGGGGGAATCCGGCCTGCAGCAGAACAAGCGGGAGCAGGAGCTGCTGCGGGAGCGCCTTGATCGTCGCCAGCGGGAGCTTCAGAAGCCTGTCCCGGTGGTTGAGCCTGATCAGGCTCCTGAGACGGAGCCTGGGGTTGATGAGACGGAGACCTCGACGGAGCAGTCCCGCTGTGATCCAGAGTTGTTCCGGGTCCATCGGATCTCACTGATCGATGGGGATGGCAAGCTGCTGGCTCTGGATTGTCAGGCCCCGGAGCAGGGCTTTTTCAGCATCGGCCTTGAGTCTCGAACTGGTGGGGAGCGCCGTTTCGATGGAGATCGTGGCCCTGGTTTCACGTGCCGTTCTGAGACAACAAAAGTCTGCAATCAGTGGCGTGAACTGAATCAGATCCGATTGCGTCTGCTGGCGGTCCGGGGCCTGGAGATCAGGTCGTCTGCCGATGGTCAGCAATCAGGCCAGGGACCGGAGCCTTCGATCGCCTTTGCTGTGGCTGAACCGGCAGCTGATGCCACGTCGACACCAGTCATTCGTCCCCTGAAGACTCCTCTGCCGGAAGGATTGCAGCGGGTCCAGAAGCGTATCGTCCAGGAGATTTCCAACAACAACAACCTGTTTCTTGGTCGTGAACTTTCCCAGGATGCCCTGCGGTTGGTTTACAACTGGCTGCGAGAGGCCCAGAAGCCTCCGCAGGATGGAAGGGTTTCGCCACCGTTGGAGGAGCGATGGCGGCGGTGGTTGGCCGAACGACCGTCGCAGGATCGTCCTGCCCTGCGCAATGCCAAGGGCCTGATGGATCGACTCACCCAGATCAATCTTGATGCCCTCGGCGCTGAGGGTTATCTGGGTAAAGCCAGATTGCCGATCCTCAATTTTGCCTGGGGTGAGCTGCGCGTTACGCGGTTGTCAACGCTGTTGTCGCGTTTTGGGGAACTGAAGGCTGATTCCAATGAGGTCTGTTTGCCTCCGGAGTTGCATCAGGTCGTCGGAACAGCGGCCAGCCAGTCAAGGCAGCGTCCGCCGATCGCCTGGGACTGGGCCAAGCAGACCGTTGCCACTGATCTTGCTTCTGGCAGCCTTTTTCGTGTCGATAAATTATCGAGTGTCGTTCTTAAGCTGAATGAACTTGGAGGCGTCGATGCCAATGCCTGTATACAGGCGGGCTCAACCATTGGAACCTCGGATGTTTTGCTTTCTTTGAGGCGTACGCCGGTTGTCAAGGCTGATGTGCAGCTGGATAATTATGTTGTTCGATACACCGGTCCTTATGAGATTCAAGGCTCTTTGGGTCTGGAAGGGGCCTTTCGTTATGGTGAACGTATCAATTTAAGCGCTGGATATTCCGGTAATGTGAACTGGTATGGCAGCAGGCAGCTGGGGGTGACTGCCAATGTCCCGATCACTCCCGGCGGTCTCAATGTGGTGGCTGCTCTGAATTGGGCTGACTATCGTTCGCTTGAGCAGTTTACAGCGGATCACTATACTGGTTTCTATCGTTCGGGATCCCTGGGTCTCAACCAGGTGTTGTGGCGGCGTCCCCGTTCCGGGCTCAGTGCCAGGTTGGTGGGATCGCTCAATCACTATGAAGATTCGGCATTTAATGCGATCACTTATGATGATCGGACCACTGCAGTTGGACGTCTTTCTTTGCTGGGTGACTTTCAGGATCGTGTCTTTGGCGAAAAATCTCCTAGTTACAACGCTGCTCAGCTTGCATTTTCGTTCGGTGAGCTTTCGCGATCGCCTCAATATGCCAGTTATTTTCCCGGCGATGGCGGTGCTTTAGGTAAGGTTAATCTTAGCTTTAATCGGCTTCAGACCTTCGCGGAGTTGCCCCGATTCAGTCTTGGTCTTCAAGGGCAGGTTCAGCTTGCTTTCAGCAATCTGAATGTGGCGGAAGAGCTTTCTCTGGGCTGGCCCAATGGAGTCAGAGCTTATCCTCCCGGGGAAGCATTGGGAGATAGCGGCGTGGTTGGTCAGCTCACGGCTCGTTATGACCATCTGCCTGATCGTCGTAACCCTGGGGATCGTCGTCGCCTGGCTTTCAAGGCCTTTCTCGATGGTGGTTATGTCTGGCGCCGGTCAAATCCCTCTCTTAAAAGTGTTGACCCGCTTGAGCTGGGCCTCTGGGGACCGGGTGTGGGACTGGAGTGGGGGCGTGATCGGGATTACTCAGTCTCCATTGATTTAGCCTGGCCTCTGGGCCAGAACAGAGCGCGTCAGAATCGCCTCGATGTCGACGGTCTCAATCCGGAAGCCAGGCTCTGGGTGGGTGTACGCAAATGGCTATGACCAGCCCATGCAGAACCTCTTGGTGGTACCTGGCCAGTGCCGGCACCGTCACCTGCACCTCCCTGACTGCGGGCTCTTTCTTAGGTCAGGGGGCGGCCGTTCATGCTCTGCCGATCTACAGCGGCGCCGGGGCCGTCAATGTGGATGGCGTTGTTCCGGGATCGAATGCGTCGATTCGGGTCACGGCTGATCGGGGACTGGTGCGTTGGCAGGAGTTCAGCGTTCAGGCTGGAGAACGCTTTCGAATCGAAGGTACACCTAACCAGGCGATTCTTAATGTCGTCACTGGTTCTGCAGTCTCGAGCATCGGTGGTGCGGTCGAGTCGGGGCCCCGCTTTCTGTTGGCCAATCCCAACGGCATTGAGGTGCTTGGCACGGGGCAGATCATCGCTCCATCCACCTGGCTGACCACTGGCAGTGTTCGTGATGATGATTGGCTGCAGCATCGTTCGGTCTCGCCTGGGGCGGATGTTGCTGCTCCTCATATCCGGCTCGATCGCCAGACAGCCATCAACCTGGCTGGTGTTCTTGATGCCGAAGACGGTGTTCATGGCGGTGAGGTGACCGTACTGGCCCATGACATTCACCTGTCGCCGACAGCGCTGGTGACTGCCAGTGGTGCCAATGGTGGTGGCAGGATTCGAATCGGTGGTCAACGCTACGGTCTCGGTCCAGAGCCTCCCGCCACGCAGGTGACGGTGGCGGAAGGAGCCAGGCTTCAGGCCAATGCCACCAAGGTCGGAGATGGTGGTGAGATTGTGATCTGGGCGGAAGAGAGCACGCGTTTTGCCGGTCAGATTCAGGCTCGGGGTGGTCCTGAAGGCGGTGAAGGTGGTTGGGTCGAAGTGTCGGGTCGTCAGCAGCTTGATTTTCAGGGTCTGGTCAACACCATGGCTCCCCAGGGGCGGGTTGGCACATTGTTGCTTGACCCCACTGATCTGACAATCAATAACGCGGTTGATACCAATATCAATATTTCACCAGGTGTTTCACTGCTTCCCTCGTCATCACCTTCGGTGTTGACATGGAACACAATTCAAAAGAATCTCACGAATTCTTCTCTTCTGATTCAGACGACAGGCTCTCCAGCCAGTGGCTCTCAGAAAGGCGCGATCACGATCACCGAAGCCTCCCCTGATCTTGATCTTTCCAATCGATCGTTGACATTTCAGGCGGCAGATGACATCAAGATCAATGCCAGTGTCCATTCCACGGCCACCACAGGGGCCTTGGCATTCAAAGCCGGGACCACCGGTTCCGGGAATTCTGTTTCCATTGCCAATGGAAAGCAGCTTGTTGCTAATCAGGTGACGCTGACGGCAGATTCCATCCTTTTTAATGGCGGTTC
>JBJTBH010000109.1:0-2814 GCA_046091285.1 Cyanobacteriota bacterium | reverse complement strand
GGGCGGACTGTAAATCCGCTGGCTCTGCCTACGTTGGTTCAAATCCAACCCGGCCCACCTTCCACATGCCCTTGTAGCTCAGCGGTAGAGCACTCCCTTGGTAAGGGAGAGGTCACGAGTTCAAGTCTCGTCAAGGGCTTTCCAACCAGCGTCCAGGCACCGGACGCGAATTCCCACTGGATTCGTGACAGCGGATCCCTGGATCGGAGATCAGCGATCGTCCCTCAACGGCTGTCGACGCTGCACGCCAGCCTGGCGTCCGGAGCCCCCTGAACCGGCCGTTCCCTGGCCGTTCCTTTCTCCCGTCCCCCGCCTGCACCCACCGCCGCCATGCCTGGCCAACCCGCCCCTTCGGACCTTCTGATCGATGCCGACGCCATGCGCCGGCCCGTCGACGAAGGCGCCACACGCCCCCTCGCCTGGCGGCTGGAGCAGCTCGAGCGCCTCGAACGGGCCCTGAACAAGCATGAGGACCAGGCCCTCGCCGCCCTGGCCGCCGACCTCGACAAGCCGGCGGTGGAGGCCTTCTTCGAACTGGTGGCCATTCGTCAGGAGCTGGCCCTGACCCGGAGACAACTGCGCCGCTGGATGGCCCCGCGTCCGGTGCCCGTGCCGTTGCATCTCAGACCGGGGCAGGCCAGGACCGTGGCCACCCCCCTCGGCTGCGTGCTGATCATCGGCCCCTGGAACTACCCGCTTCAGCTCTGTCTCCATCCGCTGGTGAGCGCCCTGGCCGCCGGCAACACAGCTGTGCTCAAACCGTCAGAACACGCTCCGGCGACGGCGGCACTGATCGCGGAGCTGATCGCAGACGCCTTTCCTCCCCAGACGGTGCAGGTGGTGCAGGGGGATGGCGCCGTCGCCGCACGGCTGCTGGAGCAGCGCTTTGATCACATCGTCTTCACAGGAGGGGAACGGGTCGGGAAGCTGGTGATGGCTGCCGCTGCCCGCCACCTCACCCCCGTCACCCTGGAACTGGGGGGCAAGAGCCCGGCGATCGTGCTGGCCGATGCCGATGTTGCCGTGACGGCGCGCCGCCTGGTCTGGGGCAAATCGTTGAACAGCGGCCAGACCTGCATCGCTCCCGACCACCTGATGGTCGCGGCCTCGATCCGCGAGCCGCTGCTGAAGGCGATCCGTTCGGAGATCCGGACCTTCTTCGGCGACGATCCCGTCGGCAGCAGCGACCGCGGGCGAATCATCAATCAGGCGCAGTTCTCCCGCCTGCTCAGCCTGCTGCAGACCGCCCAGGGACGCGGCCAGGTGCTGATGGGCGGGGAGCATGACCCGGAACGTCGTCGCATCGGCCTCACCCTGCTGGAGGTCAGGGACGACGACGATCCCCTGATGCAGGAGGAACTGTTCGGGCCCCTGCTGCCCGTGCTGACGGTCGAGGGCCTGGATGAGGCCCTGGAGCGGGTACGACGAGGCCCGAAGCCCCTGGCGCTCTATCTGTTCAGCCGCAGCCGCGAAGCGGCGACGGCGGTGCTCAACAGCAGCAGCTCGGGCAGCGTCGGCATCAATGACGTGGTGTACCAGGCGGGCGTTCCCGCCTTGCCGTTCGGGGGTGTCGGGGCCAGCGGCATCGGCGCCTATCACGGCCAGGCCGGCTTCGACAGCCTGTCCCATCGGCGCAGCGTGCTCACACGGCCGTTCTGGCTGGACCTTCCCCTGCGCTACCCGCCCTACGACGGAACGCTGCCGTTACTCAGACGCCTGCTCGGGCGTTTGTGACGGCGGCGAGTCAATCAGCCGCCCTCATGGCCCCGAGGACTGGAATGCACCGGGCATGGCCCCTAAGGTTTCTGCCATCAGCGTCCTGTTCCCATGCGCCGCCAGCTGGCAGCCCTGGTCTTTGCTCTCGTCCTTCCGCTGCCGACCCTGGCGGCGGAGGTGGTGATCCAACCCGGAGAAACGCTTTCCGAGATCGCCGCCCGCGCCGGCATCTCCACGCAGCGGCTGATGCAGCTCAATGGCCTTCGCGATGCCGACCGAATCGTGGCCGGGCAGCGACTGACCGTCCCGGGGGCTCCTCAGAGGGCCGGAGGTGGCCAGCGGGAGGCTGCGTCGGCAGGCGGCCGGATCACGGTCCGCCAGGGTGAGACCCTTTCAGAGATCGCCGAGCACCATGGCGTGTCGGTGGAGCGACTGATGCAGTGGAACGGCATCACCGACCCGACTCGACTCGTCGCCGGAGACCGCCTGATCGTGCGTGCGCCGCTCAGCAACCGCCAGGAAGGCAGCGGCGGGGGTGCCGGACGTGGTGGGGGCACAACCGTGACCGTACGGCCGGGCGACACCCTGTCAGACATCGCCGATCGCTACAACGTTCCCCTGGAGCGCCTGATTCAGCTCAACCGGGTGCAGAACCCCAGCCAGGTGATGGCCGGCGAAAAGCTGCTGATCAGCACCCGACCGCCGACCCGCCCCCAACGCCCCGGTCCATCAGGCCAGACGAGCGCCGGTGCGCGGGTGCATGTGGTGCAACCGGGGGAAACCCTCTCGGACATCGCCACCGACTACCAGGTGCCGATGGAACGCCTGGTCAGCCTGAACAGACTCAAGGATCCCGACGAGCTGCTCGCCGGCACCGAGCTGCGTCTGATTCCACCGCCACCGGTTCCCCGCAGCACCCCTCGCACCACCCCACGGCCGAAACCGGGGGGTAAGGCGCCAACGGTGGCACGCAGCACCCCGACGCGACCCACCACCACGACCGCCCCCGCCAGGAGCGATGCAACCACCGCAACAGCAACGGCTGTGACGCGCCGAACAGCACCGACCACCGTTGCCGGAACTGCCTCAAGCCCGACG
>JBJTBH010000108.1:0-10899 GCA_046091285.1 Cyanobacteriota bacterium | reverse complement strand
TCTTGATCTGCTGGCGGCGGAGGGAACGCTGCCTGGGGAGCAGGTGGATGGGGAGTGCCTGCGAGGGGATCTGCGGGACCTTCTGGAGCAGCTGCCGGAGCTGCAGGGGCGGGTGCTGCGGTTGCGCTACGGCATGGATGGCGAGGAGCCGATGAGCCTGACGGCGATCGCTCGCAGCCTGGGCATGAGCCGCGACAAGACCCGCGGCCTCGAGCGCCGCGCTCTTGAAACGATCCGCGCTCTTTCCGAGGACCTCTCGGCTTATCTGGTGGCCTGATGCTTGTTTCTGACAGGGCAGGCCGCTAGAACTTAGGCCTTGTGATCCAGATCCGATGAGCACCCTCAGTGATTCCGACGTCAGCAGCAGGAAGTTGGCCGCCGGACTTCTCGGAATCTTTCTGGGTGCGCTTGGTATCCATAAATTTGTACTTGGTTACAAAACGTCCGGTGTGATCATGCTCGCGGTCACTGTACTCACTTGTGGATTTGCGGGTTTCGTGATGGGCATCATCGGCCTGGTGGAGGGGATTCTTTATCTCAGCAAATCCGATCAGGAATTCCGCGAGACCTATATCGATGGCAAGCGCGAATGGTTCTGAGCCGCAGAGATGATCAGAGCGGCGAGAGAGCCCTCGGGCAACAGGAACTCCCAGACAGGGCCCGTTCAGGTCGACTGAGGCTCTCCCCTGCTGCGGCCATTTTTTTCGGCGGCGCGACCCTCGTCAGTACGGACTTGTTCTCCCGTGTCAGTGAGGGCGGCCCGTCGCTTCTGCCGACCCTCCTGGCCTTGTTGCCGCTGCAGGCTGTGGCCCTGGTCTGGCTCTGGAGCCAGCGCCACGCTCTCAGGCGAGCGGATCCCGCCCCTGAAGACCTCTGATCTGGATCAGACGATCTGCTGCCTCTGAACGCCTGAATCAGAAGAACTGGTCGAAGTTGTCGAAGTCGACGGCCTTGAAGTTGCCGGCCTGGACCTGCTCCATCAGTCGCTCCAGCTGCACCCAGAGGGCGCCGGCGGTGAGCAGGGAGAGCAGCATCGCCACCAGCAGGGCCGTGCCGCCCCCGAATCCGAACACCTGCAGGCTGCCGCCGATGAACAGGGTGGTGCCCAGGATCGTGCCGCTCCAGGCCATGGTCGTTTCCAGCGTGCCGAGGGGCAGCAGGGCCAGGCGATCCTGCTTCCAGCCATCGAGGCGGTTCTGCACCAGCCTGGAGAAGGTGAGCCCGCAGAGCACACCGATCGCCAGGCCGAGCCCGGCTAGCAGATACGGGGGTTGGAGGATCGGCGCCATCTCCAGCAATAACTCGGCGCCATCGAGATCCCCGTAGAGGCCCGTGGCCACCTCCGCGTTGGCCTCACCCAGGGTGAGCACGGCCAGGGTGGCCTGGGCCAGGGCGATCAGGGGGGCGGTCACGGCGATGCTCAGCTCAAAGCAGTGCCGACCCTAAAGCCGGGCCCCCGATGGCGGGGGCCGGGTCAGGCGGCGGCGAGCGGGTTCAGCCGCTGCAGCAGACCCTGGGCCAGCTGCGAGGCCAGCTTGCGCGGCCCGAAGGTGCGGCGCAGCAACTGAAGCAGAGCCTGCAGATCATCGGTGTGCAGCCGGTTGTCCTTGACCAGCAGCAGTAGGAGACGTTGTCTGAGGCTGCTGCCTTCCGGGGTCAGCAGCAGCTTCAGGCCCGCACCCGCCACCGGCAGCAGTTCGGAACTGCCGGCATCGTTTTCGACCACCGCCAGCAGGTTTTCCAGTCGTTCCAGCTGCAGGCGGCCATCACGATCGAAGATCACCTCCAGCAGTTTCTCCCGCATCTCAGCGGTGTCACCCGCCAGCAGCCGCCGCGCGACATAGGGATAGGCCACGCGGATGATCCGGAAGCTTGGATCCAGGCGCATCGCCAGGCCTTCCTGACTGACCACCGCCCGGATGATCAGGGCGAATCGGGCCGGCACCCGGAATGGATAGGCATACATCAATTCCGAGAAGCGGTCGGTGATCGCCTTGAAGTTGAAGGAGCCGACGTTTTCCCCTAGGGCGCCGCCCAGTACCTCCTCCAGGGCTGGCACGATCGGGGCGACATCGGTGTTCGGGTTGAGGAAGCCAAGGGCAACGAAATCCTGGGCCAGAGCTTCAAAATCTCGATTGATCAGATGCACCACCGCTCCGGTGAGAGTGAGGCGATCGGCATCGCTGATCGAATCCATCATCCCGAAGTCGACATAGGCGACATGGCCGAGATTGCCGCTGCGGCCTGGCAGGGCAAACAGATTGCCCGGATGGGGATCGGCATGGAAATAGCCGAATTCAAGCAGCTGTTGCAAGCCGGCGATCACGCCTGTCCGGATCAGGGCCGTGGGATCGAGGCGCTGGGCTTCCAGTTCACGCCGTTGCTGCAGCTTGGTGCCATTCACCCAGGTGGTGGTCAGCACCAGGCGGCTGCTCAGCTGTCGATCCACCGCCGGCACACTGACGGCGGGATTGCCGGCAAACAGGGTGGCGAAGCGCTCGGCGTTGTCGGCTTCGCGGCGGTAGTCGATCTCTTCAAACAGGCTGCGGCCGAATTCATCGATGATCTCGCCCAGACCGAAACCGAGATTGAGCGGCAGCACCGGGGAGCTGATCAAGGCCATCCAGCGGATCAGCACCAGATCACGCCGCAGTTGAAATTCAAGCTGCGGTCGCTGCACCTTGACCGCCACCCAGTCGCCCGAGTGGCGCTGGGCCTTGTACACCTGCCCGAGACTGGCGGCCGCCACCGGATGCTCCGGGAAATTGGCGAACAGCTGACTGGCCGGTGCTCCCAGCTCCGCTTCGATCACGGCCAGCGCGGTGGCGTGCGGGTAGGCCGGCAGATCGTCCTGAAGGCGGGTCAGCTCGTCCAGCCAGTCGCGCCGCACCAGGTCGGGACGGGTGGAGAGGGCCTGGCCCACCTTGATGAAACAGGGGCCGAGCTGGGTCAGCGTCGTGCGGATTCGGACCGCCAGCCGCTGCTGGACCTTGTGGTTGGTGCTGTTGCCCTGAATCACCAGGGCCATGGTCAGGCCGAGCAGCTGGCTCAGCACCACGACCAGGCGGCTGATCAGAATCCATGGGCGCGCCAGCAACCAGGCGCGATCGGCCTTGGGGTCGTAAACGGGCGCTTCTGCGGTCACGGAGCCAGGCCAGGGCGCAAGGATGCTAAGCAGCATCGCTTCACCACCGGTGAGGCCTCCTGTCCCGGGCCCTTGGCTGACGCTTCCGCTTCCGCTCCCGATCTGCTCACCCTGCTCGGGGTCGGGCCCGTCCGAGACCGGCGTTGGCCTTGGCGGCCGGCTGGTTCAGGTTTCCGTGGCTTCTCTGGTCGTGACGCCTCTCTGCCCCTGCATCTGCCGGCCCATGGCCGCGGCCGTGGCCTGGCGCCCGCGTTGATCCGCCTGCTGCGTCAGCGGCCCGGATCCTGGGATCTGCCGGAACTGCCTGAATTCGGCGGTCCCCTGGAGGCCGAGGGGGCGGTGGCTGTGTCCCAGCAGCGTTGTGCCGCCCTGCTCGGTGCCCGTCACTGCTGGTTCGGGGTTCAGGGCGCCTCAGGGTTGCTGCAGGCCGCTCTGCTGGGTCTCTGTCCTCCGGGTTCCCGGGTGCTGCTTCCGAGGAATCTGCACCGTTCACTGCTGCACGGTTGCCTGCTCGGTCAGCTGGAGCCGCTGTTGTTCGATCTGCCGTTTGATCCCGTCACAGGTCTCTGGTTGCCGCCCACGGCGGACGGGCTGGAGGCGGTCCTGGCGGCGGTCGCCGCTGACGGAAAGGCCCCCCCGGCGGCCCTGGTGCTGGTCGATCCCAGCTATCAGGGCCAGCGCTCGCCGCTGGAGCCGCTGGTGGCCCTGGCCCACCGGGCCGGGGTGCCGGTGCTGGTGGATCAGGCCCATGGCTGCGGGGAAGCCCTGGCGAGCGGTGCTGATCTGGTTGTGATTTCCCTGCAGAAGGCGGGAGGGGGGCTGGCTCAGGCGGCGGCCCTCTGCGCCCAGGGCCACCGTTATGACGTCAGTGCTCTGGAGCGGGCGCTTCTCTGGCTGCAGACCACCAGCCCCAGCGCTCTGCTGCTGGCCTCGGCGGCAGCGGCGATCGAGCATGGAGCCAGTGCCGCTGGGCGGAGCCAACGGCGACGGGCGGAGGCGATCGGCAGAACCCTGCGGCAGCGGTTGCTGGCCGCTGAATTCAGCCTGTTGCCCACCGAGGATCCCCTGAGGCTGGTGCTGCTCACCGCTCCCCTGGGCATCCCGGGGCTGGAGGCCGATGCCTGGTTGATGGAGCGGGGTGTGATCGCTGAACTGCCGGAACCCGGCGCCCTCACCTTCTGCCTGGGTCTGGCACCACCGCCCCGGCTGGTCGGTCGTCTGACCCGGATCCTCATCGCCATGCGCCGGGACCTTGCCGGGCCGCCGCTGCGGCTGTTCCGCCGCCCTTCCCTGCCGCTGGTGGCGGCTCCGGATCTGCCGCTGGCCATCGCCTGGCGGGCCCCATCGGAAACGGTGGCGCTCGAACGATGTGCCGGTCGGGTGGCGGCCGAACCGTTATGTCCTTATCCGCCGGGGATTCCGCTCGTGATTCCGGGCGAACGGATCGATCGGGCCCGGGCCGCCTGGCTGCAGGAGCAGCAGCCTCTCTGGCCCGGTCAGATCGCTGATACGGTAAGGGTTGTGGCCGAGTGATCCCTGCATGGCCGGCCCCTTTCGGTGGGATTTCGTCACCCCTGGGTTGCCAGATGCCGTCTTTGATGAAGCTCCGGGTTTCAGTCCCACACCCCTGGAGCTGCGGGTGATGCTGCTCGCCCATCTCCGGCCGCGTGCGGATTCGCTGGTCTGGGATGTGGGTGGCGGCACCGGCGCCCTGGCCCTGGAGATCGCCCGTCTGCTTCCGCAGGGTGCCGTGCATACCTTGGAGCGGGATCCTGAGGCCCTCGGTCTGCTGGAACGGAACCGTCAGCGGATGGGGATCGCCAATCTGCACATCCATCCCGGCCAGGCGCCGGCTGATCTGGCCCTCCTGCCTCCCCGTCCCGATCGGGTTCTGCTGGAGGTCGGACGTCCCCTGGTGGATGTGCTCCAGGCCGTCTGGCAGGCCCTGCAGCGGGAAGGGCGGCTGGTGATCAGCACCACAAGCCTTGAGGGACTGGTCGATGCCACCGATACGCTGGGGCAGCTCCAGGCCAGGGATGTGCAGGTGGTGCAGGCCACCGTTCACCGGATGCAGCGTCGTGGCAGTCAGGCCAAGCTGGCGGCGGCGGAGCCCCTGTTTCTGATCGCCGCGGAGCGCAGCAGCTGATGACCGGTGAGCGGCGTCCCACCTCCCTGCCTCGCCTGCTCAGTGGTTGGGCGGCCGGTGGGCTCGGCCTGGTGATGGTCACCCTCGGGGGGTGGTGGTTCACCATCGGCGTCGGCGTCATGGTCCACATCGGCCTGCTCGAATTCTTTCGCCTGGCTCAGTTCAAGGGGATGCGCCCCGCCACCAAGACCACCCTCGTGGCCTGCCAGCTGCTGTTGATCTGCACGCAGTGGGCGGATTCCGGAGGTCTCCCCCATGCCCTGGCCGACGCCGTGCTGCCGGTGGCCGGTGCCGTGATCTGTGGCTGGCTGATGCTTCAGCCCCGCACCGGCACGATCGCCGATATCGCGGCCTCGATCTTCGGGTTGTTCTACCTGGGTTTTCTGCCCAGCTTCTGGATTCGTCTGCGGGACCTGACCGCCACCAACCTGGCGCCCCACCTGGCGGGTCTGCCCTGGCCATTTCATTCCGGCATGGCGCTGACCCTGATGGCCTGCCTGATGATCGTCGCCACCGATATCGGCTCCTATGTGATCGGCCGTCGTTTCGGTCGCCATCCCCTGTCTCCGATCTCCCCCGGCAAGACCGTGGAGGGTGCCTTCGGAGGCCTGGCCTGTTCGATGGCGATCGGTGCCCTGGGCGGCACGCTGCTCGGATGGTCGTGGGGCTGGTTGCTCGGTGCCCAGCTCGGCGCCCTGGTGACCCTGTTCTCCCTGGTGGGTGACCTGACGGAATCGATGATGAAGCGCGATGCCGGTGTCAAGGATTCCGGGGATGCGATCCCCGGCCATGGCGGCATGCTCGATCGGATCGACAGCTACCTCTTCACCCCGGCGATGGTCTTTTCTCTGGTGACCGTGGTGGTGCCCCTGCTGGGAAGCGCCTGACGCTCACGATGCAGCCGCTGGTTTCAGGGTGACACCACCGCCAGGCCGTGCAGCTGAAGCATGCCGGCCTTGATGCTGGCGCGTTCGATCGAGATGTTCCGGTCCATCGGCAGGGGAACCCGTAGCTGTCCGTCGCGACTGCGAAGTTCCAGGGTGCCGTCGACGGCAGCCACCAGGGTCTCCATGATCACGGCCGTGCCGTTCGGCATCCCTTCGGCCATCAGCACGAGGGCTTCCTGGCTGATCTTCAGCTGCTGCAGCGGCACCACCCCCAGCACCTGCTCCGCCAGGGCATCCCCCAGGGACCGCCAGCGCGGGGAGGCAAGGGTGCGCGTGAGGGCTTCAGCGGTGAAGGAAAGGGTGCCTTCGATCTGGAAACGCTGCGTGAGCTGGACAGACTGTCCTTTGAGCAGCTGGCCCATCTGCACCTGGATGGCACCGCTGCAGAGGTTCACCTGCTCGATCTCCAGGCCCTCGTAAACCACCCGACGTGCGAGCACGGTCACCCCTTCGAGGCGGCCGCGCAGCAACTGAAAGGCGGAGCCCTGCAGGTGGATCTCCAGGTCCTCCACCGACTCGCAGCGGCTGCGCAGCCAGCGTTGCAGCCCCCCGGAGAGGAGCTGCATCATAGGGCCGCTGCTGGTTGAAGCGGTGCCGGTCGGGATCGCATCGGGTTCGGAGTCGGAGCGGGTCATCGGAAGGAGGCTGGATCCAGCCAGGCGGAGGCCACCTGGCGCGGTTGGTCGATATGGGGCAGATGGCCGCAGTCGGGAAGTTCCCGCAGCCGATCTCCCAGCAGTGCAAGAGCGTCACGTTTCTGCGGTGGGCGCAGGATGCGATCGTTCAGGCCCCAGAGCACGTGCAGCGGTTGGGGGGGCAGGGGATCGCCACAGCCCGCGAAGCCACCGGAGCGGGCGAAGCGGGCCAGGGCTTCAGCCCAGCCTGGAGTCTGCAGATGCCAGGAGGCGATCTGCAGTTCCGCTGGGCCCACATCCCGATCCGGGTTGGCGAAGGCACTGCGGCACAGTCCTCGGCGCACGGAGGGCAGGGACAGGAAGGCGACCCCGAGGCGATCCAGCAGCGGGGGCAGGGGCATCGCCCGTCCGGTCAGACCCGCTGGAGCGAGCAGCAGCAGGCGCTCGATCTGTTCGGGACGGCGGCGTGCGAGGGCGACCGCCACGGCACCTCCCATCGAGGCGCCGATCAGGCCCAGCGGGCCCGGCTGGCTGATCCGGTCGGGAAGCTGCTCGATCAGTCGCTCGAGGTGCCGGAGCACGGCTTCCGGCCCATGCCGCGCTCCCGGGGGGCGTGGCTGAAAGCCGAAGCCGAACAGGTCGGGAATCAGCAGCTGATGGCGCTCGGCCAGCAGGGGAACCAGCCGCCGGAATTCGAGGAACGAGCTGTCGACGCCGTGCAGCAGCAGCACGGGGGATCCGGACCCGACCACGGCGACGGGACTGGGTTCCGCCTGGTCAGGGAGTTGCCACCATTGCACGGCCGCCGCAAGGGCCCGACCGTCAGGATCGAGAAGTTCGCGGCTGGCCCGCTCCACCAGGGTTCGGGCTGGGATCGTTGCAGTGCTGCCCTGCGGATGGATGTCCGTCACAGTGGGCCGGACTCCGCCGCGCTCGAGCGGCGCTGAGCGGCGGTGCCGGCGCGTTCCGGGTCGGCTGTGGTGCTCAAGAGCGCCGCCAGCAGGTCATCGGCGCTCACCGGGACGGGCAGGTGATGCAGATCGGAGCCGGGGCCGCAGGCGTGCAGACAGACCTGCTGCAGCTGCTCGAGGCTGGCCTGAGCCAGCCCGAGGTCGGTGAGGGTGATCGGCAGCTGCAGGCTGGTGAACAGGGGGATCAGCTGACGCCTTGCCTGGGCGGCGAGGCGGTGACCGCCGAGCTGTTCCTCCAAGCGCAGCTGCACCAGGATCCCGAAGCCCACTTTTTCTCCATGGAGACGGCCATGGGTGGCCTCCAGCTGGGTGAGACCGTTGTGCACGGCATGGGCGGCAACGGTGCGGCAGCGGGCGCCACCGAGGCCGCCGATCAGGCCGGCGGTCAGGCCACAGGCTTCGATCACCCGTCCCCAGGCCGCTGAGCCAGGTTCACGCAGCGCCGTTTCGGCTTCCAGCAGCAGTTGATCCCTGAGAACCCGGGCCTGCTGGACGGCCTGCTGCACCATGCCGTCCTCGCTGGAGCCACTGCTGACGGAGGCTTCGTACCACTTGGCCATGGCGTCGGCGATTCCGGAGGCGAGGGTGCGGCGGGGTGCCTGCCGGATCAGGCCATGATCAAAGACCAGAAGATCCGGGCAATGCCTCAGGGTCACATCGCCGACAAAGGCTCCCTGGGGGGAATAAAGGTTGGAGAGGGCGGTCCAGCCGGCGCAGGTGGCAGCGCTTGTGGGCACGGTGACGCACGGGAGTGCCAGACGATCGGCGAGAAGCGGGCCTGCATCGTGCACCTTGCCGCCTCCGACGGCCACCAGCAGATCGACCTTCTGATCCTGGATCGCGGCGGCGATCCGCCTGAGGTCCACCTCGCAGCAGTCATGCTGGAGGCGGTCGATGCCGGGATCAAGACCGGCCGCGATCAGATCCTGCAGCAGCTGTTGCCGCAGCGGTTCCGTGTCGGCGCTGCTGCTGGGGCAATGGCGTGTTCGCTCACAGATGCAACCATCAGGGCACTTTAAAAGTCGGAAGCGGGGAAACCTCAGGACCACGGACCGCCGACCGGGTGCAGGGGGCCGGGGATTTGTTGGAATGGGCCGAGATCGGAAGTGCGATGAAAGTTCTGGTGACCGGCGGAGCCGGCTATATCGGCAGCCATGCGGTGCGGGCCCTGCAGCGGGCGGGCCACCAGCCCCTGGTGCTCGACAACCTGGTCTACGGCCATCGGGACGTCGTGGAACGGGTTCTGGGCGTGCCGCTGGTGGTGGGTCAGGTGGGGGATCGGTCCCTGCTCGATGCCCTGCTTTCCGGTCGGCATCCGGCCGCTTCCCCTGACCCGGTCGAGGCGGTGCTGCATTTTGCGGCTTACGCCTACGTGGGCGAATCGATGCGCGACCCCGGGCGTTATTACCGCAACAACGTCGGCGACACCCTGACGCTGCTGGAGGCCCTGGTGGCGCCGGAGCATGCCCGTCAGGGGCAGCCGATGCCGCTCGTGTTCTCTTCCACCTGTGCCACCTACGGCATGCCTGAGCAGGTGCTGATGACGGAAGATCACCCTCAGCGGCCGATCAATCCCTATGGCCAGAGCAAGTGGATGGTGGAAAAGCTGTTGATTGATTTCGGCAGAGCTTATGGATTGCCGAGTGTGATCTTCCGTTATTTCAATGCAGCTGGCGCAGATCCCGAGGGAGATCTTGGCGAGGATCACACCCCGGAGACCCATCTGATTCCTCTGATGCTGGATGTGATGGCCGGAGTGCGTCCATTTTTGCAGATCTTTGGGGATGACTATCCTACGCCGGATGGAACCTGTATTCGAGATTATATCCATGTCTGCGATCTCGCCGAGGCCCATGTTCTGGGTCTGCAGCGTCTGCTCAACAATCGCCCGACCGGCCGATCCGTCGGCGAGTCGGCCTCAGCCACGGCGCCACTGATTTTCAATCTCGGTAACGGCACCGGTTATTCGGTGCAACAGGTGATCGAGGCGGCCAAGGCCGTGACGGCGCGAGGTCTGCTGGCCCATGTGGCTCCAAGGCGTCAGGGTGACCCTCCACAG
Source organism: Cyanobacteriota bacterium (assembly GCA_046091285.1). Lineage (GTDB taxonomy): Bacteria > Cyanobacteriota > Cyanobacteriia > PCC-6307 > Cyanobiaceae > CAIXOZ01. The sequence continues at coordinate 996 of JBJTBH010000108.1, read as the reverse complement.
TTGGTGGCCAGTGCCCAGAAGGCCCGGGAGCAGCTGGGCTGGACACCGCGCTATCCCGGCCTGGAGACGATCATTGCCCATGCCTGGCAATGGCATCAGAATCGGCAGAAGCGTGTCGCCCAGCGCTTGATCACGGATGCGTAATCTTGTTACCGGAGGAGCCGGTTTCATCGGCTCCCACCTGGTTGATCGATTGATGAAGGCTGGCGAAGAAGTGATTTGCCTTGATAATACTTTTACGGGGAAAAAGGATAATATTCATCACTGGTTCGATCATCCCTCGTTTGAGTTCATCCGCCACGATGTGACGGAGCCGATCCGCCTTGAAGTCGATCGGATCTGGCATCTGGCCTGTCCCGCCTCACCGTTGCATTATCAGCACAACCCGATTTATACGGCCAAAACCAGTTTCCTGGGGACCTACAACATGCTCGGTCTGGCGCGTCGGATCGGGGCGACGTTGCTGATGGCCAGCACCAGTGAGGTTTACGGGGACCCGCAGGTCCATCCCCAGCCTGAGACCTATGTGGGTTCCGTGAATCCGATCGGTATTCGCTCCTGTTATGACGAAGGCAAGAGAATCGCAGAAACCCTTTGTTTTGATTATCGACGCATGCATGGTGTCAAGATCCGAGTGGCGCGTATTTTTAATACCTATGGGCCAAGGATGTTGTTTAACGATGGCCGTGTAGTCAGTAATTTTATTATTCAGGCCTTGCGTGGTCAGCCTCTCAGTCTTTATGGCAAGGGTCTTCAGACCCGCAGTTTCTGTTATGTGGATGATCTGGTGGAGGGATTGATACGGCTGATGGCCAGCGACCAGGCGGGACCGATCAATCTTGGCAATCCTGAGGAGTTCACAATTCTCACGCTCGCCGAGATGGTGCGTGATCGCATCAATCCCTCCCTGCCCCTGGAGTTCTTCCCCCTGCCCCAGGATGATCCGCTGCAGCGTCAGCCGGTGATCACCAGGGCCCGTGAGACCCTCGGCTGGAG
>JBJTBH010000107.1:0-15380 GCA_046091285.1 Cyanobacteriota bacterium | reverse complement strand
CAGGCCTGGATCGCCCATCACCGCGGCGGAGTGATGCCATCGCTGCTTCCGGCGCTCTGAAGTCAGGGGAACCCCACCAACAGGTCGAATGGCGTCTTGATCGCTCATTGATGCACGATCAACGTGCAGTCCTGCGACCGTACGTCCCGTCCCCTGAAAGCATACCAAACTTTAAACGTTACTCACGCCCGAAACACCATCAATTCTAGCAATCTTAATTGTTTCTCAAGGAAAGGGGCGCAGCCATAAGCGCAAAAGATTTGATTGATCATTGTATAGCTTTACTATCTCCATGGGAGGGGGAAAATTGGCTCAGAAGCCCAACTTCATCTTGAAGTAAACAATGCTGTTGTCAGCACCTGTTCGGTTCGGTTGCAACGTATTCGTTGATGGGATCCCCCAACCAAGCTCGAAGTTGCTGTTCCCCCCCAGAATCGAACCACGGGCCCCGAGACCGAAGGACGCGGCGGACTGGCCGGGGAGACCGCCATCCTGAACACTGGTACGGTTGCTGGTGGCGCCGTAGTCGTACCAGGCAAACGGTTCGAAGACATAGGTCTTGCCACGCAGGCTGGTCAGACCGCCTGAATTGATGAGAAACCTCTGACCCAACTCAACAGACACCGACCAGCCCTCATCTCCAAGGAGATAGGCACTGTTGAAGGAGCGTCCATAAAAGGGACCGCCATAGGTGAACTGCTCAGGAACGGGAAGGGCCGTCCTGCTCAGCTGTGCAGCCCCCTTCAAGGTGGCCAGCGTCACGGTCGTGACCTTATCACTCAATCTTGAATATCGGCTTAAATCCTGGTAGTGAGCGAGATTGAGACGCGCGGTGGTGAAATTAGGGACTCCATTCGGGTTCGAAAGCACCTCACCAGAAGCGAGATCACTACCCAGGCCGGAAAATCCCTGACTGAGAACAAAACCGAACTGGCTGACCCGGCCCAGACTGAATCGACCATCCTCCCTCTCCGCCGGAGGGGACTGGAGATAGCCATCAAACGCCAGACGTATGGCCCGAATACGATCCGTGCTCAGATCCTGTGCCTGCTGACCATTCTGATAAATGTCATTGGTGCTGTTCTGGAGAGTCCCCTTCAAGGCAACACTGAGGCCGCTGTTACGGCGTGTCAGCAAGGGATAACTGGCTCCCAACGACCAATAATTAGAGGTACCTCCCGTCTGAAGAATGTTCGCACCGGAGAGCAGATTTTCCGAACTTGTGGAAGTGATCCCCCAGAGTGCTTCTGCCGTCCAGCCCTGATTGCCGAGCGGGGTGGAAGCCTGAACAAAACCATCGACAAAGCCACCGGAAATCGGGAAAGAATTATCTCCGATAGCCGACAGACGCACCGGCTGAACGCTGTGCACATAGCCATCCAGAGATGCCCCCAGCCTCCAGCTACCGAGCTGCTGAGGAACATTATTATCAGAGAGCACACTGAATTTAGGGTTGATCGGCTTGACCTTACCGACCAGTTCCGTGCCACCGAATTTCTGGCCACGGAGGAGAAGAGGAGTGAACTCAACAGCCCCGAAACTGCGCATCAACCACAACTGACGCTCCAGGTCATTGACATTGAAAACCTTTTTTGGCCGATCTCCGCCCACCAGCGGCTGCAGCATTTTACGAACATATGCCTGGAGCGCATCTCCACCTTCGCACAGTCTCAGCTTTTCAATATAGCTATCAACAATGACGACATCAACGCGGTCGCCTTCCTTGATCTGCGATGGCTTCTTCGGAGCCCCATCGATCAGGAGCAGCGCCTGGCTCAGGACATAGCCCTGACGATTCAGCGCAACATGGGCCTCACGCTGTGCTGTCGCAAGCTGCGAGACGGTGAGAGCCTCGCTCTTGCCAAGCGCCTGGAAACGATCGCGCAGATCACGGAACAACCTGGGAAGATCCGCCTCTCCGAAGGGGCGTCCATCGGGAAGCACGCCGTAGGTGTTGGTTCCACGAAGCCTCACCTGCCCAAGCACAATCCGGGCCTGCGATGCGGTCACCGGCGGCGCTCCATCAGGCCCCTGCCTGTCCTGGGACTGCCATGACGTCTGCGGCCAGGCGGGTTCCTGCCGAACAGCAGGCTGACTCGTGTCTCCCTGTGATGGTGGTGGGCCGAACTCAGGACAGGGATCAGCCGTCGGTTTCTTCCTACGCGGCTCCTCCGGCACCAGCGGAGGCGTCGTGGCAGGCGTTCGCAGCTGCTCCTGAAGCTGCAATCCAGGGCTCAGACTGCCTGGTGCCTGGGCAAGAGCAGGCGCGGCGGTCAGCGTCGCCAGCGCGAATCCGAGAGCAAGGGGACGTGGCGCCACGAAACGTCAGACCAGAGGCGCACGTTCTACCGCAATCCGCCCCGGGCTGCCTGCTTTCTGAGCCGGTCAGGCCGCTGTCTGATGCAAGGGTTCATCGCCTGCGCCCCACCGCCAGGGCCAGAGCGCCCCCACAAGGCCAACTCATACTCACTCCGACTTGGGTTGGGGTGGCCGCCTGCCGCTGCTCCTGGCCGATGGACCTTTCCAAGCCCCGCACCCAGGCCAACCTCGAAGCCGCCTTCGCCGGCGAAAGCATGGCCAATCGCAAATATCTCTTCTTCGCCGAGGTGGCTCGCCAGCTCAATCATCCCGAACTCTCCAGACTCTTCCGCGATACCGCCAACCAGGAAACCGAGCACGCCTTCGCCCATTTCCGCCTGCTGCATCCCGAGCTGGTGGTCAACGATCCGACAGCCCTCTCCGACGCTGAGAAGCAGGCCGTGCTCAGCCGCTGCCTCGAGCTCGCCATTGCCGGCGAAACCGATGAGTACACCCGGATGTACCCCGAATTCACCACCCAGGCCCGTGCGGATCGCGACGATCAGGCGACAGCCGAATTCGACGCACAAACCGATGAATCGAGGCAGCACGCCGACATCTTCCGCAAGGCGGCCTCGAACTTCGGCCTGCTGACACCGATCGAGAAGCATCACGCCGAGCGGTATGACATCGCCCTGGAGGCACTCCAGGGGAAAGGCCAGGCCGGTGAAGCCGATCAGCCCAGCAGCGGTCTCTGGATCTGCAGAGTCTGCTCGATGATCTACGACCCGGCAGTCGGTGATCCCGATTCAGGCATCGCCCCCGGCACCCCCTTCGAAGCGATTGACGAGGACTGGAGCTGCCCGATCTGCCAGACCCGCAAGGCCAACTTCATCCCCTACCACGCCCCGACACTGAAACCGGCCTGACCGCCCCCGATCAGGCCGCCTGGGGTGGCGGCGTCGGGTTGGAGCCCGGCTGGAAGGGAAGCACCAGGGTGGCCCAGTGATCCGGCCGGGCCGGCCGGGCCCGGCGCGGCTGGCGGATGCCGAAGGGCACCCGCACCACGTTGGTGCCTTCCACGCTCAGGGTCTGGCCCCGGCCGATCATCGTGCCACCGGCTCCCTCCATCGGAGGCAGGCTCAGGCCCTGCGTCCCCCTGGCGGCAGAGGCCGTGACATGGCTGCGCCAGGCCCCTGGATCCTCAGGAGACATGTCAGGGCCAGGACCAACCAGTGGAGAGGAAGGGAAGTCGCCGGTCATGGGAGGTCCTGGAATCAGTGAGCGGGATGACTGAGACGCACCGCATCCGGCAGCGCCAGACGGATGCAGGCCATGGCTGGATGGCTTCGACAGCAGCCTTCTGAACTGCAGGAAAAGCACGGATTCAATGACCTGCACCGTTGGAGCAGATCCTGAGCCGATGACAAGGGACGCGAAGGGAAGAAAAGATGGAACTTTTCCAACCCGAAGCCTCAGGGATGCCGAAGCGCAGTGAAAGCGACGACGGTCTTGAGGCTGACGCTGAATCTGAGGCCACTGACAGCAGTGACACTGCCATCTGAAGCGAAACCTTAGCGTCATGCGCCTGACCTGGCATCCCCCGGATGGGGTGGTCGCACAATCTCTTCAGTCGCCTCCCCCAACCCCTGTTCGTTCGCCCTCCCCAACCACGGCTGCCGGCCAGGAGAAGCGATCAACCCCAGGGGTCAGGCGCCCGTGAACGCCTCCACGCTCGGACAGGTGCACACCAGATGGCGATCGCCATAGGCCTTGTCGATCCGCGCCACAGCCGGCCAGATCTTGTTGTGCCGTTGCCGGTCACCGGCAGGGAAAGCCGCCTCCGCCCGGCTGTATCCCCGCGACCACACCTCCGCAGTCACCGCCTCGAGGGTATGCGGCGCCCCCTTGAGTGGATTGTCGAGCGGATCACTCAGCCCGGTTTCAATCCGGGCCGCCTCACGCCGGATCGCCACCATCGCCTCACAGAACCGGGTGATCTCAGCCAGGCCCTCACTTTCGGTGGGCTCGACCATCACCGTTCCGGCCCCGGGCCAGCTCACGGTCGGTGCATGAAATCCGTAGTCCATCAGGCGCTTGGCCAGATCATCCACGTCGAGGCCGGCACTGCGCTTCAGCGGCCGTAGATCAAGGATGCACTCATGGGCCACCCGGCCGCCGGCACCGCGATAAAGCACCGGAAAATGGGGTTCCAGCCGTTCTGCGATCCAGTTGGCGGACAGCAGGGCCACCTGACTGGCCTGACGCAGACCGATTCCTCCCATCATCCGGATGTACATCCAGCTGATCGGCAGGATGCCGGCACTGCCGAAGGGAGCCGCGGACACCGGACCGACCGCCGCTGCACCAGGGGCGGCCAGGGGATCCCCGGGAAGGAACGGGGCGAGATGGGCCGCCACCGCAATCGGTCCGACCCCCGGGCCACCGCCGCCATGGGGAATGCAGAACGTCTTGTGCAGATTCAGATGGCAGACATCGGCGCCGTAGGTGCCGGGCTTGCAGAGACCCACCTGGGCATTGAGGTTGGCGCCATCGAGATAGACCTGACCGCCATGCTCATGAACGATGGCGCTCAGGCGACGAATCCCCGCTTCAAACACCCCATGGGTTGAGGGATAGGTGACCATCACCGCCGCCAGCGCGTCCCGATGCAGCGTTGCCTTGGCTTCCAGATCAGCCAGATCGATGTTGCCCTCCTGATCGCAGGCGACCGCCACCACCTGCATGCCGGCCATCACGGCACTGGCGGGAGTGGTGCCATGGGCACTGGTGGGAATCAGGCAGAGGCGGCGATGGCCCTCGCCACGGCTGACATGAAACGCCCGGATCGCCAGCAGGCCGGCGTATTCCCCCTGGGATCCGGCATTGGGCTGAAGCGACACGGCCGCAAAGCCGGTGATCGCCGCCAGCCAGCGCTCAAGATCTCTCGCCAGCGCGCGATACCCGGCCAACTGCTCCGGGGGCGCAAACGGATGGATACCGCTGAAGCCCGGCCAGCTCACCGGCGCCAGCTCAGCGGCGGCATTGAGTTTCATCGTGCAGCTGCCGAGCGGAATCATTCCGTGCACCAGGGAGAAATCCCGGGCCGAAAGCCGCTGGATGTAGCGGAGGAGCTCGGTTTCACTGCGGTGGCGATGGAAGACGGGCTGGGTGAGCCAGGGGCTCCGACGCCGCGGCAGCGACGGGGGCCAGGGATCGCCAACAGCCTCCAGGCTGCTTCTGAACGCCTGCAGCGCCGCCACCGAGGCCTCCCCATCGGACGCCAGCGCCGTCAGCAGGCGCTCCAGTTCAGCGGCATTGCTGAGCTCATCGAGGCTGATCGCCAGCACCGCCGATCCGACGCCCTCACCGCGACCATCCAGACCACGACGGAGATTGAACCCGGCCGCCAGGGAGCGCTCCAGAAGCCGGGGCACCTCCTCACCCCGCAGCACCACGGTGTCAAAGGCCGGACCCGGATCGACAGGCTGGCCGAGGGCCTGGACGGCCGCGACCAGGGCCTGACGCAGGGCCAGCACCCGAGCCGCCAGCCGCTCCAGACCATCGGGGCCATGGTGCACGGCATAGAAGGAGGCCATCACCGCCAGCAGCACCTGGGCGGTGCAGATGTTGCTGGTGGCTTTGTCGCGGCGGATGTGCTGCTCCCGGGTCTGCAGGGCGAGACGCAGGGCCGGCCGACCGGCGGCATCGAGCGACTGACCGACCAGGCGACCGGGGATCTGGCGCCTGAAGGCCTCGCGGGTGGCGAAAAAGGCGGCATGGGGACCACCGCAACCCAGGGGCACACCGAAACGCTGCGCACTGCCGACGGCGATGTCAGCCCCGAGCTCTCCCACCGGCGCCAGCAGCACCTGAGCCAACGGATCGATCGCCACGGTCACCAGCAGGCCAGCGTCGTGGGCAGCGGCGATCAGGGCCGTCGGATCCCAGACCAGACCATCCAGGCCGGGAAGTTGCAGCAAGACCCCGAAGGCGCCGGCCAGGGGGGTCTCCAAGGGAAGCGCGCCGCGTGGATCGAACGTCTCCACGACCAGACCGAGCGGTTCCGCCCGCGTCTGCAGCACGGCGAGGGTCTGGGGCAACACCGCCTGATCGACCAGAAACCGGCGAGCCTGCGGATCCTTCGCCAGACCACGGCTCATCGCCATCGCCTCGGCGGCGGCGGTGGCCTCATCCAGCAGGGAGGCGTTGGCGATCGGCAGGCCGGTCAGCTCACTGATCAGCGTCTGGAAATTGAGCAGGGCTTCGAGGCGCCCCTGGGCGATCTCGGCCTGATAAGGGGTGTAGGCGGTGTACCAGGCGGGATTTTCCAGCACCTGACGCTGAATCAGGGCCGGAGTGGCGGTGCCGTGATAACCGAGGCCGATCAGGCTGCGGCAGGGCCGGTTCATGGCCGCCACAGCCGCCAGCTGCTCGAGGGCCTCGGATTCGCCGCAGGGCTGAGGCAACCCGGTCAGCGCCTCCTGCGGCGGCAGCAGGATGTCGGAGGGAACGATGGCAGCCGCGAGGGACTCCAGGGTGTCGAAGCCGAGATCGCTGAGCATCGTGGCCACCTCTGCCGGCGAGGGGCCGAGATGACGCGTCAGAAAAGAGTCAGCGGCGACCTCCGTGGTCTCAGGGATCCACGGAGCGATGCCCTGGGATGGGACGGCGCCGGCGGTGACGCGCGGATCGACGGAGGCTGTCACCAAAGGGCGCCACGGCTGCCGCTGATCCTAGAAACCCTGGGCTTCCGCCCGGCCCGGTGCAGCAGCGATCAGGGCGCCGCCACCCGGGAGGCATAGGTGCCGGCATCGAGCAGGGACTCCAGCTGCGATGGGTCAGCGGGACGCAGCTGCAACAACCAGCCCTCATGGTGTGGATCGTTCTGGAGCTCCTCCGGTGACGTCAGCACCACCTCATTGCGGCGCTCCACCGTGCCGCTGATCGGAGCGATCAGATCCTCCACGGCCTTCACCGACTCGACACTGCCGAAGGACTGACCCTGGCGGAGGGTGGCGCCCACCTCAGGCAGCTCCACGAAGACGATGTCGCCGAGCTGATCGACCGCAAAGGCCGTGATGCCGATGCGCACCAGGGGCCCATCAGGCTGCACGTATTCATGGCTGTCGGTGTAGCGGCGGTCGTCGGGGAAGCTGGTCGCCATCGCGGCCGGAACAGGCAGGTCGTTTCAGTCTGTCGGACCGGAGCCTGGCGGCAACAAGCCCTGCTCGGCCAGAGCCACCAGGGCCCTCTCTAGGGCCAGGGCGGCATGGGCCCGGTGCGTTCCTCCCTGGGCGTAGAGCACATAGGGGTCCCGCAGCGGTCCATCGGCGGAGAACTCACTGGTGCTGCCATCGATGAAGGTGCCACCGGCCATCACCAGATCGCTGGCATAACCCGGCATCGGCGCCGGGATCGGGTCGAGATAGGAGCCGATCGGCGAAGCCTGCTGGAAAGCGCGACAGACCACCTTGAGCGGTTCCGGCGACCCGAAGCGCACCGCCTGGATGCCATCGCTGCGGGGATCTCCGGGCCGGGGATGAACCTCGTAACCCAGAGCCCCGAAGACCTCCGCCACGAGCTCGGCGCAGAGCAGGGCCTCCGTCACCATCTGCGGGGCCAGGAACAGCCCCTGAAACACCAGACGATGGAGATCGAAGCCGCTGCCACCCTCGCTGCCGATGCCAGGAGCGGTGAGACGACAGCAGGCCTGCTCCACCAGATCAGCGCGACCGGCCACATAGCCCCCCGTGGGCGCGATCGTGCCGCCGAGATTCTTGATCAGGGAGCCGGCGATCAGATCGGCGCCGACGGCGGTCGGCTCGCAATCCTCCACCAGTTCGCCGTAACAGTTATCCACAAAGCTGAGGCAACCGGGCTGCAGCTGCCGCACCCGGGCGCAGAGCCGGCCGATCTCCGCCACCGAGAGGGAGGGCCGCCAGCTGTAGCCGCAGCTGCGCTGGATCAGCACCAGGCGGGTGGGCAGGCTGAGCGCCTCCTCCAGACCCGCCGCATCGACGCGGCCATCGGGACGCAACGGCAGCTCGTCGTAAGTGATGCCGAACTCCGCCAACGAGCCCTGGCCGGATCCACGCAGACCGATCACCTCCTCGAGGGTGTCGTAAGGGCGACCGGTGAGAGCCAGCAGACGATCGCCGGGACGCAGCACCCCGAACAGGGCCGCCGTGATCGCATGGGTGCCACTGACGAACTGCAGACGCACCGCCGCCGCCTCGGCCCCCAGCACCCGGGCGAAGACCCGATCCAGCGCCTCGCGCCCGAAGTCGCCATGGCCGTACCCCGTGACGGAGGCGAAATGCTGGGTTCCGATGCGTTCAGCGGCGAAGGCCGCCAGCACCGTCTCCAACCGGGCACGCACCGTGGCCGTTCGCTGGGCACTGACGGCCGCCATCCGCTCCTGGGCTGCATCCACCCGCTCCCGCGCCCAGCGCCGCAACCGCGCAGCGTCAGAGGTTCCATCCATCCCCACAGCCACCGACATCGGAGCCACTGCGTTCCATGCTGCCCGGACGGGGCAAACCGGCTGAACCTCTAGATTCGCAACCACTGAAGCCCGAAAGGCTCCATCCCAGGCCAAGGACGCCCTCCGTGCACCCACGCGGAGTCGCGGGTGACGACGCTCCCGCCCGACGCGGAGTCGCGGGTGACGACCCTCCTGCTTCAAGCGAACACAGCCTGGTCAACCTCCGGAGAGTTCCTTGGTCACTGAAGCTGCAGCCCGCCTGCCCATCCGCCCCGTCGACCCCAGGGACGACGGCGACGGCGACAGGCTGAGCGACCGCCAGGAGGCCCGCATCCGCGCCCGCCTGGCGGAACCCCGTCAGCCGCTTCCCCGGTCCCAGAGAAAATTCAAGACCGGCACCACCGGCTTCATGCTGGTGATGCATGTGGGGGCTGTCTTCGCCCTGCTGCCGATGTTCTGGAGCTGGCAGGCGGTGGTGGCCCTGGCGGTTCTCTACTGGGTGACGGTGCTGGGCGTGACCCTCGGCCTGCATCGCCTGGTCTCGCACCGCAGCTTCACCGCCCCGCGCTGGGTGGAACGGACGCTGGTACTGATGGGAGCGCTGGCCTGCCAGAGCGGTCCGATCGAATGGGTGGGTCTGCACCGGCATCACCACAAGTATTCCGATCAGCCCAACGACCACCACGACGCCGCCCGTGGCCTGTGGTGGGCCCACAGCGACTGGATGCTGCATGACATCCCGGCCTTGCGGGAGGTGCATCGCTTCAACGGCGATCTGCTGCGCGATCCCTTCTACGTCTGGCTGGATCGCTGGTTTCTGCTGCTGCAGCTGCCGATCGGCCTCGCCCTGTACTGGTATGGCCAGGCCGCCCAGGTGCATGGCGGTGGCCTCGGGTTGGTCCTCTGGGCGATTCCGCTGCGTCTGGTGATCGTGTATCACGTCACCTGGCTGGTCAATTCGGCGACCCATGCCTTCGGCTACCGCAATTTCGATTGCCCGGATCTTTCCCGCAACTGCTGGTGGGTGGCGATCCTTTCGTTCGGAGAGGGCTGGCATAACAACCACCACGCCTTCCCCCATTCCGCACGCCACGGCCTGCGCTGGTTTGAGTTCGATATCACCTGGCAGCACATTCGTCTGCTGAAAGCCCTGGGACTGGCGAAGAAAGTCCGGGAAGCCCGTTACCCTGGCTGAGGCTGAAGCCGCTCTCGGGCAATGGATGCGACAAAGATCTACCAGACGCATGCTCTGGTAGCCCAGGAGCTGGATCGTCTGCTGGAGAAGGAACGCATCCTCTTCTGCTGCTATAGCCGCCTGCTGGCCACGATCTGGGTGCGATCAGAGCTCGGGCGGCCTGCCGTCGGTCCGGATGCGATTCATGATCGCCTGGCCGGATCCTTCACCACGGAGGCCGAGGCGCTCGAGCAGCTGGATCAACAGCCACCGACCCTGCTGGTCAGCACCCAGCTTCTGGAGAAGGGTTCAGGCCTGACGCTTGTGGAAACCGCCAAGGCCCGGTTCCCCGAATTGCGCACCCTGCTGTTTCTGCAGCACGACAACCTGCCACTGGTGGAGATGGCCCTGAGCACCCACAGCGATGGCATCCTTCTGGAAAGCGGCATGGGATCGGGACAGGCCATGACGGCGCTGCGCACGGTGAGCCGTGGCGGCTTCTACGTCGATCCGAATCTGGCGACCAGAGTGGTCGGCCGTCGCCAGCGCGCCGGCCTTCATCTCAGTCAGCGCGAGCTTGAGGTGATGCAGCAGGTGGTCTTCGGCCTCAACGACCGGGATATCGGCCTGGCGCTGCACCTGACGGTGAACACGGTCAAGACCCACCTGAAAGAGGTGTACCAGAAACTGAGCGTTCACAACCGCACCCGGGCAGCGATCGCCCTGCTGTTGATGGGGCTGGTGCATCCGCCGGAACCGCTGGTTCCCGAGCCTTCCTGACGCGGAAGATCAGCCCATCAGCCACTGAGCCCCTGACGGATGGCAGCCACCAGATCCGGCCCGGCGGCCGGGGCCACCGCCAGCTGCCGCGCCTTCTGACGCAGCAGCTCCAGAAACTGATCGGCACTGAGGGAGTCTTCGCCGGCCACGCCGAGAGCGGCGAGGGTGCGGCGCAGATCGGGAAGCTCCGCATCGAGCTCGGTGGCGGTGTAATCCCGCTGACCGGCCATCACCTCGGCGAACTGCTCCCGGCGCTGACGGCGATCGGCCGGATAAGCCGCCAGCAGGGTGTCTCGACAACGACGCCAGGGAAGACCGGCCGTGAACAGGGCCGTCAGGGCGGCGCTCAGGGCCGACGCCTCGGCGTCGGAGATGCGCAGATCAAACGCGACCGGCGGCGACTGAAGACCGATGAAGATCTCCAGCAGATCGCCGGGGCCGAGGGGCAGACCGCGATCATCCAGCAACGCCACCGCCGAGGTCGCGAGGGCCTGCTGCAGCTCCGGCAGTGCCTCCAGCTCGGGAGCCGGGGTGATGCAGCGACCGCTGGGCGCGTGCCGATGAAGCCAGGCGTTGATGGCGCCCAGGGCCAGAAACACCTCCGGGCCTGGGGAGGGCAGTTTGCCGTTGCGAAGGTTGGAGAGCTGGGAGTTATGCACCCGCCCGAGGTCGAGCTGCTCAGCGAGTCCCGGCAGCACCCGATGGGACCAGCCATTGCGTTCATGCCAGACGCGGATCAGATGGCCGAAGGCCTGACGTCCCGACTCCAGGCGCTGGCGATACCCGCACTGCGGAGATCCGGACAGCTCCATCAGGCTCGTCGGCCCTCCCGGCCCTGCCGTGGAGAAGGACAACGCCGCCGGAGCCTCCAGACCGACACCCCCCGGACCCTGCGTCGCCACACCCTGCTCACCCATCCGCCGCCATGCCCCGATCGGTTCCCCCAGGCTAAAGGGCGATCCGAGAAGGAACTGCTATCGATACGGATCCGTACTGCTATCATTTGCCTCAGTCGATCAGGATCTGAATGCAGGCGATTCCAAGGGCCATCCATGGCGCCAGTGTCACGGCCGCGCCCCGGGCCTTGCTCCGTGCCCAGGCCCTGCACCAGCCACGCCGCGGGGAGCCGACCCCGACCCCTGAGCGGGGTCGGCGCTGGGGCACGGTCGGCTTCATGATCGTGATCCACGCCCTCGGCCTGCTGGCCCTGCTGCCCCGTTTCTGGAGCTGGCAAGCTGCCCTGAGCCTGCTGGTGCTCTACTGGCTGACGGCCTGCCTGGGGGTGACCCTCGGCTACCACCGCCTGCTGTCTCACCGGGCTCTCCGCGTTCCCCTCTGGCTGGAGCGCTTCTTCGCCACCTGCGGCGCCCTCAGCTGCCAGCACGGTCCGATCGACTGGGTGGGACTGCACCGGCATCACCACAAGTTTTCCGATACGGATGCCGATCACCACAACAGTCACCGGGGCTTCTGGTGGAGCCACATCGGCTGGATGTTCGAGGAGCTGCCCGCCAAGACCGCCGTACCCCGGCTCAGCGGCGACCTGATCGGCGACCCCTATTACCGCTGGCTGAACCGCTGGTTCCTGGTGCTGCAACTGCCCCTGGCCCTGCTGCTGTTCTGGATCGGCAGCGTCAGCGGCGCCGGCGGCTGGGCCCTGGTGCTCTGGGGCGTTCCCCTGCGGCTGATGCTCGTGTACCACGCCACCTGGCTGGTCAATTCCGCGACCCATCGCTGGGGCACCCAGGTGTTTGCAAGCGGCGACGGCTCCCGCAACAACGCCTGGGTGGCGGCGCTGACCTTCGGCGAGGGTTGGCACAACAACCACCACGCCTACCCCCACTCCGCCCGCCAGGGGCTCCTGCCCGGCCAGATCGATCTCACCTGGCAGCACATCCGCCTGCTGCGCCGCCTGGGTCTGGCCACCAGGGTGCGGGAGGCTCAGCCCCTGGCCTGAGGGCGGGTCGCGGGCCGTGGCGTAAGGTGCTGAATCGGCAAGGAGTCAGCTCTGTGCCGTTCCGGTGGGCCCAGATCCTGAGCGCACCAGCCCACGGCCGCAGGCCGATCCGGCCCATGGCCATGAGTCAGGCGGTCCTCAGACGCGATTCCACACCACGATCACCCCTGTGATCCCGGTCTGTGGGTCCTGCCGATGATCATCCGTTCAGGCTGTTCTCCCCAAGCTGTTTCCGACATCCAGATCACCGATGGCCAAGCGCGTACAAGTTGTCCTCAGCGAGGATGTTCTCAGCCTGGGCCGCAACGGCGACCTGGTGGAGGTGGCCCCCGGCTACGCCCGTAATTTCCTTCTGCCCAGCGGCAAGGCCGTTCCCGTGACTCCGGCGGTGCTGCGTCAGGTGGAGCATCGCCGCGCCAAGGAGGCCGAACGGCTGGCCCTGCTCAAGGAAGCCGCGATCGCCCTGCGCACCGCCCTTGACACCATCGGTCGCTTCACGGTGAAGAAGCAGACCGGCGGCGATGACGTGCTGTTCGGCACAGTCACCAACGGAGATGTGGCCGAAGCCATCGAGGCCGCGACCAAGAAGGAGATCGACCGCCGCGACATCACGGTGCCCGAAATCCATCGCACCGGCAGCTACAAGGTTCAGGTCAAGCTGCACCCTGAGGTGATCGCCGAGATCAACCTTGAGGTGGTCAGCCACTGAGCGGCGGACCCAGCAGCTCGCAACAGCTGAGCCCCCTCCATGCGCAGGCGTCCTACGGATGGGACGCTCAGCGAGGGAAGCATCGAGCCCCTGGGAGTGAGCGCTTCCAGGGGCTGCTGTCATGGGCCAAAGGCTGGAAGGAAGCGCCACGGCCTCGTCAGCAGAACGTCGCGGCGCTGCAGCCGGATGCCGCACGCCCCCCTAGGGTGCAGAGAGGGGCCCAGGGCCCTGCCGGTCGCGGCGATGGACGAGCCCGGAAGCGACCTGTCAAAGCGCCGCCCTGGCCTGACCGAGCGCTGAACCAGCCCGCAGCAGCGACCTGTCGTCCATTGAACCCAGCTGATGGTGTCCACGCCCCTGGCCGATGCTGAACCGTCCCCGCCGGAGGGCTCGGGCCCACCCGCCAGGGGCCAGGGGCGTTCAGGCAGGGGTCAGCAGGGACCGAACTTTGATGCCCTGAGCGATCTGGTTCCTCCCCAGAATCTGGAGGCGGAAGAATCCGTGCTCGGGGGCATCCTGCTCGATCCCGACGCCATCGGACGCGTCGCCGACGTGCTTCAACCGGAGGCCTTCTACATCGGAGCCCACCGGGAGATCTATCGCACGGCCCTGATGCTGCACAGCCAGGGCAAACCCACGGATCTGACCGCGATGGCAGCCTGGCTGGCCGACACCGGGCAGCTCGAGAAGGTGGGTGGCTCCAACCGGTTGGTGGAACTGGTGGAGCGAACGATGTCCACAGCGTCCATCGACCAGGTGGCACGCCTGGTGATGGATAAATATCTGCGACGTCAGCTGATCCGTTCCGGCAATGAAGTGATCCAGCTGGGCTTTGATCAGGCCAAGCCGATGGAGCAGGTCCTGGATGAAGCGGAGCAGAAGATCTTCGCCATCAGCCAGGAGAAACCGTCGAGTGGCCTGATTCCCACCGCTGAAATTCTCACCGGCACCTTCCATGAAATCGAAAGCCGCTCCCTGGGAACAGCCGTAGCCGGCATCCCGGTCAATTTCTATGACCTTGATGCGATGACCCAGGGGCTGCAACGCAGCGATCTCATCATCATCGCCGGCCGACCGGCCATGGGCAAGACAGCCATCACCCTGAACCTCGCCAAGAACGTGGCGCAGTTGCACAACCTGCCGGTATGTATCTTCAGCCTGGAGATGAGCAAAGAACAGCTCACCTACCGTCTGTTGGCGATGGAGGTCGGCATCGACAGCGGCCGACTGCGATCCGGGCGCCTGCATGATGATGAATGGCCGCTTCTGATGAAAGGAATCAGCACTCTCGGCCAGCAACCGCTTTACATCGATGACAAGCCGAATGCCGGCGTGCTGGAGATGCGCTCGCTCTGCAGGCGGCTGATGGCGGAAACAGGAAAGGAGCTGGGGCTGGTGGTGATCGATTACCTCCAGCTGATGGAGGGCTCCGGCTCCGACAACCGGGTGCAGGAACTATCGAGGATCACGCGCAGCCTCAAGGGCATGGCCCGCGAACTGAATGTTCCCGTCGTGGCCCTGTCGCAGCTGAGCCGAGGCGTGGAGGCAAGAACGAACAAACGACCGATGCTCAGCGACCTGCGGGAATCAGGATCGATCGAACAGGATGCCGATCTCGTGCTGATGATTTATCGCGACGAATACTACAATCCCGAAACTCCGGACCGAGGAATCACAGAAGTCATCATCACCAAACATCGCAATGGGCCTGTCGGAGTCGTGAAGTTGCTGTTCGAGCCACAGTTCACGAGATTTCGCAATCTGGCGGCCTGATCAGACGGAATCTCAGGGAAGACCGCCGGGTCGCTCACCCAGGGCCTATTAAAGGTCCGTCCCATACGGCCTTCCCTCCAGTCCCTGACTGGGATTTCCTGGAGGCGTACCGCTCCTGCTCCTTGCCAACGCCGCCGCTCCAGGGAAACCATGGCCATCTTCCGCAAGCCTGCGCCAGCGATGCTGAACGACTGGCCGCAGC
>JBJTBH010000106.1:0-5928 GCA_046091285.1 Cyanobacteriota bacterium | reverse complement strand
GCCCGGCGATGCCAACTGGGCCCATGGTCTGTTGGATGTGGCCCATCCCCAGCAGGAATGGCAGGTGGGTATCGGCAAAGGCAAGAGCGGTGGTGCTTTCGGTGTGGTCAGCCTGCACCGCCCCCGATTGCAGATCGGCCTCAGCTGCAACGATCCCGAGATCAGTCCCGGGGAATGGGAGGAGATTGAAGACACCCTCAAACGGGCGCTGCGTGCGGGCATCGGTGGCCGCACCTGCGTCGGCTACGGCAGCAGCGGCCGGCTCAGCGGCGATCTGTTGTTTGAGTGTGCGCTGGAAGGTCAGGGTCCAGCCGCGAAACTACTGCTAAAAACCCCTGAACATCCCAATGGTGTACCGGAGTTTCGTCCCACCATGTTCCGGGCGGCGATCAGGGGAATGGCCCTGCGCCTGTTCGGGGGGCTGACGGATGCGAGTACGGCTTTGGAGGTTGTCGGCCGGATCTTTGGATCTATCGGCCCTGGAAATGATCACAACGTGGGGCTACTGGCCACGGCTTACACCGATGGATCTTTCCAGTTGGGCCGCTACGGCTGGGAAGGGTGGAAACAACCGATCTTTGCGACAAGTGGGTCTTTGCAGTGGCGTCTGACCCGAAAAACCAGTGCTCAAGACAGCGAGGAGTTGCTTCAAGAGCTGCTCACAGCACTGCATGGCCTCACGATGAGCCTGGGTGGCTTCGGGCGTGGCTGGAGACGTCCAGATCACCGCATCTTCAAACCTAGCTATGACAAAACACCAATCGGGTGTCATTGGGAGTGGAGGAACATAGACACACTCCCCAGCTTCATTCGTATTCGAACTTCAAGTGATCTGACAGCCTTGCTGCGTCGTAGTCGACACCTGGCTGAGCGTTGGCTGCAGGCAACGGGATCGCCGGTTGGTTCCTTCGCGCCATGGCGAGAGGTGATCCATCCCGACAAGATGCTCATCTGGACACGCTGTGCGATCAACACACAGGATGCAGAGGTCATCCATTGGTTCCACAACCCCAGGCATGGAGAGCCTGTCCGTGATCCTCGCGACCTGCGCAAGAGCGATCTGGCTGGCGGGATGAATCAGGTCGGTCGCATCTGGAATCGCCTCCTTGCACTGGAGATGACCACGCAAGTGCCGTCAGTAACGAAAGCCTCAGCAAATCCGACGGCTTGCTCCAGCTCAGCCACGGTACGGCCGTCCACCGTGACGGCCCGACCACTAGCTGGGGCCATGGCTCGACCTTCCAACACTCAGCAAGAGGTTGACCAAAGTGGTGAAGTCTGGATGAATTATGCAACCGGACCTTTTCTGGAGTCATTGGCGCTCTTCCCAGAGGGACACCAGTCACCCGACTTCATCAAGGTCATGGATGGCGGTGCAAGTGTCGGTTTCGAGCGGCTTCGCTTCTAACCCATGACCCGAGCCCTGATTGTCACCGTTGGCGGCAGTCCAGATCCGATTCTCAAGGCCGTGGAGCTGCATCAGCCCGATGAGCTGATCTTTGCCTGCAGCGCGCCGCCCTGTCCCACTCCCAGCCTCGATCAGGTGATCGGCGAAGGAACCCCCTGCCGTCACAGCGTCGATGGCGTCGACGTGTTCCGGCCCAACCTGGTGACGCAGCTGGGCCTGCAGGGGTTCCGGCCCGATCTGCAGATCATCGAGCTGCCGGATCCTGATGATCTCGAAGGCTGCCTCAGCCGCCTGCGCTCTTTTCTGCAGACCCTGCCGGAGCGCTTCAGCCAGCTGGAGATCTGCGGCGATTTCACCGGCGGCACCAAGTCGATGAGCACGGCCCTGGCCTTGGCCCTGCTCGAACGCCAGGCCACCCTCAGCGTCGTCAGCGGCCCGCGCGAAAACCTGGTGCGCATCGACCGCAGCGAGGGCCTGCGCATCGTCGATCCGATCCCCTTCCTGGCCCATCGCCTGCTGGCGGAGCGCCTGCCGCCGCTGCTGGAGGCCCATCTCTATGGCCGTGCCCGCAGCCTGCTCGGCGATTTCGCCCGTGATCAGGCCGAAAGGCTCAGCGACCTGCAGCACCAGGCCCTGATCAGGCTGACCCACCAACTGCAGGTGCTGGTGCTCTGGGATCGCTTCCGCTGGCGGGAAGCCCTCGATCTGGGCCAGCAGGTTCAGTTCGCCGAGGCGTGGCCGGAACTGTGGAGCTGGTGGCTGCGGGTGGAGGCCTCCCTGGAGTGGGATCCCCAGGTTCCTCCGGCCGTGGCGATCACCGGCTACGAACTGGTGCAGGACCTGCTGCTCAATGCCGAACGACGCGGCCGCCGCGGCTGGTACGACGACGCCGTCGCCCGGTTGTACCGCGCCGCCGAACTGCTCGCCCAGACCTACATCCGGCTGGAGCTCGGACTTGCTGAACCGCCGGACTGGATCCAACGGGACCTGCAACTGGCGTCAGGGGAATGGTTCCCCAACAACGGGGTCAGTGGTCTCTACCGCTGGCTGCAGGAGCACGAGGCCCAACGTGGCCGGGGGAAAGGCGAGCAAGGCCTCGGAAGCCTCTATGCCGGGCAATGGCGAGAGCTGAAGCACTTATTTGACACCCGCAACAAGTCATTACTCGGCCATGGTCTGCGCCCGATCGAACAGGGCACCTGGCAATCCCTGCAGGACCGGGTGACCAATCTGCTCGAGCTGATGCTCCACGAGCTGGGGATCGAGCAGGGGGCTGGGCCCAGTCAGCTGCCGCGCCTGGAGTTGCTGCACCAACCCTTCCTCTCCGTTCTACTGGATCCCTCGTCCCTTTCGCAGCCATGAGCACCGTACTGATCGTCACCCTGGGAACCAGCCCGGAACCGATCATCAACTGCATCAGCAGCCTCCGGCCTGATCGCGTGGTGTTCCTGTGCAGCAGCGAAAGCCAGAAGCAGGTGGACACCGTATTGAGCAAGGTGCCTCTGCCCGATTTCCAGGCGGAACGCGATCTCGTAGTGCTCCAGCAACGCATCTCCGGCAAGGGCAATGACGACATGGAGAATGAACTGGATCAGCTGGACCGGGTTTATCTGCGCGCTCTCGATCTGTTCGAGCGGGTGCGCGATGAAAACCGCCGCAGCCGAATCATTGCCGATTACACCGGCGGCACCAAGACGATGACCACCGGTCTGGCGATGGCCGCCATCGACGATGGTGAAGTTGAACTCAACCTTACGACCAGTCAACGCACAAGCGTGGAAACCGAAGCCAGTCGCTTTAACTACAGCCAGGCGGCCGAGATCCTTGGAAGCATCATCAACGATAGAAGCCTGTCCGCCAAGCAGGAAAAGGTGCTGAAAAAGCTCTGTGAGCTTCTGGATAGCTTTAAGAAACTGGCAAAGAATGCCCCTCATTCGATTGTGTCCGGCTACAGCGCTCCAGTCGCCGTCAGCACAGCCGCAATTCACGCCAGGCGACTGCGTGACAGGGAGCTTCCTTCATTACTTCGACGCCACGATTACGAAGCCGCACGACAGGCGGTGCGACGTGTGCAGACCATCGCCGATCCCGACCCGGGGACAACCCAATGGCTGCGATGGCTGGAGGCCCTGATGGTTGGGCTCGATGCCTGGGATCGCTTTGATCATCGCCGTGCCCACGAAGTGCTGGCAGGCCTCGCCGACGAACACATCAATCAATCTCTGCTGCCACACCTCAGGCGGGTCATCGCCTCACGCTGCCTGCTCGACAGGGAAGCCGAATCACAACGCTGGCCCCAGATGAAGGGCCATGGCCTTGAGGCTGTTGAGGATCTGCTACGCAACGCAGAGCGGCGTGCCTGCCAGGAGCGTTACGACGATGCAGTTGGCCGGCTGTACCGGGCGATGGAACTCACTGAGCAGCTGCTGCTCAAGATCGGCGTCTGCGATCAGGTCGGGCCTGATGGGATCCTTACAGAGGCCGTGGCTGTAGACCGGTTGCCCGGGACGATCCAGCAGTACTGGCAGGCAAAGATCGCCAAGAACAGCCCAAGCGAGAACGACAACAAATCCAGGCCGCTCAAGATCGGCCTAGCCGATGGCTTCGATCTGCTCGCCGATCTGGGGCATCCCACCGGGCTGAACTGGCGGGAACGCCGCCCTGAACTAGTGAACGCAATCAACACCCGCAACCGCAGCTTGTTCGCCCATGGCTTTCAACCCATCGGCTACAGCGGCTGGCGAGAACTCTCCGGCCACCTCGGTGAATTTCTGCAAGCTGCGATCCAGCTCCAATGCCAGAACCATGGCAACCGCAGCAGCCAGACAACGCCCTTGCCACAGTTGCCTGCCTCCCTGTCTGAGATGCTTTGTGGTGACAACAAAGCCTGAGCCATGGGCCCACCATGGACCCAACAGTCCGGAAGCCCTCCAGGAGGATCAGGCCGCCGCGGCGACAATCGCCCTTGTTCTGATCAGACCGAGAAGGTGGCAGATGTTGTCGACTTCCTGCTCCGTGAACAGACCCTCAGGCCCCAGAGGCGCCAGATCGCTGAAGGGTGGGTCGTAAAGGCGGGCGGGATCCATCACACCGCGGCAGGTGAGCTCATCGATGATTTCATTGATGAAGCGGATCTGGGTGGCGGTGTGGATGCCATCGGCGAGGAAGCCTGAGAACAGTTCCTTCGCAGCATTGCGATCGAGCCCCACCAGCGAGCGGATGAACAGCCCGAAGCCGCTGCACTCCTGGGCGGCCCTCTGAATGGCCTGTTCGCTGCCCACCCCATGGGAGAGCAGGAAGCGCTGCAGCTCGTCGAGATCGGCGGGAGTGAGGGGCTGGTTGCGGCGCAGGCGCTGCATGGTGAGGTGATCCTCATGGGCGCGCAGGAAATCGCGGGCGCGCAGGCGGAACTGCTGGAACTCATCGCGGCTGAGCAGGGAGGCGGCATCGAGCTCGATCAGCTCCCCCAGCTCGTCGGTGAAGTTGGTGTAGATGGGCTCCCGGCTGGTCGGCTCGATCAGCCCCACCAGGGCGCGCAGGCGGCGCCGCACCTCTTCCAGCATCGGCACATTCACGTGCTGCCACCATTCATCGCGAAGCAGATCCCGGATCAGCTCCAGCTCAGCCGCCACCTGGGGGATGTTGGCGCGAGCCTCCAGCTGGGCGGCCAGCTCGCGCAGCTGCTGCTGCAGGCGGATGAAGCGCGGTTCGCGGCGCAGCAAGGTGAGCTGCAGCGTGTAGAGCAGCAGATCAAATCGGCGGGCATCGGCATCGGTATCGCCCTGCTGCTCGGCGTAGGCGGAGGGCAGGGGAGCGAGGGTGGCGTTGAGAATCTGATGATCGTCGGGGCTGAGCGAGATCCAGGCTTCGCTGCTGCTGAAGCGCTCCACCTGCTGCAGATGGGGCCGCACCACAAAGTTGCTTGCGGGGCAGGCCGCCACATGGCAGCGCAGCAGATCGGCAAGCGTGTGGCGGTAGTGCAGCAGGGCCTGGGAAGAATCGACCGGTTGAGCGTTCTGCATCGGCACGGCCATGCCTGGCCCAGGCTGGAGAATCTGCTGATCGATGCTGTCGATCAGCGCCAGGCGACTGCGGAACAGACGGGTGCTGATTGTTTCCGGTGCGGCGGTGGACTCGGCGCCACCCTCGCCAAGGAAGTATTCGAGGTTTTCACAGAGATCGAAGATCCAGAAGCATTCCTTGTCGCGGCCCGGCCCAAACAGGTTGTCGCATTTGCGGGTGCCGCGCCCCACCATCTGCCAGAACTTGGTGCGCGAGCGTATCGGCTTGAAGAACACCAGATTGACGATCTCTGGGATATCGATACCGGTGTCGAGCATGTCGACCGAGATGGCGATGTGCAGATCGCTGGCGGGATCGGCGAACTCGTCAATCAGCGATTGGGCGTACTTCACCTGGTTGTCGATCACGCGGGCGGCCTTGCCGGCCAGGTGGGGGTAGTGGTGATCGAAGCGTTCGCGGATGAACTCGGCGTGCTTGTGGTTGCGCGCGAAGATCAC
>JBJTBH010000105.1:0-9314 GCA_046091285.1 Cyanobacteriota bacterium | reverse complement strand
CAACCGTTCTCGGCCGAGGGGCGTCAGCCGAGCATTCGGGTGGGTATGCATGGGGTGTGAGCTCAGGGGACGGGGGTGACACACCGACCCTGACGAGCTCACACCCCTTTGTCAGCTGAACAACCTGCTGGGACTACACAGTTAGGCGTTCCCCTGGGGCTTGTCCTGCCTGCGCAGAAGGTTGGACTTCTGGGATTGCTTCCGATCGTGATCGGTTTGATGAATCTTCTGACCTATCGGAATAAGAAGCATGGTGACGCACAGCGGCTCCCAGTCGTGCTGAGTCTCTGCAGCGCTCTCACCATTTTGAGTCTGGACGAACAACCATCTGGCGGGTCCTGCGGCAAAAGCAAACCTATGATGTTTTTCTGGTCTGTCTTTCGAGCGGCAGCAACAATATCAGTATTTACATTCCACTCTTTGCCAGCCTTTCCGTCGTAGATACACTAGTCGTCATTCCTGTTCTCTATGGTTATATTGCTTCCTGGCTCTTTCTGTCCTTTATTCTGACCAGGGCTCCCGGTCTCGCTCTGGTGCTCAATCGTTACGCCCCACTTTTTTTCCCATTCATCCTGATCTGGCTGGGTTGTCGCATTCTTGTTGATACCGGGGCTTTCTCCCTGCTGATTCCCTGACCTCTTTTCGGTGCACGGCTTTCGGTGCCTGGCTTTCGGGGTCTGGCTTTCGGTTCATGGCCGCCCCCTCGGCGTTCGAGCCGGTGGCTGCGCGTGCCTCTTCTTGAGAATCACCCGCAACAAGCACTGCTTATTGAGAATCAGCCGCAACAAGCGCCGTTCTGCGCTACGTTGCGAACGCTTCTCAATAAGCGGCTGTTGTCTTGGCCCCTTCCTCGTTTTCGATTCAGGCTCCTGCGGTACCGGCCTGGCCGCCGGGTGCCGGCGCCCTGACGGCTCCCCAGACGGCGCAGAACGGAAGCCTGCGCCTGGCGGCTGGACGCTCGCTGCTCCTGCCCGACGGTCGCGGACCCGCTGGGACCGCTGTGCTCGAGGTCGTTGATGGCGTTGCGCGGCTCGCCTGTGAAGCTGTCTGTCCCGGGGTGGATTGCGGTGCCTTCACCGTCGCCTTTCTTCAGTCCGGGGATCGACTGTCGCTGAATCAGCTCTGTGCCGAGGGGATCGTGCTTGAGGCCCTCTCCCCCCTGAGCCTTCGCTTTCAGCCCGGTGCCGACGCGGAAAGCCTCGCCGATCCTGTGTCCGACTGGACGTTGCAGTTGCTTCGGCTGCGTCATCTTCCCCAGGCGGACCAGCGTCTTCAGGCTCTCTTCGGTCTTCTTGTCGAACGTTTCGGCCGCCGCTGCGGCGCCTGGTGCGATCTTCCCTTTCACCTCAGTCATGGGCGCATCGCCGAACTGATCGGCACCACCCGGGTCACCACCACCCGCCTGCTTTCCCGGATCCGCCAGCAGTCGTTACTGATCACGGCGAATGATGCTCCGGGTTGGCGGCTGGCCGCCAGCTGGATCGAGGCCGCCCCCCTGATCGTGGCCTGAGCGATGCCTCTTTCTTCGCCATCTGCGCACGCTCCCATCGCGCTCCCGACCACGCCCGCCGCTGCGGTGGTTCTTGAGGGGATCTGGCATCGCTTTGATCGTCAGGCCGGATCCGCCTGGGTGCTTCAGAACCTCGACCTCAGCCTTGCCCAGGGAGAATTGCTCGGTCTGCTCGGTCCATCCGGTTGCGGGAAGACCACCCTTCTGCGCCTGATCGCCGGCCTGGAACGTCCGGATCAGGGCATCGTGCGGCTTGCGGGACGTCCCGTCGCTGGTCCCGGCCGCTGGCTGGCGCCGGAACGGCGGGGTGTGGGCATGGTCTTTCAGGATTACGCCCTCTTTCCCCACCTCAGCGCCTGGAGGAACGCCTGCTTCGGTCTTGGTGCCGGCCGTCATCGTCAGCAGGATCAGGACCGGGTGCGCTGGCTGCTGGAGCTGGTCGGGCTCGAGGGGCTGGCCGATCGCTATCCCCATGAACTCTCCGGCGGTCAGCGGCAGCGCCTGGCGCTGGTCCGCGCCCTGGTGCCCGCTCCGGCGGTACTGCTGCTCGATGAACCGTTCTCGAATCTGGACGTGGAAGTGCGTCGGCACCTGCGCAGCGAACTCCCGGCCCTGCTCCGTGCCTGCGGGACCAGCGGGGTGCTCGTCACCCATGATCCCGAGGAGGCCCTGGCTATCTGTGACCGCATCGCCGTGTTGCGCTCCGGTGTTCTGCAGCAGTGCGCCACCCCCTGGGAGCTCGTCAGCGAGCCGGCCAATCCGTTCGTCGGCCGCTTTGTGCTTCAGGCCAATCTGCTGCCGGTCCATCGTCTCGCTGGTGGGCGCCTCCAGACGGCCTGTGGTGAACTCGCCTCCCTGGATGGAGCGCCATGGCCGGAGGATCGGATTTCCGATGCCGTTCGCGGAACTCCAGGTCAGCCTCCGGACGAGAGGGGACCTCAGGTGATGGTCGCGATCGATGCGCTGCAGCTGATCCCTGACGTCGATGGTCCCGGTGAGGTCATGGCCCGGGAATGTCTCGGCCGCTCCTGGATGGTGCAGCTGCGACTCGGGGACCTCTCCCTTCGTGCTCTGGTGCCGATCGAATCCCACTGGGATCCTGGGGATCGTTGCCGGGTGACCATCGCCGCCGGAGCCGAGGTCCATGGCTACCTCGGCGGTCGCAGGCTGCGACCCGCCTGATCGGCCGCCTCCAGGTTCGGAACCAGGGTCAGGGCTGCCACCAGGCCAAGCAGCAGGATCAGCCCGGAAGGCAGCAGCGCCGCACCCAGTCGCTCATCGCCGGCGTACTGGTACACCCTCACCGCCAGAGTGTCGGCATCAAAGGGACGCAACGCGAAGGTCAGGGGCAGCTCTTTGACGGTGTCCACGAACACCAGCAGACCGCCCACGATCAGCGGCCTCCGCAACAGAGGCAGATGCACCCGCCACAGCACCGCTGGCCAGGGGCAGCCGAGGCAGGTGGCGGCCTCATCGACGGATGGAGGCAGCAGCTCAAGGGCGGCATCAAGGGTGCCCTTCGCCACCGCCAGGAAGCGGTCTGCGTAGCCCCAGAGCAACAACGCAAAGGCCGGCAGCGCCAGGTTTCCGCCCACCGCCATCAGACCCAGTGCCAGCACGATTCCTGGGATCGCATAGCCCAGCTCAGCGGAGTGCCCCAGGGCCGCCATGATCCGCCCGGGCAGCCAGCGGCGGCTGACCGCCAGCAGCAGGCCGGCTTCCACGGCCAGACCTGCGGCCGCCAGGGCCAGGGAGAAGCTGCGCATGCACAGTTGCAGCAGCTCCAGTCCTCCTGCCCCCTGCAGGTGTTCCCTCGGCAGTTGATCGAGGCTGAGGGCGATCCAGCCCAGCGGCAGGCCGAGGCTGATCAGGGGCGGGAGCACGGTGATCGCCTGGGCGGCCAGCTGGCGCCAGCCGGTGAGCGGCCAGGGATCCACCGCCATGGCGCTGCGGCTCAGGTTCCATCGGCGACTGCGTCGCCGCAGTCCGCGCTCCAGGGCCAGCAGCAGCAGCACGATCACCATCGCCAGCAGGGCGAGGGCCACGGCGCCCGGGAGGTCGCCCTCAGCCTGCCAACGTTCAAGAATCCCTGCGGTGAGTGTGGGGACCCCGAGCAATTGCACGGCGCCCAGGTCATTGACCACCTCCATGCCGCTCAGGGCGATGCCCGTACCGATTGCCGGCAGGGCCATCGGCAGGGCCACCCGTGAAAAGCTGCCCCAGGGCCCCACGCCCAGCAGCCGGCAGGCCTCCTGGAGGTTGCGGCCGGCGCTGCCGAACTGTTCCGTCGTGAGCAGGAAGACGTAGGGATAGGTGCACAGCGCCAGCACCAGCAGCGCCCAGCCGCTTCCCTGCAACCGCCAGCCGGCTCGGCTGCCGAGGTCGATCATGGTTGCGGCCAGCAGATAACTGGGGGTGGCGAGGGGCAGCAGCTGCGCGATCCGCAGCCAACGCCGGCCCGGGAAGCTGCAGCGGGCGGTGAGCCAGCCGTTGATCGTTCCCAGAAGGCCGCCGAGGCCGGCCACCCCCGCCACCAGACCCACTGTGTTCACTAGTTCCTGCCGTCCGGAAGATCCCGGCGACAGGGGGCCGGAAGCCTGCCCCTGGATGGTCATCCCCAGCAGCGCCAGGATCGGCAGCAACGCCAGGAGGGCGATGGTCAGGGTGGAGAGTCCGAGCCAGCGGCGTGAGAGGACCATCGGGATTCAGTGACAGGGTCAGTTCCAGCCGGCGGCTTCCATCAGCTGCACCGCCTCACGGTTCTTCCCCCCCAGCTGGGCGGCTGAGACGCCGTCGGGGCGGAAGGGCCCGAAGCGCTTCAGAACGGCATTGTTGCCGGATCCCTTCAGGGGATATTCGTCGTTGGCTTCGGCGTAGCCACGACCGCCGCTCGGCGAGGCGAGGAATTCGATCAACTGCAGGGCCGCCTGCGGATCCCTGGACTGGCGGGTGACGCCGGCACCGCTGATGTTGACATGGGCTGGATTCGGGAAGATCAGGCGCACCGCGGCAGCCAGCTGTTGATCCGCTGCTCCATTGCCGCCTCCGAGCATCCGGGCCAGGTAGTAGGTGTTGACCAGCGCGGCGCCGCATTCGCCTCGTCCGACAGCGCGGATCAGGGGGGTGTCGGAGCTGAAGTAGGCCTGACGCACGTTCGCTGTCAGCCCTTTCAACCAGCTGGTGGTGGCCGGTTCACCGCGCAGAATCAGCTGGTCGGCCACCAGTGACTGGTTGTAGACGCTGCGGCGATCCCGGAGGCAGAGCTTTCCTTTCAGGCCTGGATTGGCCAGGTCGGCATAGGTGCGGATCCTGGCCGGCGCGACCAGTCCGGGATTGACGATCACAGCCCGCACGCGTCGGGTCAGCCCATACCAGCGGCCGCGGGGATCGCGCAGGTTCAGCGGTACATCCCGCAACAGGGCGGCGGAGCGGCTGGCCTGGAAGAGGCCGAGATCGGCGGCCCGCGAGAGGCGGGCGGCATCCACCAGGACCAGCACATCCGCCTGGGTGGTGCTGCCTTCCGAGCGCAGGCGTTCGATCAGCGTGTCGTCCTTGGCTTCCAGCAACCTGACCTGGATGCCGGTGGCCCGGGTGAACGCCTGGTAGAGAGCTTTGTCGGTGTTGTAGTGCCGGCCGGAGTAGACGCCGATCTCACGGGCTGAGGCTCCCGTCATCGGTAGCGCCAGGGCGAGCAGGCCGAGGCCCGCGAGCAGGACGGGCGGCCGTGGGCAGAAGCGAGGAGACATGCCAGGGAGGGCGCTCGGATCGAGCGTGAAGAGAGTGATCGCGGAACCCTAGGGATCAGTTTCCCGTGCTGCCCTGATCAATGCTGGCGTTGATGGTGCCATTGGTCACAGGCGGGCGTGATTGTTGTTGTCGGGGGTGCTCCGGGGGAGGGCTTCAGGCCTGCGGACGGCTGGCCCTCGGCGTGAGTGCACCACCCCATCGCGGAGCCTGGCCGTGGCGGAAGCGGCATCAACAATTCCCTGGGTGTCCACGACGACCGAATCATTCAAGTTCATGCCAGTGATGCATGCTCTGAGGCGTCTTTGGAATCTCTTATTGATTTGGAGGCAATCATTCTGGCGACAAAGGATAATCAAGGTGGTAGAATTGGAGGGTGCTTGGCTGAGTAAAAATCCTTAGTCACCCCGTGTTCTGCGGGTCTTCCCATTGCTTTTTGTGAAGCCCCTGATGCCCCCCCCCTTTTTTTTTTTTAATCAAGGCCCTTCAATGTCTCTGACGCCGCGACGGATCAGCGTGACCGTTCCCACGCGTATTTACGAACGTCTGCTGGAGCAGAGCTATCAGGATGGGCGCTCGATGAGCAATCTTGCCTCCTTCATTCTCGAGGCCTGGTTGGATGGAGTGGCCCCTCCACACTCCAGGGGCCGTTGAGCGATCCCGGCCCGCGTTGCGCCATTCAGGCCTCCGTGCCTGTGTCCCGTCCTGGTGATGGCAGGGGGCGCTCCCGCCGTTCGCTTGTTCCGGTCGGTCGCGTCAGTGGCAGTCGCCATCCCTAGGTTTCGCTGTCCGTTGAGCTCCGGGGGCCATGGCACCCTTCCCCGATTTCCCGATTCCGGTGGATGAACCTCAGCGCCTGAGGGATCTGGAGCGCCATGGACTGGAGGGAATCGCTCCCAACCCGTTCCTGCGTCGCATCGTCGATCTGGCCAGCGACATTCTCGACATGCCGATCGCCCTGGTCTCCCTGGTGGATGAACGTCGTCAGTGGTTCTTCGCCCGCGCCGGACTCGATGCCACCGAAACACCCCGGAACATGGCCTTCTGCGCCCATGCGATCGCCGGGGATTCCGTGCTCGTGGTTCCTGATGCCCTGGAGGATCCTCGCTTCAACACCAATCCGCTGGTGCTGGAGCCCCCCCACATCCGCTTTTATGCCGGAGCTCCCTTGCGCAGTCTGGAAGGCCACAACCTCGGCACCCTTTGCGTGATCGATCGCCGTCCAAGGCAGTTCTCGGAGCGTCAGGTGCGTCAGCTCGATGCCCTGGCCGTCCTGGCGATGCGGGAACTGGAATGGCATCACGTCAGCCTGCTCTGTCCGATCACCGGCCTCCATGGCCGCACGATGTTCTTCAAGCTCGGTGACAAGGAGCTGGCTCGCGCCCGCGAGCAGGGGCGACCGCTGTCTCTGGTCAATCTCGATATCGATAATTTTCGTCAGGTCAATAATCGTTGGGGCCATCCCGCGGGTGATCGGGTCCTCCATGATTTCTGCCAGCTGGCCCGCACCCAGCTCGGTCCTGATGATCTTCTGGCCCGGATCGGGGATGAGGAATTCGGCCTGCTGCTGGTCGATCGTGATGATCGCAGCGCCGTCAGCCTCGCTGAAGCCCTGAGAGAACGGGCCGCCGCCATGCCCGGCATCTATTCAGGGTCTGATTACCACCTCCGCCTCAGCGGTGGTGCCACCGCCCTGGCCAGCCGCGACCGTACCTTCTCCGATCTCTTCTATCGCGCTGATCAGGCCCTTTACCTCGCCAAGGGAAATGGTCGTGATCAGATCGCTCTGCTGCAGGCCTGAGCCGGGGGTCGTTGCCTAAGTTGGCGCCAGCTGGGCTGGCCTTCGCTCTTGTTGCCGACCTCCCGTGACCGTGCCGTGGTTCGGGTGCCTTCGGGCCTCGGCCCCTGGTCCACCTTTGCCCGGGTGTTCGGTCCTGCCACCCTGGTGGCGGTCGGATACATGGATCCCGGCAACTGGGCCACCGATCTGACGGCCGGCTCCACCAGTGGCTACGGGCTCCTGTGGGTGGTGCTCAGCTCCAGCCTGATGGCCCTGTTGCTTCAGTCGCTCTGCTGCAGGCTGGGAATCGCCACCGGCTTCGATCTGGCCCAGGCCTCCGCTCGCCTGCTGCCGTCCTGGAGTCGGATCCCGCTCTGGTTGATGGCCGAAGGAGCGATCGTCGCCTGCGATCTGGCCGAACTGGTCGGTAGTGCCATCGCCCTGCAGCTCCTCTTCGGGGTGCCCCTGCTCTGGGGGGTGGTTCTCACTGCTGCCGACACTCTCCTGCTGCTGATGCTTCAGCGCTTCGGTGTGCGGCGTCTGGAGGCCCTGGTGCTGGCCCTGGTGGCCCTGGTGGCCGGTTGTTTCGCTCTTGAGCTCGTTCTGTTGCGTCCCGACTGGGGAGCGGTTGTCGCCGGTCTTGTCCCCAGGCCCGATCGCCTCCGCCAGCCGGAGCTGCTGCTGCTCGCCGCCGGCATTCTCGGGGCCACGGTGATGCCCCACAACCTGTACCTGCATTCGTCCCTGGTGCAGAGCCGTCAATGGAGCGATCAGCCCGGTGTTCGCCACCGTGCCCTGCGTTACGCCACCCTCGACTCCCTGGTCGCCCTGACCCTGGCCGCTCTGGTGAATGGAGCGATCCTGATCCTTGCCGCCGGCAGTTTTCACGGTCGTCCCGGTGAGGTGGTCACCGATCTTTCCCAGGCCTACACCCTGCTGACCCCGGTGCTCGGGACGTCACTGGCCAGTCTTCTCTTCGGGGTCGCTCTCCTGGCTTCCGGTCAGAGCTCCACGCTCACCGCCACCCTCGCCGGTCAGGTGGTGATGGATGGCTTCCTGAAGCTGCGCCTTCCGGATTGGCAGCGGCGTCTGCTCACCCGCTCCCTTGCCCTGATTCCGGCGGTGCTCTCCCTGGTGCTGCTCGGGGATCGGTCCACCACGACCCTGCTGGTGCTCAGCCAGGTGGTGCTCAGTCTCCAGCTTCCCTTCGCCGTCATCCCCCTGGTGGCTTTCTGCTCGCGTCGACGGTTGATGGGCGATCTGCAGGCACCGCTGTGGCTACAGATCATGGGATGGGCTTGTGCGGGGTTGATCGTGCTGGTCAATCTGTCTCTGTTGCTCTCCTTGTTCAGATCCTGATGATTCCCGAGAACGATCGCCGTCCTCCCTGGCTGAACTGGCTGTTTCTGCTGATCTTTCTCTGGTCGTCGTACCAGCTGGCCGGCTTCTGGTTCGAGAAGCTGCACCAGTGAGTTCAGGAGCGCCGTCGCGACGGCAGCCCCCGCTTCGCCGTGTTCAGCGGCGGCTGAGACGGGCTGCCCTGTCTCGGTTGACCGTTGTCCCCAGGCCCTGCCGGCAGCAGCGGACGGCCGAGGCGGATCAGACCGGCGACCAGCAGCAGCAGGGCCCCGAGGGTGGTGAGCAGCAGCAGCAGCAACCCTCCCAGCTGCCCGAGGCCGACACCGAGATGGGACAGGCCGCTGATCAGGTGGCTGAGGGCTTCGCTGACCAGCAGCACGGCATCAAGGCGCTGGATCAGCAGCCGCAGTCCGATGATCAGGCCGATCCCGGCGGCGATGCAGCCCAGGCCTCCCAGGGCCTGCTGCCAGCCGCTGGAGCGTCTCTGCCGTCGGAACACCCTCCGCTCCCTCCGCCGGGACTGGCGGTGTGCCGACGCGGTCGGTCTCATGGGTGCAGGACGTAACCGGCGCTGCGCATCCAGCGTTCGAATTCCTGAATCACCAGTTCGTTGGGGCAATCCACCAGCGAGAGATCCCTCACGGTGCAGTCTCCCTGACCACCATGGTGCAGGGAGAGATGGAAGTCGTCGCCGCTGAGACCGCAGACCTCTGGATCACTGCGCACGACCACTTCAAGATCGGCGCCGATCCTGGCAACCCTGATGCGCAGTTCAGACCAGTTCATCACCGTCATCGTCCGTCTGAGAATCCCTCGGGTCTGGTGGTCAGTGTGACCGTCCTGGCGCGTCCGTCAACGGGTCGGGGCCACCTTGCCCGGCGGGGCAGGGGTCGGACCGCTGCCGGCACGCTGCGGTGCCGG
>JBJTBH010000104.1:0-6215 GCA_046091285.1 Cyanobacteriota bacterium | reverse complement strand
ATATCTATCAAGGTCTTGGAGATGATACTGATGCAGGCAATGGTTCGAACTCACGTCCGAAGCGCAATAAACCAGTACGACGTTAGATGTTCTCTTCACCCTTGTATTGTCTTGT
Source organism: Cyanobacteriota bacterium (assembly GCA_046091285.1). Lineage (GTDB taxonomy): Bacteria > Cyanobacteriota > Cyanobacteriia > PCC-6307 > Cyanobiaceae > CAIXOZ01. The sequence continues at coordinate 6,100 of JBJTBH010000104.1, read as the reverse complement.
AGAGCAGGTAATGACTTAAGTAATGCCGCAGTCACGTCCTCACATAGAGTCTGATCTCTAAGAACCGACTCATCGCTACGAACTTCAATCTCGATATTTTTCTTTTTTCGGTCTGTCCATATTGCTATCAAGCAACGTTTGACAAGCGGTTTTCAACTTGCAATAATGGATATTTGCGAAAAACTGTTCCTTGGTATAGTGTGAGTAGTCAACACCTAGTCTTTGAGCAGTCATGGCATCACTAAGGACGCCACAGATTGATTGCTGCTGAATTGCACTAACCCATCGATAAGATGCCATTGCAGATGAGGCGGTGATCTCTATTTGAAGCAGTGGCAGATATCAGTACTGGTACTCACGCTGAATCTATTCTCTTTGGAATCCATGTATCTCGGACTACATTGGGTGGCTTCAAGTCAATGCTCCTCTTGCAGGTTGAGTTCTTTTCCCAGGATGCTGGGCGTTTTGTCCATCAGCGGGAGACTGCCAGGGACGGAAGTAGCTTTTTAAGTTTCTCTGTAACTTCACGGCATCTTTCTTACCCTTCAAATAAGTCAATTTCATCACTTCTCACAATGATCTCCAAATAGTGTTTATCATAATTCCTCCATGTGGCAGCAACTGTTAGGGAGACTCTGGAAAACCCAGGCCATCCGCGAGAGAATGGCCCTGTGATCGCAGGCCAGGACTGTGTTGATGGGCGGCAAGCAACTGGGCTTCTCGGACTACGAGATCACCACCGCCAAAAAGCAGACCAAAGGGGAGAAGTTTCTCTCTGAGATGGAGGTGGTGGTGCCATGGCAGGCGTTGATCGAGTTGATCGAGCCCCACTACCCCAAGGCCAGCAAGAAAGGCGGCCGGCCTCCATACCCATTGGCAACGATCGTTGTGGCTAGTACGAAAGGGGCACGGACGGTTCTTACGTGTCTCAGTAGTTCAATAAGTCAGCAAGCAAGGCAGGCAGCAAGCAAGCACGGCCACGCCCCGCTGGGCCAGGCGTCGCTCCAGCCGCTGGCGCAGGCAGTCGATGGGCACCGGTGGCGCCAGGGCCAGGGAGGTTTCCTCAACAAAGAAGCGACCGCCGCCGAGATCCATCGCATACAGGAAGGTGGGCGGCTCCAGGCGCTCGGCAGCGCTGAGATGGTCGGCCCGGTAATCCATCAACACGAACTGCTCCGGCTCCACAGGCGGTGCACTGAAGCGCCCGACGACCCCATAGGGCGCCTGGCCGGCGATCGGCCCGGTGTCCGGGCGCCTCACGAAGACCGGCTCATGCCCCGAGGCATCCACCACCAGCCGCGGCTGCAGTCTTGAGCCTGATGCGGTGGAGACCGTGGAGACCTGGCCATGGTGCTCGATCGCCGTGGCCCGATCGCGATGCCAGCTCATGCCGGCCGCACGGTATGGCGTCAGCCAGTGCTCCTGCAGCAGGCGGCGATCGAAGAGGCCGTAACCGCGCTGATGGCTGACGCGCCCCCCGTCATCCCAGAAGCGGCTGCCGAAATCGCTGATGCTGTTCGACCAGCGGTGCTCCAGCAGCTCCGAGAGGCCGAAGCGATCCACCTCCTCGCCCCAGATGCCGTAGGTGTTGGGCCAGGGAGCCTCGGGGTCGCCCTCCGCCACACCGGCCAGGGTCACCCCGTGGCTGGCCAGGGCGGCACTGATCGCCAGGGCCGCCGGCCCGGCCCCCACCACCAGCACATCCACCAGCGCGGGCTCGACTGAGGTGGGCACGGGCGGACGGTGGCAGCCTCAGAGCGTAGGGGGCCCGCCCCGGGGCTAATCCGAGATCGCCAGGCAGGGAGATCCTCACTATCTTGCGAGAAGGTTGCACCGTCCCCGGATGGCTCATCGACTGGCGTCGATCCGCATGGCAAGCCTGATCGCTGCCCTGATTGCAATGCCGCCGCTGACGGAGCCGGCCTCCGCCTCACCCGCGGCAAGGCCCTCGCAGGCCTCCCGACAGGCCCCGCAGGTTCAGGATGACCGGCTGCTGATCCACGGGGAGGTGGCGCGCCGTGCAGACAACGGCCGCCCCTGGGTGGTGCGTTGTGTGGCCGGTGCGTCGGAGGCCCCAGGCTGCCGCTACCGCAGCCTGGGGGCAGCACTCGAAGCCAGTGCGCCTGGCGATCTGGTGCTGGTGGCCCGTGGCGCCGACCTCAACCTCCGGGGGACGACCCTGAGCCTGAAGCCGGGGGTGCAGCTGCTGGCGGCGGGGCACGCGCCTGTGCTGCCCAGCCAGCGGGGGCCGATCCGCCTGGCCTCCCTGCTGCCGAAAGCGATCACACCGATCCAGAACGGGGTGCTGAACCTCGCCGGCGGCAACCGCGTGGTCGGGCTCAACTTCCAGGGCGTCTCCCTGCGCAGCCTCGAGCCCGGCAGCGTCAGCCGATCGGTGGAGATCCGAGGAAATCATTTTCTGGGCTCCTTCACCGACACTCCCGGAGGGCTCTCGCCTCTGGCCCTGCCGACCCTCTGGCTGCAGGGCGGCGTGAAGGCCCTGGTGGTCGGCAACTGGTTCGAACGTCCGGAGGTGCGCAGCCTCAGGTCCGCGCTTGGGAGGAGCGACGCCTCCCCCACGACCCTGGTCTCGGTCTGTGGCAGCAGCAGCGTCAAACGCAGCAAGCGGGAGCCCGACGTGGCCGACACCTGCCTGAGCGGCAATGCCATCCGCCTCGATCACATCGGCGCCTCCCAGTTGCTGGACAACCGAATCACGGAAGCCCTCGATGAAGCGATCCGGATCGAGAACCCCTGGGGACCGGTCGAGGTGACCAGGAACCAGATCGAAGCCATGCGCCAGGGACCGGACAGCAACATGCAGGCCGCGATCTTCACGCGGGTCAGCGAGGGCCACGCCAGGGTGAGCCTGCGCGACAACGTGATCGACGCCAACGCCACGGGGCTCCTTGAGCCCGCCGATGGACCGCGGGCGTTGCGAGGCGGACTGAAACAGGTGCTGGAGGTTCGCAACCTGATCGATCCGATCGAGATCGGGCTCTGCCGCGGCGATCAGACCTTCCCGCGGGCCGACGACAAGTACGGCGACCCCGCTTACGGCAGCGGCGATTGCGCCCCCACCGCCACCCTCAGCCTTGAGGTGGTCGGAAACCACGTGCGGCCGGGCCGACTCAGCGACGCCGATGGCATCGACTACAACATCGGCATGGGCGGCAAGCTCGTCGCACGCACCATGGCCAACGATGTCTCGGAGATCGGGGAGGGGAACAGCTCCTACACCGTGGATCTCCGCGGCAATGGCGAGATGCAGGAGACGATTCGCGCCAATCACCTGGTGGCTGACACCGGCATCAGTCTTGAGATCGGCAATCTGAGCGGCGTGCCCGAGAACACCGGCCGGTTGACCGCGGCGATCGACACCAACACGATCGTTGCCGACAGCCGCGCCAATGCCCGCGTCGTGGCCGGCAAACCGCAAGGCAATGACGCCTCTGGAGTGGAGATCGAGGTGCAGGGCAGCAACAGCGGCGCCGCGACCTTTGCGGTCAGCCTCACGCTCCGCAACAACACGATCACGGTGACCAATCAGGCCGACAATCCCGCCAGCGAAGCGCTCGGCCTTGGATTCGGCAGTGAGCTCTTCCAGGCCAAAGACGGCACGGTGCTTCAGAGCGGCCGCCTCAACGCCGGCAGCCTGGCACTGAAGCTGGCAGGCAACACGATCAACATCACCCGCAGCTCAGGCAGCGGCCTCGCCTATGGCCTGAACGAAACGATTGAACAGGGACACTTTCAGCGACGCCTGACCCTGGACGCCGGCAACATCGTGGTCGTGACTGACCAGAACAGCCGTTCAGCCAGGAGCTCCCAACCCTCTCGACCCTGAAGCCACCAGCGCCTCCTGGAGGGGGCGCTGCTCGATCCACCTCGACCCCCGGATCGGATCCTTCTGTGTCGCTGGCCTCAACGGAGCCACCGGCAGCGGGCAATGGCGCAGCCTCCGACTCCTCCTCCTCATGGGCGGGAGGGACGAGCACCACCTCAGACAGGCGATCGCCGCTATCGAGCTTCTGCAGCCGCACACCAGTGGCGGCGCGGGACTGTTGGGGGATGGCATCGGAGCGCATTCGCACAATCACGCCGCGCTCACTGACCAGAAGCAGCTCCTCACCAGCGCCAAGCACCGTGAGGCCCACGAGGGCATCGCCATCGCGGCGGAACTTGATCGCCCGCAGACCCATGCCGGCCCGGCGCTGCAGACGGAACTGGTTGACCGGAACCCGTTTGCCCAGGCCACTGGCCGAGGCCACCAGCACCCAGGGTCCCTCACTGGCGGCCGTCTCCTCCAGACCTTCAGCGTCCAGCTCGGCTTCGGCCTCGAGCTCGGCCTCGGCGGAGCTGGCCACCTGGTCGGCCAGTTCGGCCGGCAACACATCCATGCTCTCGTGCGAATCGCCGGGCCGCAGGGTCATGGCCCGCACGCCGCGGGCGGTGCGACCCAGGGGACGCAGTTCTTCGTCGCTGAGCCGGAAGTGGATGGTCATCCCCTTGTGGGAGCCGATTAAGCCGCTGTCGCCGGGTAGGGCCTGGCGCACCCAGCAGAGGGCATCGCCGTCTTCCAGGGCGATGGCAATCAGGCCATTGGAGCGGATGTTGGCGAAGGCCGATCACCGGGTGCGCTTGCAGGAGCCGCCGCTGGGGAGCATCACCAGTTGTGCGTGTTCCTCAAAGCCGCCCACTGCCAGCAGGGAGGGGATCAGTTCCTCACGCGGAATCGGCAGCAACTGCACGATCGGTTTGCCCTTGGCCGTGCGGCTGCAAATCGGCACTCGGTAGGTCGGCACGGAATACACCACGCCTCGATCACTGAACAGCAATAGCGAATCGTGGTCGTTGCAGCTGATAAACAGCTTGACGCCCTCGTCTCCCTGGCTCTTGGTGCCGGCTTTACCGCGGGTGCCGCGACTGGTGGCCTCAAATTCGCTCACCGGCATGCGCTTGAGGTAGCCGGTTTCGGTGAGCAACACCACTGAGCGCTCATTGGCGATCAGGTCGACGTCTTCGAGGCCGCCTTCTAGATCAAGAATTTCGGTGCGGCGCGGTGAGTCGTAGCGAGAGCGCAGGGCCTGGAGCTCCTCCTGGATCAGGCCCAGCGCCGCCAGGAGCTGACCCTTTCGGCACTGCAGCAGCGGTTTCGCGTGCCGCCCCGTTGCCCGAGCCTTCCCGATCCCGTCATCCCCCAACACCTGCTGGCCACCTATGACAACCTCGTCCCCATTGCCGCGCTCAGCGGCGGTGGAAGCGGCGCTGCCGTTGCTGCTCAAACAACTCAAGCTGGCGCGCTTTCGCAGCCACTGGCAACCGCTGGCCGAGCAGGCTGAGGCCCACAGCTGGAGCCCAGGCCAGTTCCTCTACGCCCTCTGTGAACTGGAGCTGGAACAGCGGCAGATCGCCCGCCAGCAGCGGCTGCTGCGCGGCGCCCATCTCCCCTGGCAGAAGGGGCTCGACGGTTTTGATCACCGGCACCTCGAGCCTCGCCACTGGCAGGAGCTCCAGGGCCTGGCGCGGCAGACCACCTGGCTGCTGCAGGCGGAAAACCTGCCTCTGTTTGGCCCCAGTAGTGTGGGCAAGACGCACCTGGCGATTGCCATCACCATGGCGATGGCAGCACAGGACCAGGCCTGCCGCTTCTTCCCGGCCACGGCGCTGGTGCAGCTGCTGCAGAAGGCCAAAGCGGCCTACGACCTGCCGGCAATGCTGCAAAAGCTGGATCGCTATGCCCTGCTGGTGATCGACGACATCTCCTACGTGCGGCGCAACGAACTGGAGACCTCGGTGCTGTTTGAGCTGATCTGTCACCGCTACGAACGCAAATCCCTGCTGGTGACCAGCAACCAGCCGTTCCGGGAGTGGGACGACATCTTCCCCAGCGGCTCCCAAGGCCACCAGGCTGAGGCAGTGTCTTGGGAATTGCGGGACAGGATCGCTGCCTCGTATCTGCCTAACGCCCAAGATCAGAAGCGGGCCGGACTTCCAGGATAGGGACCAGCTTTAGGCCCCGTCTTCTGCATCTTGATGTTAGGCGGTCTGTTGTCTTTCCTGAACGATGAACAGCTGCGACTCTAAGAACATAGAAGCG
>JBJTBH010000103.1:0-27476 GCA_046091285.1 Cyanobacteriota bacterium | reverse complement strand
TCTTGATCTGCTGGCGGCGGAGGGAACGCTGCCTGGGGAGCAGGTGGATGGGGAGTGCCTGCGAGGGGATCTGCGGGACCTTCTGGAGCAGCTGCCGGAGCTGCAGGGGCGGGTGCTGCGGTTGCGCTACGGCATGGATGGTGAGGAGCCGATGAGCCTCACCGGCATCGGTCGCATTCTGGGCATCAGCCGGGATCGGGTTCGGAATCTGGAGCGTGACGGCCTCAGCGGCCTGCGGCGCCTCAGTTCCCAGGTCGTTGATTACGTGGTGGCCTGAGCGCTCGGCATCCATCGCCCCTGCCATGGTCTGCTCCTTCTCCCGCACTGTCGGCTGCAGCACGCCTGCGGTGTCGGACCCGATGAAAGAATGGTGAGGTTGGGACCTGAGACATGGCGACGCCCCTGGCGCGGGACCGCCGTTTTGATTTGCCCGCTGCCGATGTCAACAGAGGCAGCGGCAGTCCTGAGGCGCCCTTGCGTCTCCGTTCGATTCTTGTCGATCTGGCCCTGTTGCTCCTGGGGCTGACCCTGGTGGTGCTGATCAGCCGTCTGGGCAGTCAGATGGCTGTCAGCTTTCATCCGACCACAGCGATGGCCGGTGTGGATCTTGACCCAAGGCGTCTGCCTTATTACGCCGCCCGCTCCTGCCTGCGGATGTTCATCGGCCTGGCGGTGTCCTTGCTGATCGGCATCGGCGTCGGTTCCCTCACGACCCGTTCGCTGGTGGCCGAACGCCTGCTGCTCCCGTTGGTGGATGTCTTGCAGTCGGTGCCGGTGCTCGGGTTTCTGGCGATCACCGTCTCCTTCTTCCTCAATCTTTTCCCCGGCAGTCTGCTGGGTCTGGAGGCGGCTTCCGTTTTTGCGATCGTCACCGGTCAGGTCTGGAACCTGATTTTCTGCTACCACCAATCGCTGCGCACCATCCCCGCCGAGCTGCGGGAGGCTTCCCGGGTCTATGGGTTCAGCGGCTGGCAGCGCCTGGTCCGGCTCGAACTCCCCGCCAGTGCCATTCCCCTGGTGTGGAACGCGATGATGAGTTTCGCCGGCGGGTGGTTCTTTGCCACCCAGAGTGAGGCGATCAGTGTCAACAATGCCAATTACACCCTGCCGGGTCTGGGCTCCTATGTGGCCACGGCGATCGCCCAGGAGCGGCTGGATTGTGTGATCTGGGCTCTGCTGACCATGTTGGCGCTGATCGTGCTCACCGATCAGTTCTTCTGGCGGCCGATGGTGGCCTGGAGCGAGCATTTCCGGCTCGACACCAGTTCCGCCGCCCATCCCACCCGTTCCTGGTTCCTGACCCTGTTGCGTGAGTCCGGCGGCCTCAGGCGCCTGGGTCAGGCCGTTCAGGGTCTGACGGATCAGCTGAATCGCCGCTTCAATCGCTTCAGCGCCTCCGCCGGTGCCTCGCGGGCACCGAGCCGCCGTCTGTCGGAACCTCGCTGGGTGAATGAGCTGGTGCTTGTGGCCGGTGGGGTCGGTCTGGTGATTGCCTTTGATCAATGTCTGCGACAGCTGGGCCTCGGCGAGGTCACCCAGGTCTTCGGCCTCGGGTTCCTCACCCTGGGTCGGGCCTTGGCGGTGGTTGGACTGAGCACCCTGATCTTTCTGCCCCTCGCGGTGACGATCGGCCTGCGGCCCCGTTGGGCCGCTGTGCTGCAACCGTTGATGTTGATGCTGGCCAGCATTCCCGCCAACCTGCTCTTCCCTTTTTTCACCGTCATCTTTCTGGCCACCGGTTTCCCGCTCTGGTTGGGTTGTGTGCTCTTGATGGCCATGGGCGCCCAGTGGTACGTGCTCTTCAATGCCACCGCCGGGGCGAGCGCCATCCCCAACGACCTCCGGGAGATGGCCAAGGTGTTTCAGCTTCGGGGACTGCTCGGTTGGCGACGTTTCCTGCTGCCGGCGATGTTCGGCACCTGGATCACCGGTGCTGTCACCGCCTGCGGTGCCGCCTGGAATGCCTCGATCGTTGCTGAACTGGTCACCTGGGGGAACCAGCGCCTCGTCACCCCTGGCCTGGGCTCCTACATCGCCACTGCCACCGCTGGGGGCGATCAGCCCAGGTTGGTGCTCGGGCTGGTGGTGATGGCCGTGTTCGTCGTCGGGATCAATCGCCTCCTCTGGCGACCCCTCTATCACTTCTCCGAGGAACGCTATGGCGCCTGATCCCCTGCTTCGTCTGCGCAATGTCTCGAAGCTGTTCCGCAGCGCCGATGGCAGCAGCCGTGTGGCCGTGCTGGATGAGGTCAATCTGGCGATCGAGGATGGTGAGGTGGTCGCTCTGCTCGGCCGCAGTGGCAGCGGCAAGAGCACGTTGCTGCGTCTGATGGCCGGTCTGATCGCCCCGTCCGAGGGCCAGATCCATCGCGATGGCCAGCCTCTGGATGGCGTGAATCAGGACGTCGCCATCGTTTTCCAGAGCTTTGCACTCCTGCCATGGCTGACGGTGCTTGAGAACACCGCCGTCGGCCTGGAGGCCCGGGGACTCTCTCAGCGCGATCTGCGTCAGCGGGCCCTCAAGGCCCTGGCGATGGTCGGTCTCGAGGGCAGTGCCGAGGCCTATCCGCGGGAGCTGTCCGGAGGCATGCGTCAGCGGGTCGGTTTTGCCCGGGCCTTTGTGATGGAGCCGGCGCTGTTGCTGATGGATGAACCGTTCAGTGCTCTCGACATCCTGACGGCTGAAAATCTGCGCCGGGATATCGACGAACTCTGGGAAGGCAGTAATTTCCCGGCGCGTTCGATTGTGATCGTCACCCACAGCATCGAGGAGGCTGTGCTCCTCAGCGATCGGGTGGTGCTGCTCAGTGCCAACCCTGGTCGGGTCCGAGGTGAGGTGCGAATCCCTCTGCCCCGCCCCCGTGATGATTCCACCCCGGCCTTCCGGCTTCTTGTCGATGAGCTTTACCGGTACATGACCGACCCTGATCTTCCCGTCGGTGCCACGGCGTCGCCGGTGGAGATCTCCACGGTTCCCCAGGGCCTGGCTCTGCCGCCGGCTTCGCTGGGTGGTGTCTGCGACCTGATCGCCACGGTGCCGGAAACCGGTGGCATCAGCCTGGCGGAGCTGGCCGATGAACTGGTGCTGGAGCTGGATGACCTCCTCCCGATTCTGGATGCCGGAGAACTGCTGGAGCTGATGCAGGTCGATGGCGGTCGTCTGGTGCTCACCTCTGAGGGACAGATGCTCAGGGATGCCAGTGAGGAAGGGCAGCAGCTGTTGTTACGGCGCCTGCTTCTTGATCATGTGCCCCTGGTGGCCCAGATCCAGGAGGCGATTCTGGCCAGCTCCCGCGGTGAGGTGGATGGCGATGAGGTGCTGGATCTGCTCAATGAGCAGTTCACCGGCCCGGAAGCGGAGGCGGTGTTCGAGACCTTCGTGAGCTGGACCCGGAGCTGTGGCCTGTTCCGCTACAACCGCGAACAGGATCGATTCCGGTTGGTGTCGGAGGAGGCCGCTGGGTGATCGGAAGGGTGCCGATGGACGATTCCGTCGCCTTTCACCGGTGACGGGGGCATCGCTCGGCAGCCAGACCGCATCCGACGCCTTCACGGCCGGGCAGGTGTTGCGGCTGCGGATCGCTCTGCTCGCCTGGTGGGAATCCCATGGGCGCCATGGGATTCCCTGGAAGCTTCGGCCGGATGGTTCGCCTCCTCTGCCGGGCGAGGAGCTCGATCCCTATCCGGTCTGGGTGGCCGAGGTGATGTTGCAGCAGACCCAGCTGCCGGTGATGTTGCCCTATTGGCGGCGCTGGATGCAGACCTTCCCCGACCTCGGGGCCCTGGCCACGGCCGAGGAGCAGGCGGTGCTGCTGCATTGGCAGGGACTCGGGTATTACGCCAGGGCCCGCCGGCTCCATCAGGGGGCTCGGGCGCTCTGGAGGTCGGGAGGGTCTGAGGCTCAGCTCTTTCCTTCTTTTCCCCGCAGCCTTGAGGGCTGGATGGCTCTGCCGGGAATCGGACGGACCACCGCCGCAGGGGTGCTGTCCACGGCGTTTGATCGTCCCGAGCCGATCCTTGATGGCAATGTGCGCCGGGTTCTGGCCCGGCTGCTGGCCGCCCCCCGGCCACCGGAGCGGGAGCTGGCCCGGTTCTGGCGGCTCAGTGCCCATCTGCTGGATCCGCAGCGGCCCCGGGATTTCACCCAGGCGCTGATGGATCTGGGCTCCGGCGTCTGCACGCCCCGCCAGCCCTGTTGTGGTGCCTGCCCATGGCGTGAGGCCTGCCTTGCCTACGCTGCCGGCGACCCTGCCCGCTATCCCGTGAAGGAAAGCTCTGCCCCCGTGCCCTTTCAGGTGATCGGGGTCGGTGTCGTGCGCGATCGGACCGGTCGGGTTCTGATTGATCAGCGCCTGCCCGAGGGGCTGCTCGGTGGCCTCTGGGAGTTCACCGGCGGTAAGCAGGAGGCGGATGAGCCGATCACGGCCACCATCGCGCGCGAACTGCGGGAGGAGCTGGCGATCACCGTGCGGGTGGATGAGGAGTTGATCACGCTGGAGCATGCCTACAGCCACAAACGTCTGCGATTTGTCGTGCATCTCTGCACCTGGCTCGACGGGGAACCCCAGCCGCTGGCCAGTCAGCAGGTGCGTTGGGTTGAACTGGCTGAACTCGACGCGTATCCCTTTCCTGCTGCCAATGCCCGGATCATTGCCGCCCTGCGTCAGCAGCTGATGGCGGTGTGATCGTGGCCAGCCTGCCGGCTTCCGGATGGTTGGCATCGCGGAGTTCGAGCTTCACGGTCCAGCTTTCCGTGGGCAGATGCTGCAGCCGCTCCGGCCATTCCACGGCCAGCACGGCTCCCTGCGCCAGAGCCTCCTCCTCCTCCTGGGCCAGGAGCTCTTCGGCAGCAGCCGGGTGGTCGAGGCGGTACAGATCAAGGTGCACCAGCGGTGTGGCCCCCTGGGCCGCATAGTGCTGGGCCAGGGCGAAGGTGGGGCTGGTGATCGCTTCGTGCAGGCCGAGGCCGGCGGCCAGTCCCTGCACCAGGCAGGTTTTGCCGGCTCCGAGATCGCCCTGGAGCAGCAGCAGACAGGGGGGCGTCAGCCTGGCGGCGAGGGCGCGGCCGAGGGCCAGGGTGGCCTGGGCATCTGCCAGGAGATGCCGTTCGGGCTGGGCGTTCATCGCGTTCAGAGAGGTGGTGGGCTGGGCGCTGCGCGTCGGGGAGATCCGATCGATCCTGCCCTGATCCTGGCCAGCGTTGGTTGTGTTCGCCCTTGTAGATTGGCCTTCTGACGAGCCCGAAGCCTCGGCGTCTCCGCAGAGATTTCCCAACCACGCCCTCCCAGCCGGGAGTGAGCAGTACCCCCAAACGAGACTGATTCATGGTGGCTACCCCCACGGCACCTGCCCTGCAGAGCACGACGTCCTATGTGATCGCCGATCTTGGACTGGCGTCCTTCGGTCGTAAGGAGATCGCCATCGCCGAGACCGAGATGCCCGGTCTGATGGCCCTGCGCGCGAAGTTCGGTGCTGAGCAGCCCCTGAAGGGGGCCCGCATCGCCGGATCGCTGCACATGACGATCCAGACCGCCGTTCTGATCGAGACTCTGGTGGCCCTCGGCGCTGAGGTGCGCTGGGCCAGCTGCAACATTTTCTCCACTCAGGACCACGCTGCGGCCGCCATCGCCGCCGCCGACATCCCCGTGTTCGCCTATAAGGGCGAAACTCTGGATGAGTACTGGGCCTTCACCCATCGCATCCTCGAGTGGGGTGATGGCGGCACGCCCAACATGATTCTCGACGATGGTGGTGATGCGACCGGCCTGGTGATCCTTGGCACCAAGGCGGAACAGGATCTCTCTGTTCTCGATCATCCATCCAACGAAGAGGAGACCGCTCTCTTCAACAGCATCCGCCAGAAGCTGGCTGCTCAGCCGGGCTTCTATTCCCGCATCCACGCCGCCATCCAGGGCGTGACCGAAGAGACGACCACCGGCGTGGCGCGTCTTTACCAGCTGCAGAAGAGCGGTGAGCTGCCCTTCCCGGCGATCAACGTCAACGATTCGGTGACGAAGAGCAAGTTCGATAATCTCTACGGATGCCGTGAATCGCTTGTTGACAGCATCAAGCGGGCCACGGATGTGATGGTCGCCGGCAAGGTGGCGCTGGTGCTTGGTTATGGCGATGTCGGCAAGGGTTCCGCTCAATCCCTGCGCGGTCTCGGTGCGACCGTGATGATCGCAGAGATCGACCCGATCTGCGCTCTGCAGGCGGCGATGGAGGGTTATCGCGTCGTTCGACTCGATGATGTGGTTCGCGATGTCGATATCTTCGTCACCGCTACCGGTAATTTCCGGGTGATCCGCCATGAGCACCTGATCCAGATGAAGGATCAGGCGATTGTCTGCAATATCGGCCACTTCGATAATGAGATCGATGTGGCATCGCTCAAGCAGTATCCCTGGGACAACATCAAGCCCCAGGTTGATCACATCATCCTGCCCAGCGGCAACAAGATCATTCTCCTCGCCGAAGGCCGTCTGGTGAATCTTGGCTGTGCCACCGGCCATCCCAGCTTCGTGATGAGCAATTCCTTCACCAATCAGGTGCTGGCCCAGATCGAGCTGTTCACCAAGGGTGAGCAGTACGAGAAGCAGGTGTATGTGCTGCCCAAGCACCTGGATGAGATGGTGGCGCGCCTCCACCTGGAGAAGATCGGCGCCAGGCTCACGGAGCTCACCACCGAGCAGGCTGCCTATATCAACGTGCCGGTTGAAGGCCCCTACAAGCTTGATCATTACCGTTATTGATGCGGCTGCCTGAATAAGGGCGGCGATCGGCGGCGACTGGATCTCTCCTCGCCCACGCCTGCTGATCGTTCGGCTGATTCGCGACTCTTGCCCTGGTGAGATCTCTGTGAATCATGGGCACGATCTCCAGAAGCTCGTCGGGTCCCAGCCACGCTGGAATCCGGCGATTTTTTGTGTCGGTTCGCCTTTCACTGTTGTCATGGCTGCTACGGGCTTCGCCTGGCGATCGCTCCAGGCATCTGATCCCTGGGGTGGGGCCGTCCGGGTCTCGGAGCCCTGTCACACTCGACCGATCTGCTGACGGCCCCGATGTTCGAGTCGCTCAATGCTGTGGTGGAGCACTGGGTGGAGCACTGGGGTTATGCCGGGATCGTGGCTGGCATGGTGCTGGAGAACGTGATCCCGCCGATTCCTTCGGAGCTGATCATGCCCCTGGCCGGCTTTTATGCCGCTCAGGGAAAACTGAATCTTGTGCTGGTGGTTCTGTCGGGTGTGCTCGGCACCGTGATCGGGGCTCTGCCCTGGTATGGAGTCGGCCGGCTGGCGAATGAGGAACGCCTCGGGCGCTGGGTGGAGCGTCATGGCCGTTGGGTGGGGGTCAGTGCCGCCGAACTGGCGCGATCCCGCGGCTGGTTTCAGCACCATGGCGCCAAAGTGGTGTTCTGGGGGCGCCTGATCCCGGCGATCCGCACCCTGATCTCGGTGCCGGCGGGGATCGAGATGATGCCGTTCGGTTCCTTTCTCTTCTGGACCACTGCCGGCAGCCTGCTCTGGAATCTTGTGCTGACCCTTGCGGGCTACTTCCTCGGCAGTCACTGGGAGCAGGTGATCGCCTGGATCAAACCGATTGAAGGTGTGATCAACAAGCTGATCGTGCTCCTGGTCGTGGCGGTGGTGGTCTGGTTGGGCCTGCGGTTCTGGCGCCGTCGCCGCGATTCCTGAGGGGCCGTTGTCCCGGGCGGCGGAGCCGCTGAGGATCCCCTCGAGAGCTCCAGGATCGAGCTCTCAGGGTTTCGACAGGGCTGCGCCAGCAGAACCAGGCCTCCCTCCCAGGCCAGGACGGAAGCCCCGGCCTGTTGTTCACCGCCGCTCGGGTGCTCCCCGTCGCACCGACGAGCAGGCCCGGGGCCGGCCGGAGCCGTCTGGAGAGGCCGTTGTTGAACCGGTGTTCAGAACGGCACTTCCTCGTCGCTCGGAGCGCCACCACCACCGAAGCCGCCGGCTTCGGCATCCCGCCTGGAGCCGAGCAGTTCGAGGCGATCGACGCGGACCACGGGCTTGCTGCGTTCCTCTCCTGTGGTCCGGTCGGTCCAGCGATCGAGTTTCAGGGAACCGATGATTCCCAGCAGGGAGCCCTTGCGGACGTAGTCGGCGGCGACCTGGGCCTGCTTGCCCCAGATTTCGAGGTTGAACCAGTCCGGTTCGTCGTCGCGGCTGCGGCGGTTGACGGCGAGGGTCAGGTTGGCGACGACGCTGCCGGATTCGAAGTAGCGCACTTCGGGATCCCGGCCGGCCCGGCCGACGAGGGTCACGGAATTCACGCCCATGGTTTGAAGAGGATGCACTTGGATCAATGATGCGGCACCCGGAGGCGGCGCCACCTTCAGGGAGTTCCACCCTCCGGCCCGGATGTACCAGCCTCTCGTGGGCCCTGTGGCGCTGGCTCCGCTTCCAGGGCCAAACCTATGATGGGTGTCTCTGGTGGTCCGCTCCCGTGTTTTTCCGACGGTTTCAGCTCTCGCGTGACATCGGCATCGATCTGGGAACGGCCAACACTTTGATGTACGTCTCCGGCCGCGGCATTGTGCTGCAGGAGCCGTCGGTGGTGGCTCTCGATCTCGAGCGCAATGTGCCGCTCGCCGTTGGTGATGAAGCCAAGCTGATGCTTGGTCGCACCCCTGGCAACATCCGGGCTGTCCGCCCCTTGCGGGATGGCGTGATCGCGGATTTCGATGCCGCCGAGCAGATGATCAAGACCTTCAGTCAGAAGGGCAATGAGGGCCGCGGCATCGTTGCTCCCCGTCTTGTGATCGGCATTCCCAGCGGTGTCACCGGTGTGGAGCGCCGTGCCGTTCGTGAGGCCGGCCTGGCCGGCGCCCGCGAGGTGCACCTGATCGATGAGCCCGTCGCCGCTGCCATCGGGGCCGGTCTTCCGGTCACCGAGCCCGTCGGCACCATGATCGTCGACATCGGTGGCGGCACGACAGAGGTGGCGGTGCTCAGCCTTGGCGGCACCGTGCTCAGTGAATCCGTTCGGGTCGCGGGCGATGAGCTCAGTGATGCCATCGGCACCTACCTGAAGAAGGTCCACAACCTGGTGGTGGGTGAGCGAACCGCTGAGGAGATCAAGATCCGGGTCGGTTCCGCCTTCCCGGACGACGTCCAGGACGATGTGTCCATGGATGTCCGCGGTCTGCACCTGCTGTCCGGTCTTCCTCGCACCATTCATGTGCGTTCCGGGGACATCCGCGAGGCGATGGTCGAGCCGCTCAATGTGATCGTCGAGGCGGTGAAGCGCACTTTGGAGCGCACACCTCCCGAGCTGGCGGCCGACATCGTGGATCGCGGCATCATGCTGGCCGGCGGTGGTGCCCTGGTCCGTGGGATCAGTGATCTGATCAGCCACGAGACGGGCATCCTGGTGCACGTGGCCGAGGATCCCCTGCTCTGCGTGGTCAACGGTTGCGGCATGGTCCTGGAGGACTACAAGCGCCTCGAACGCGTTCTCGACACTCCTGATTTCGCGCGCAGCATCGCCTGATCAGGATGCTCCTCGGACGCTGGCCTCGTGGACCCATGGGGGCGGCGCTGTTCCAGGTCTTCCCCTGGGCCGGCCTGCTGCTGTTAGTTCTGCTCGTGCGATGGAGCAAGGGCGTCGCTTTCGCCGATGCCTATGCCCTGATCAGCCGTCCCTTCTGGCCGGGGACGGCTCAGAGCGAGTGGCTCCGTTCCGCCCAGCGACTGGACACGGATCTCCGCCTCGGTCAGCTCGCCCAGGACAACACCCGCCTGCGGGGCCTTCTGGAGCTGGATCAGAGCCGCGGCAGCGCCATACCGGCAGCGGTGATCTCCCGCGAGGTCGATGGCTGGTGGCAGCAGATTCTGCTGACCAAGGGATCCCTGGAGGGTGTGCATGCCGGTGATGCGGTCGAGGGTCCGGGGGGACTGCTGGGTCTGGTCTCTCAGGTATCCCTCAGCACTGCCACCGTGACCCTGCTCACCGATCCAGCGAGTCGGATCGGGGTCTGGGTGCCACGCACCCGTCAGCACGGGCTGCTGAACGGGGTCGGTACCAGCCGTCCGGTTCTTCGCTTCGTCGATAAGGATCCTCAGGTGCTTCCCGGGGATGTTGTGCTCACCTCGCCGGCCAGCACCCTTGTCCCGGCCAATCTTCCGGTCGGGGTCGTCCAGTCGCTCGATCCACGGGCCAATCCGGCTCCGGAAGCGATCGTGCAGCTGAGTGCTCCGGTCGATGCCATCGACTGGGTCGAGGTCCGGCCCCGGTCGTCCCGATGACCTCCCTCGCCCGCCAGCCGCTCTTTCTGGCCAGCCTCTTTCTGGTGCCCCTGCTCACCCTGGCGGCCCCGGCCTGGCTGGGCATCGCTGGTGTCGGACCGAGCTGGGCCGTGCTCTGGCTGCTGCCCTGGGCGCTGGTCGATGGACCGGTTTCGGGGGTGCTGGCGGCCCTGGTGCTCGGTCTTTTTCTTGATGGTCTCCATCCCGGCCCCGTGAGTGAGATTCCGTCGTTGCTGCTGCTCGGATGGTGGTGGGGGCGACTGGGGCGCCGTTTCCCGCCCCTGGAGCGCAGTTTCAGCCTTGGGTTGCTGGCGATGATCGGCAGTGCCCTGGTGGGGATCAGCCTGTTGCTTCAGTTCGCCCTGTTCAGCCCTGAGGGGCTGCTCCAGGGGCTGCGGGAGGTGCCTCCGTCGCTGTCACCCCGGGGGTGGACCTCGTCGGTGCTCGCGTTGGCCGGTCTGCAGATCCTCGGGGCTCAGATTCTGATCACCGGCCTCCTGGCTCCGATCCTCTGTTCGCTTCAGCTGCTGTTCTGGCGTCGTCAGAGGTCCTTGCAGCGATGACAGCGCGACCACTCCATGGGCTGCGTCGGCAACGGCCGGGGAGATCTCCTGCTGCCTGGGCCATGGCCCTTGGGCTGGGACTGGTGGTTCAGGCTCTGGTGTCCTGCCAGCCGACGCCACCCCGTTCCCGCCAGCTGCAGTTCTGGACGCTGGAACTTTCGCCCCGGTTCGATGGCTACATGCAGGCGGCGATCGCGGCGTGGGAGCGGCAGCATCCGGGGATCAGCGTTCGTTGGACCGATCTCCCCTGGGGCTCCGTGGAGCGCAAGCTTCTGGCGGCGGTCTATGCCCGCACAGCGCCCGATCTGGTCAATCTCAACCCCCTGTTCGGAGCCAACCTGGCCAGCAAGGGGGGACTGCGGCCCCTGGATTCCCTGTTGCCCGCCGGCACTGCCGACACCTATCTGCCGCGGGTCTGGAAGGCGGGTCAGGTGGGGGGGCAGCAGGTGGCGATTCCCTGGTATCTCACCGCCCGGATCAGCCTGGCCAACAGCGATCTGTTGCGGCGGGCCGGGGTTGCCCGGCCACCGTCGCGCTGGCAGGAGGTGCCGGCCTTTGCCGAGGCGGTCAAGCGTCGCACCGGTCGTTATGCGTTGTTCGTCACCGTTGTTCCCGAGGATTCGGCGGAGTTGATGGAGTCGATGGTGCAGATGGGGGTCGTCCTGATGGATGACCGTCACCGTGCTGCCTTCAACACGCCCGCAGGCCGTCGCGCCTTTGCGTTCTGGACTGATCTCTATCGGCGCGGCCTTCTGCCCAGGGAAGTCGTCAGTCAGGGCTACCGCCGGGCTGTGGAGCTCTACCAGGGTGGGGATCTGGCGCTGTTGTCCACCGGACCGGAGTTTCTGCGTGCCATTCAGACGAATGCCCCCAGGGTGGCGGCCCGCACGGTCCCGTATCCGCCGCTCACCGGTTCCGGCGGTCAGACCAATGTCGCGGTGATGAATCTCTCGATTCCCCGTCAGAGCAGGTTGGCGCCCGAGGCCCTCAGCCTGGCGCTCTTCCTGACCAATGCCACCAACCAGGAACGCTTCGCTGAGCAGGCTCGGGTGCTGCCGTCAGCGCGGGGGGCCCTGACCGCGCTGCAGCGTCATCTGGAGCAGGAACGTCCGCCGGGGCAGCAGGAGCGTCTGGTGCGCCAGGCCCGTCTGCTGTCCACCCGTTCCCTGGCTGGTGCGCAGGTCCTGGTGCCGGCCAGCCCCGGCGTCAAGCGACTGCAGGCGATCCTCTACACCCATCTCCAGCGGGCGATGCTTGGCCAGATCAGCAGTGATGAAGCCCTGGCGATCGCGGCGGACGACTGGAATCGCTACGCCGAGGCCCGCTGGCCATAGCCGGTCGGCGGGCCTCCTGGGGGGCCATGACCCTCCCGGTCAGGAATTGAAAATTTCCTTAAGAGTTTGGTTTCTGGGGCCGTTATGGCCGGATTGCCGGGGAGCAGCGAGGTTTTGAGGGCTATGGTTGCACTTCTTCACGCGACTTCTGGCCAATGCCTCCTGGCGACAGCCCCCAGCCGCGCGAGTCGATGCAGGAGCGGATGCAGGAGTCGATGGGCAAGTCCCCCTGTGAGCCCCGGGCCACACTTCTGGTGGTGGATGACGAGGCCTCGGTCCGTCGCGTCCTGGTGATGCGTCTCCAGCTGGCCGGCTACAGGGTGGTCTGCGCTGAGGATGGTGAGCAGGCTCTGGCTCTGTTCCACCAGGAGCAACCGGATCTGGTGGTCCTCGACGTGATGCTGCCGAAGCTGGATGGCTTTGCGGTCTGCCGTCGACTGCGGGCTGAATCCTGCGTGCCGATCATTTTCCTCTCGGCGCTGGATGCGATCGCCGAGCGGGTCGCCGGTCTGGATCTCGGCGCTGACGATTACATCCCCAAGCCTTTCAGTCCCAAGGAGCTGGAGGCCCGCATCGCCACGATCCTCCGACGTGTCGGTCGCGGTTCCGCGCAGACCGAGCCACGGGAAGCGCCCACAGGCTCCGGCGTCCTCCGCGTCGGTGATCTGGTGGTCGACACCAATCGCCGTCAGGTCACCCGCGACACTGAGCGCATTGCCCTCACCTACACCGAATTCAGCCTGCTGGAACTGTTGTTCCGTGAGCCGGGTCGGGTGGTGCCCCGGGCCGAGATCCTCGAGCAGCTCTGGGGCTATCCGCCTCGTCGGGCTGCCGATCTGCGGGTGGTGGATGTCTATGTGGCTCGCCTGCGGGGCAAGCTCGAGCCCGATCCCCGCAATCCAGAGCTGATCCTGACGGTCCGTGGCACCGGCTATGCCTCCCAGCGCCTCGGCGATCCGGCTCTGGTTTCGGTGGGCTGAACTCCCGGCCGTGGCCTCCCGGGGCACGGTGCTCCTGCAGGATGGCTCGGAGCTGAGACCACCGCTGCCTTGTCAGAGCTGCGCGAGACCCGCCTGGAGAAGGCCCGCACCCTGGCGGCCCTGGGCCAGGGCCCCTATGCCACGGGCTTTGCCCCAAGTCATCGCCATGGTGAGCTCCAGGAGGCCCATGCCGATCTGCCGAAAGGTGAGGAGAGGGATGTGGCGGTGGCGGTGGCCGGCCGGGTGATGACCCGCCGCGTGATGGGCAAACTCGCCTTCTTCACGCTCACCGACGAAACCGGACCGATCCAGCTGTACCTGGAGAAAGTAACGCTTGATGCGGCTCTGCCCGATCAACCGGAGGCCTTCAGTCAGCTCACAACGCTTGTGGATGCCGGTGACTGGATCGGGGTCGAGGGAACCCTGCGCCGCACCGATCGCGGTGCGCTTTCGGTGAAGGTGAGGCGCTGGCAGATGCTCAGCAAGAGCCTGCAGCCGCTTCCCGACAAGTGGCATGGCCTGGCGGATGTGGAGAAGCGTTATCGCCAGCGCTATCTCGACCTCATCGTTTCTCCCGATACCCGCGAGACCTTCCGGCGCCGTGCGGTGCTTGTCAGTTCGATCCGGCGCTGGCTGGATGACCGTGGTTTTCTGGAGATCGAGACCCCGGTGCTGCAGTCGGTGCCCGGCGGTGCCGACGCCCGGCCCTTCGAGACGCACCACAACGCACTCGATCTGCCCCTCACCCTGAGGATCGCCACCGAGCTCCATCTCAAGCGCCTGGTGGTGGGCGGCTTCGAGCGGGTCTATGAGCTCGGCAGGATTTTCCGCAATGAAGGGGTCAGTACCCGGCACAACCCTGAATTCACCTCGGTGGAGGTGTACCAGGCCTATGCCGATTACACCGCCATGATGGATCTGACGGAGCAGCTCATCGCTCACGTGTGTCAGCAGGTCTGTGGTGGCACCCGGATCACCTATCAGGGCACGGACGTTGATTTGACCCCTCCCTGGCGTCGGGCCACCATGCATGACCTTGTCCAGGAGGCCACCGGTCTTGATTTCACGGGCTTCGCGAGCCGGGCTGAGGTCGCTCAGGCGATGGAAGCCAGGGGGCTGGAGGCGCCGTCCCTGGCGGATTCGGTGGGGCGCCTGCTGGTGGAGGCGTTTGAGCAGCGGGTGGAGGCGGATCTGATCCAGCCCACCTTCGTGATCGACTATCCGGTTGAGAATTCGCCGCTGGCCCGCGCCCACCGCAGCAAGCCTGGCCTGGTGGAACGCTTTGAGCTGTTCATCGTCGGCCGTGAAACCGCCAATGCCTTCAGTGAGCTGATCGATCCGGTGGATCAGCGGCAGCGGCTGGAGAATCAGCAGGACCGTCGGGCCGCCGGTGATCTCGAGGCCCAGGGTGTGGATGAGGATTTCCTTCAGGCCCTGGAGGTGGGGATGCCTCCCACCGGCGGTCTCGGGATCGGCATCGATCGCCTGGCGATGCTGCTCACCGACAGCGCCTCAATCCGTGATGTGATCGCTTTTCCCCTGTTGCGGCCTGAGTCCAGGGGCGATGGCCGCCCCGATCTTCAGCCCGGGATCGTGCCCTGAACCGATGCAGTGAGATACTGGTCTCACGTAGGCAATTTTTCCCAACCCATGAGCGGTGAGCGCGTCGGTTTCCGCTTCAAGCATGCGGACGCGGTGGTGAAGCGCAACCCCCAGGGGCGTTCGCGCCGGGGCTGGGTGATGGAGCCGGTGGTGCAGACCACCAGCCGCGGCACCAAGATGCCGGCATACAGCATTCGCTGGCGTGACAGCGAACGCCCTGAGAACGAGCTGCAGCACATGCTGATCGCCGATCCCGATCCCACCCCTCCCCCGGAAGGTGTCAGCCTCGTGCCTCCTGCCCCCAAGGCCTGAGCACGGCACGCTCCTGTCAGGGTGATCGGCGCTGTCGCAGGCGTTCGAGCTCCTGATCCGCTTCAAAGGCGGTCCATTCCCGTTCCAGGTCCGCGCTGCTCGTCCGTTGGGAGCCGCGGTTCTGCTGATCCTGCTGTCGCACCTGTTCCAGCTCCCGGTTCACGGCTTCCCAGCTCTGTCCGAGACGACCCAGCTGCTCCCAGGCCAGGCGTCCGCGATCCATCAGGCTGCTGAGGTGCTGTCGTGCCCTCTCGGCAAGGTCCCCGGCACCGGCCTCCCGGGCGCGTTGGATCCGTTGTTGCCATTGTCGGATCTCCTCAGCCAGCTGCAGAAGGGTCTGCCGTTCCTGTTCGGCTTGCGTCTGCAACTGGCGGCGCCGCTCGATCAGGTCCTCACGGCGCTCGCGCTGCTCCTGGCGCTGCAGCAGCGCATCCTGTTCCGGATTGTCCTCCAGGAAACGCTCGAGCCGGGCATTCAGTCGACTTTCCAGCTCCTCGAACCAATCGCCGCTCATGCCTCGCCGGGGGCACGGGTGATCAACGGTGCCTCGATCTCCTCCTCCAGGGGGGTGATCGCCGCTTCTCGGGAGCGCAGCAGCAGCTGGGTGAGACGGGCGATCGCTCCTTCGCCGAGGTCTTCCTGGGTGATGCGCTCAAAGGCCTGCTGGTACAGCTCCTGCAACTGTGCGATCAGCTCCTCCCGGGTCCGACGCATCGCCTGGCGTTGTTCTTCCCGTCCCATCGTGATCAGCCGCGACCGATCATCAGTCTGCCTGCACCAGCCAGTGCAGGGAGAGATCACCGCTGGGATCGCTCCAGCGTCGTCGCGGTTCCCAGCCCGCCCCGGCAGCCAGGGCCTCGAACACCTCGGGCGTGTATTTGACGCTGTATTCCGTGATCAGTGCCTCACCGCGCTCGAAGGACCAGGGTTCGCCTTGCAGGAGCACCGTCTGCGGGCACTCGCTGATCAGGGCCATCTCGATGCGGCTCTGTTCCGCCTGCCAGCGGGCCCTGTAGTGGAAGGCCAGGGGATCGAAGCTGCCGCCCAGGTCCCGGTTCAGGCGTTGCAGCAGGTTGAGGGCAAAGGCGGCGGAACAGCCCGCGGCGTCGTTGTAGGCGGCCTCCAGCCGGGCCACCGGCTTGGGCTGATCGATGCCGATCAGCAGCTGGCCATCGGCGCCGAGCAGGCGGGCGAACTGACGCAGCAGGGTCTGCGCTTCATCGGGGCTGACATTGCCGATCGAACTCCCCGGGTAGAAGCCCACAAGCGGGCCCTGCAGCCAGGGATGGGAGGGCAGGGTGTCCATGGCGCTGTAATCGCAGCAGATGCCGAGCACCGGTGTGCCCGGATGCATCCGTCGCAGGTTTTCGCAGGCCTGCTCCAGGTGATCCCGGCTGATGTCGAGGGCGGCGTAGGCCCGTGGTCTGAGGGCCTGAAGCAGAGGAGCGACCTTGCGGGCGTTGCCGGCTCCGAATTCCACCAGCACCACCTCCGATCCCAGGGTGCGGGCGATCGAACCGGCCTCGCGTTGCAGCAGCGCTGTTTCGGTGCGGGTGAGGGTGTATTCGGGTTGGTCGCAGATGCGCTCGAACAGGCGTGACCCTTCGTGGTCGTACAGCAACCAGGCCGGCAGCTGGCGTGGTCTGCGGCTCAGGCCGTCGCGCACCACACGTTCCAGATCCGCCGGTGTGGGATGGAGATCCAGGAAGTGCGGAGCCGTGGTGGTGTGGGTCAAGGCGTCCCCTCCGATCGGGCGCTGGTGTCATCGCAGGCCAGTCGCAGGCCACCGGCCAGCCAGCGACTGGATGGTGGGAAGAAGTTCCGGTAGGTGGGTCGTTCGTGGCCCTCGGGGGTGAGGAAGGAGCTGCCGCGCAGCACGAACTGGGAGGTCATGAACTTGCCGTTGTATTCCCCCACTGCACCGGCAGCGGCCTGAAAGCCTGGGTAGGGACGGTACGGGCTGGCGGTCCACTGCCAGACGAGTCCGAAGGCCTGCTCCAGGGCCGGCCCGAAATGGGCCTGGGCCACCTCCCACTCCGCTTCCGTGGGCAGACGGGCTCCGGCCCAGCGGGCATAGGCATCCGCCTCGAACCAGCTCAGGTGCCGTACCGGGGCCTGGGGTCGACGTTCCTGCAGGCCGGTCAGGGTGAATTCCAGGGCGCCGTCGCGCCAATGCCGGGGGGCCTGCCAGTGGCGTTCCTGTCGCACCACCCAGCCCTCACTCATCCAGAGCTCAGGGCGTCGGTAGCCGCCATCGGCGATGAAGTGTTCGAAGTCGGCGTTGGTCACCAGGCGGCTGGCGATCGCGAAGGGATCGAGCCAGATGCGATGGGCCGGCCCTTCATTGTCGAATTGAAACGGCCCCCCCGGGGAGCTGCTGCGCCCGAGGGTCATCAGCGCTCCCTGGCCCTGATCGCCCCCCCATGGCAGCCAGCGTGACGGGCTCTCTGCCCTTCCGGCCCTGTCCTGAAAGGTCGGTTCCGGGCCCCTGGGATCCGTGCTGTAAACGGGTGCGATCGGGTTGCGGCCGAAGCCGTCGAGCAGGTCCATCAGCAGCAGCTCCTGATGTTGCTGTTCGTGTTGCAGGCCCAGTTCGATCAATTCCTGGACCGCCGCTGCCTTCATCGGTTCCAGGGCCCTGGTGTCGCCGGCTTCCAGGCGCTTCAGCAGGCTGGCCAGGGAGCGGTCGACCCGCTGCCTCCAGGCCAGGATCGCCGCGATCGACGGTCGGCTGAGCAGGCCCCGTTGCGGTCGTGGATGACGCGGGCCGACCGTGTCGTAATAGGAATTGAAGAGATAGCTCCAGGTCGGATCAGCCCCCGCATGCTCCGGCACGATCCGGGCCACATCGGGCCGGTTGAGCAGGAATTCCTCAAAAAACCAGGTGGTATGCGCCAGATGCCACTTCGGCGGGCTGGCTTCGGTCATTCCCTGCAGCACCAGATCTTCCGGTTCCAGCGGTGCGATCAACCGTTCACTGAAGGCGCGCACCATCGCCAGACGTCGGCCCAGGTCGCCCCAGGTTCCCGGCCCGGCGCCGATGGCGGTGGGCGGCGATGCGGCGCGACGGTCGACGCTGGCGCTCATCCAGGGCTGCAGGACTGAGCAGACCCTAGGAATCCCCGACAACCTGCGCTGCCGTCGATGGCCGTTACGATCGCCCCATTGTTTTTTCGTAGGTCAGGCCAGCGCCATGGGCGGCATCACCCACGGGTTCGTCGGCGCCGTCGGCCAGACGCCCCTGATCAGGCTCCGGGCTCTGAGCGAGCTCACGGGCTGCACCATTCTCGGTAAGGCCGAGTTCATGAATCCGGGGGGGTCGGTCAAGGACCGCGCTGCTCTCGGCATCCTGCTGGAAGCGGAACAGGAGGGGCGACTGGCTCCCGGCGGGCTGGTGGTTGAGGGAACGGCCGGCAACACCGGCATCGGTCTGGCCCATCTCTGCAATGCCCGGGGCTATCGCTGCCAGATCGTCATTCCGGACACCCAGTCCGCTGAGAAAATCGGTCTGCTGCGCAGTCTCGGTGCCGAGGTGCTCACCGTTCCTGCGGTGCCCTACAGGGATCCGGCAAACTATGTGCGTCGCTCCGGCACGATCGCGGCCGAAACCCCGGGCGCACTCTGGGCCAATCAGTTTGACAACCTCGCCAACCGCCGCGCCCATTACGCCACCACGGGTCCTGAGATCTGGGAGCAGACCGAGGGCACCGTTGATGCCTGGGTGGCCGCCACCGGAACCGGTGGCACCTATGCCGGTGTGGCCCTTTTCCTCAAGGAACGTCATCCCGGCATCCGCTGCGTGCTGGCCGATCCCCACGGCAGTTCCCTTTACGACTGGGCCACCAACGGCACGTTCAACAGCAGCGGGTCTTCGATCACCGAAGGGATCGGCAACAGCCGTCTGACCGCCAACATGGCTGGTGTCCCGGTGGATGACGCCGTCCGCATCGACGACCAGACCGCGCTTGACACGATCTACGGGCTGCTCTGGGATGAGGGACTGTTCCTCGGGGGATCCGTGGGCATCAATGTGGCCGCTGCGGCGGAAACCGCCCGTCGTCTCGGCCCGGGTCACACCATCGTCACGGTGCTCTGCGACAGCGGTGACCGCTATCGCTCCAGGCTTTATGACGCCGACTGGCTCCACGCCCGTGGGCTCAGTCAGCCCCGTCGCCTCCAGGAGCAGAGGCTTCGCTGATGGCCGGATCCGCCGCTGCCGGCCTCGTGCTGGCGGAGCGCTATCGCCTCGAGGCCTGTCTGGCGGAAGGCTCCCAGGGCAGCCTCTGGCGTGGTGTGGATCTGCTGGCGGCTGAGGCCCCTGTGGTCTTGCGGCAGGTGCCCCCCGGGGGGCGCCAGGAGCAGCTGCGTGCCCTGGGAAGCCGCCTGCAGGCGCTCCTGCATCCCCAGGTCCCCCGTTTCGGTGCGCTGATCAGCCTCGGCGATGACCTCTGGCTCGTGCGCGACTGGCAGGGGGGACGCACCTATGCCGAGCTGTTGGCGGCCCGCGCCGAACGCCAGCTGGTGTTCAGTGCCGGGGAGGTGCTGCTGCTGCTGCGTCAGCTGCTGCCCGTGCTGGTGGTTCTGCACAACCAGGAGCTGCTGCATGGTGATCTCACCCCGACCAATCTGCTGCGACGCGATCGCGACGGTCTGCCGGTGCTGCTGGATTTCGGTCTTGTGCAGGACCTTTCTCCAGGCTCCCTGCAGGCTTCCGATCGCCTCGAGGGGTGTACCCCGGGCTATGCGCCGCCCGAGGCGCTGGGGGAGCCGCCAGCGGCCTGGATGGATCTGCATGCCCTTGGGGTCACGGCGTTGGTGCTGCTCAGCGGTGACGGGCCGGAAGCGCTGCTCGATCCCCTGACCATGGAATGGCGCTGGCCCGCCAATCTCGACCTGGCCTCAGGATTCGGGACCTTTGTCGTCGGTCTGCTCAGCCGTGATCCCGCGCGTCGTCATCCCTCCGCGGCGGTGGCATTGCAGCACTGTCTGGAGCTGCCGATGCCGGATGCCACCGGTCCTGTGCCCCGCGCTGATCGCACCGTGCTGCTGGTGCCTCCCGAGCCGGACAGCCCGCCGCTCCGATCCGGGGAGGCCGTCGCATCGACACCATCACCCTCCTCAGCGGCTGAACATTCCCAGCCGCAGGTGTCTCGGTCCCGTCAACGGCTGACCGATCGCGTCCTCAGACGGCGGCAGCAGGAGGAGGAGGTCGAGGCCGGCCTGGCCCCCGTGCTGGTTGCCCTGGCGGTGTCGGCGCTGGTCGGCACCTCGCTGGGCGGCTGGTGGCTGACCCGTGGAACGGCACCGTCTGCGCCTGTCGTCGAGTCCAACGCTGTTGGCACCCTGCCGGCGGCGGAAGTGGATCAACGTCAGCAGCTGCTCAGTCGTCTGCGGGCCTTGCAGATCGACCGCGCCTGGTTCCTGAAGCTGATCGATGCCAGCCTTCTCGCTCAGTATCCGGAGCGGAACGGGCGCCTGCCTGGCGACTCCCGCGCTGATGCACCCCTGCGTCGGATCTGGAACGAACTGGCGGAGGAATGGCTGGCCCGGGTGGAGCCGTTGCCGCTGGTGATGCGTCAGCGGCTCGGCAGCCTGTCCATGGCGGACTGGGATGGCCGCAAGAGCCGCTTGTCTGCTCAGGGTCTCAGTGACGTGGTGCTGCGGCAGCTGGTGTCGGCTTCCGCCCGCAATCTGCTGCCGGGCCGCAGCGGTCAGGACCTTCCACCTGAGCCCTTGCGTCAGATCTGGCTGGCGGCGGCGGTCACCAGCCTGGAATCGCTCCGGATCGAGACGATCACCGCCAGCCCCCAGCAGGCCAGGGTGGTCAGCGCTGAGGTGCCGGCCGGTGGTGCCCGTCTGTTCGCGATCCGCCTCCCTGCCGGTCACTCCCTGGCTCTCGGCGTCAATGGTTCGCCGCTGATGCAGATGACGGTGTTCGGCGCCGATGGACGGGTGCTCGAGACCAGGGGGCCTCTGCGTGTGGTGCGCCTGCCCTGGTTGTCGTCGCCCCAGGTGCAGCTGCTGGTGGGCAATGAAGGGGTGGCGCCCTCCATGATCACGTTGTCGCTGCGGGCGGATCCGCCGCCCGTGAGTCCGCCCGAACCCCCAGCGCAGGGCACGGTGCCGCCGGTGACCTCCGGTGCTGCCCCTGTCCCGGAGGGTGCCAACAGCCCCAGTCCCGACGGGTCTCACAACCCTGCGGTTCAGTAGCGGGAGATCGCGGCGCGGGCCTCTTTCGCCTCCTGCTTCCGCTTCTCCTCATGACGCTTGTCATGCAGTTTGCGGCCGCGGCCGAGGCCGATGGTCACTTTGATCCAGGAACCCTTGAGGTGCAGGTTGAGCGGGATCAGCGTCAGGCCTTTCTGATCCACGGCCACCCGCAGGCGATCGATTTCCCGTCGATGGGCCAGCAGGCGCCGCATCCGCAGCGGTTCGTGGTTGAAGTAAGCCCCGGCGTGGCTGTGGGGCGAGATGTGCACGTTATGGAGCTGCATCTCACCCTGTCGGATCAGGATGAAGCCGTCGCGCAGGTTGGCCTGTCCGGCACGCACGGATTTGACCTCGGTGCCCAGCAGTTCGATGCCGGTTTCCAGGGTTTCGAGAATCTCGTATTGATGGCGAGCCAGGCGATTGTCCGCCAGCAGACGATTAGCGGCATCGCGGGCCGCTCTGGCGGCTTTCTTCCCTGCCCCTTTCGCCATTGCTGTTCTGGCGGTGCTCCGGTCTTGCCTGTCGGGCTGACCCTAGCTCTGGAAGCCCTGGCACCCGGTCGGGTTTGCCGCCCGGCGCCGTTAGTCTCCACAAATGGCGATCGTTTCCTCTCGTGCCGGATCCGGACCGGGACGTCCGCGGGGCGTTCCGGCGGCGGCCGCATCGTCACCTCCTGCCGACGTCAGCGGCTCCCAGGGCTCGGCCTCCAGCGGGGCCTCGCGACTGGTGGATCCGAATGCGGATGGGGAGGAGAGACCGCTGCGTGAGGACAGCCTCCGGCCGCGGCGTCTGAATGACTACATCGGTCAGGCTGAGCTCAAGCAGGTGCTCGGCATTGCCGTCGAGGCCACCCGGGCCCGGGAGGAGGCGCTCGATCACGTGCTGCTCTACGGCCCGCCCGGTCTCGGCAAGACCACCATGGCCATGGTGCTGGCGGAGGAGCTGGGGGTGCGCTGCCGGATCACCAGTGCGCCCGCCCTGGAGCGTCCGCGTGACATCGTCGGCCTGCTGGTGAACCTGCAACCGCGGGAGTTGCTGTTCATCGATGAGATTCACCGCCTGAATCGGGTGGCTGAGGAGCTTCTCTATCCGGCGATGGAGGACTTCCGTCTCGATCTCCCGGGCGGCAAGGGCACCCCCGCCCGCACCCGCAGCCAGCCGCTGGCCCCCTTCACGCTTGTTGGGGCGACCACGAGAGCCGGATCGTTGAGTTCTCCGCTCCGGGATCGCTTCGGGTTGATTCAGCGCCTGGAGTTCTACGGCCTTGAGGATCTGCAGGCGATCGTCGAGCGGGCGGCGGGCCTGTTGCCGGTGTCCCTGGGACCGGGGGCAGCCCTTGAGGTGGCGAAGCGCTGTCGCGGCACCCCCCGGATCGCCAATCGTCTGCTGCGACGTGTGCGTGATGTGGCCCACGTGCGCGGTCTCGCTCGCCTGGATGCTCCACTCGTGGCCGAGGCTCTCAGCCTGCATCGGGTCGATGCCCGTGGACTCGATGCCTCCGATCGACGTCTGCTGGAGTTGTTGCTCGAAGGGTACGGCGGTGGCCCGGTGGGTCTGGAGACGCTGGCTGCAGGCCTCGGTGAGGATCCCGCCACCCTGGAATCGGTGGTCGAACCGTTTCTTCTGCAGCAGGGCCTGTTGCAGCGAACACCTCGTGGCCGCGTGATCACCGCGGCCGGTCGTGCCCATCTGCAATGGCCGCAGGAGGGTGTGGCATGACGATCAGGGCGTGTCCTGCCCGCGGCCTGGCGGTGGTTCTGCTGGCGGCGATGCTGATGATCGGCCTGGTGCTGCCGATGCCGGTGCAGGCGGCCGTCAGGGAGGCGTCCAGTCCCTTGCCCACACTGTCTGCCGCTGCGGCCTCCACAGCGGCAGACTCCCTGTCCCTCGAGAAACTCTTCGATCGGGCGCTGGCCAGCAGTCGTGAGGGGCGTTTCGATCAGGCCCTGCCGCTCTGGGATGCGGTGATCCGTCAGGATCCCGAGCAGGCCTCCGCCTGGAGCAATCGCGGCAATGTGCGGCTGGCCCTCGGGGATGCCCCGGGGGCGATCGCCGATCAGGACGAGGCGATGCGGCTCGATCCCCTCAATCCCGATCCCCATCTCAATCGCGGCACCGCCGAGGAATCCCTGGGTCTCTGGCAGAAGGCCGCTGAGGACTATGCCTGGATCCTGGAGCGGGATCCGCTGGATGCCTCAGCGCTGTACAACCTCGGCAATGTGCAGGGCTCCCAGGGCGACTGGTCGGCGGCGCGGCGCAGTTACCAGGCCGCGGCAGATGCCAGACCGGGCTTCGCCATGGCGAGGTCCAGTGCGGCCCTCGCTGCGTTCCAGCTCGGTGAGCTGGCGGCGGCGGAGCAGGAGCTGCGTTCGGTGATCCGTCGTTATCCGCTGTTCGCCGATCCCCGTGCGGCCCTCACGGCCCTGCTCTGGAGCCGGGGGTCCCGTGGGGAGGCTGAAAGCCACTGGAGTTCGGCTTCCGGTCTGGATCCGCGCTACCGGCAGAGCGACTGGCTGTTGCAGATCCGCCGCTGGCCACCGCGGCCCGTGCAAGCTCTGGAACAGTTCCTGGCTCTGGCCAGCCCCAGCGCGTGATGGCTTCCATCCCGATGTCCACCCTCCAGCGCTCCCGTTCCCAGGCCCCCGCCGCGGCCGACTGGCTGGCCTGGGGGCTGGACCAGGCGCTCGAGCAGGCCCTGCCCGAGCTGATCCTGTTGCGTCGTCATCTCCATGCCCATCCGGAGCTCAGTGGCCATGAGCACCAGACGGCAGCCCTGGTGGCCGGTGAGCTGCGCAATCTCGGCTGGGATGTGACCGAGGGCGTGGGGCGCACCGGCGTTGTGGCTGAGCTCGGGCCACGGCAGGCGCCGCTGGTGGCGCTGCGGGTTGATCTTGATGCGCTGCCCGTGGAGGAGCGCACCGATCTGCCCTATGCCTCGACCGTCCAGGGCCTGATGCATGCCTGCGGCCATGATCTGCACACCACGATCGGTCTGGGGGTGGCCCGGCTGCTGGCCCCGTTGCAGTCTGCGCTGAAGGCCAGGGTGCGGTTGCTGTTTCAACCGGCCGAGGAGACGGCCCAGGGCGCTCGCTGGATGCTGGCGGATGGTGCCATGGAGGGGGTGCAGGCCCTCTTCGGTGTTCACGGCTTCCCGAGCCTGCCGGTGGGGGTGGTCGGGGTGCGCAGCGGCAGCCTCACTGCGGCGGCTGGAGAGCTCGAGGTGGAGGTGATCGGCGAGGGGGGACATGGGGCGCGTCCGCACCAGAGCACCGATGCGATCTGGAGTGCGGCGCGGGTCGTGAGCGGCCTGCAGGAGGCGATCAGCCGGCGCCTGGATGCCCTGCATCCTGTGGTGGTCAGCTTCGGGCGGATCGAGGGGGGCAAGGCGTTCAATGTGATCGCTGACCATGTGCGGTTGCTGGGCACCGTGCGCTGCCTGGATTCCGAGGTGCATGCGCTGCTGCCGGGCTGGATCGAGGACACCGTGCAGGCTCTCTGCCGTGGTCACGGCGGTGAGGCGAGGGTGCACTACCGGGAGATTGCGCCACCGGTGCAGAACGATCCGCGGCTCACCGACCTGGTGGAGGGAGCCGCCAGAGATCTGCTGGGATCCGAGCAGGTGCTGCGGCTGGAACAGCCGTCCCTCGGGGCCGAGGATTTCGCCCAGCTGCTCACTGTCGCGCCCGGCACGATGTTCCGTCTGGGGTTGGCGGGCCCTGAGGGCTGCACACCTCTGCACAGCAATACCTTTGCTCTGGATGAGGGGGCGCTGGCGGTGGGAATCCAGGTGCTGACCCTCAGCCTGTTGCGTTGGATGGCTGATCTGCCGGATGCTGAGGCGGGAGCCTGCGGATGAGCACGGATCGGCCGCGGCTGCGTCTCGCTCTGGCTCTGGCGGGTCCTCTGCTGCTGCTGCTGGCCCTTGGGGTGTTCCTGCAGCGGCCTGGTGTGGAGCGGTTGCAGGCGCTCCCGGCGGTGCTGATCACAGGTGGATTGCTGACCACGGCCGCTGTGCGGCGGCGGCAGCGGCGACGTTCGCTGCTTCAGGCGCTCCGCCAGGATTCGGAGGCCGACGGGTGATCCGATGACTTCTCCAGCGTTTGATGCCGAGGCCCTGCGGTCGGCGATCGGTTCCGGTGACCCGGGTCGATCGATGCCCGCTCTGGCGGCCTTGCGGGATGTGGACAGTGAACAGGCTGTGCCCCTGCTTTTGCTCGGCCTGGAGCAGGAGGCGTTTCTGGTCCGTTCCCTCAGCTGCGCCGGTCTGGGCGTCAAGCCGACGGACGAGGGCTGGCAGGCCCTGGTGCGGGCGCTCCATGACGATGTCGATGCCAATGTGCGCGCCGAGGCCGCCAATGCCCTCGTCAGCCATTCCCTGGAGCGGGCCTGGCCGTTGCTGCTGGAGGTCTTTGCGCGCGATGACGCCTGGTTGGTGCGTTGCAGCATCCTTTCCGCTGTGGCCGAACATCCGGCGATGGCGGGTGCGGATCTGCTGGCCCTGGCGCGGCTGGCGATCGCC
Organism: Cyanobacteriota bacterium; assembly: GCA_046091285.1. Classification (GTDB taxonomy): domain Bacteria; phylum Cyanobacteriota; class Cyanobacteriia; order PCC-6307; family Cyanobiaceae; genus CAIXOZ01. The sequence goes on along the minus strand of JBJTBH010000103.1, from coordinate 1,688 downwards.
GATGGCGATGGCACGGTGCGGGTCGGTGGCGCTGAAGTGCTCGGACGGTTGCGGCTGGAGGGTGTGGAGCCCTGGGCGGAGGAGGCCCGTCAGGCGCTGGCGCGGTTGCAGCAGGACGGGGACCATCGGGTGGTGGCCGCGGCCCTGAATGGGTTGAGCGTCTGAGATACGGCCTTGCTAGGTTTCGTGAGTCACTAGGGGTGCCCGTCGCGTTCCCAGATCCGGTCTCTGATCGTGATCTTGAGCGTGGAACCGTGGGCTGAGATCACACCCTCCGAACCTGATCCGGTGATCCCGGCGCAGGGAAGTGCAGGAGACCTCAGGCAGCGTTCGCCCCCTTCATTCCCCCGGATCGTCGACCGCCGCCACTGCTGCAGTGGGAGGAGGGTCCGGTTTTCTCCCCCTGAAGTCTCATGCGCAGCGCCTGGATCGAGAAGCGTCGCGGCTCCGTCGGGGCTAGCGGCAACATGTCGCAGATGCATTTCGCCCGACAGGGCGTGGTCACCGAGGAAATGGCCCACGTGGCCAGGCGGGAGAATCTTCCCGAATCGCTGGTGATGGAGGAGGTGGCGCGGGGCCGGATGATCATCCCCGCCAACGTCAACCACACCAATCTGGAACCGATGGCGATCGGCATCGCCTCCAGGTGCAAGGTGAATGCCAACATCGGCGCTTCTCCCAATGCCAGCGATGTCAATGAGGAGCTCAAGAAGCTCGAGCTGGCAGTGAAGTATGGCGCCGATACCGTGATGGATCTCTCCACCGGTGGCGTCAATCTCGATGAGGTGCGCACGGCGATCATCAACGCCTCGCCGGTGCCGATAGGCACGGTGCCCGTGTATCAGGCCCTCGAGAGCGTGCACGGCTCGATCGAGAAGCTCTCGGAAGACGACTTCCTGCACATCATCGAGAAGCACTGCCAGCAGGGCGTTGACTATCAGACGATCCACGCCGGCCTGCTGATCGAGCATCTGCCCAAGGTCAAGGGCCGCCTGACCGGGATTGTGAGCCGTGGCGGCGGCATTCTGGCTCAGTGGATGCTTTATCACCACAAGCAGAATCCGCTCTATACGCGTTTTGATGATATCTGCGAAATCTTCAAGCGCTACGACTGCACCTTCTCCCTCGGCGATTCCCTGCGCCCCGGCTGTTTGCACGACGCTTCCGATGAAGCACAACTGGCTGAACTGAAGACCCTCGGCCAGCTCACCCGTCGCGCCTGGGAGCACAACGTGCAGGTGATGGTGGAGGGCCCCGGCCATGTGCCGATGGACCAGATCGAGTTCAACGTGCGCAAGCAGATGGAGGAGTGCGCCGAGGCGCCCTTCTATGTGCTCGGTCCGCTGGTGACCGACATCGCCCCCGGCTATGACCACATCACCAGCGCCATCGGTGCGGCGATGGCCGGCTGGTATGGCACGGCGATGCTCTGCTATGTCACCCCCAAGGAGCATCTGGGCCTGCCCAATTCTGAGGATGTGCGCAATGGACTGATCGCCTACAAGATCGCCGCCCACGCCGCCGACATCGCCCGCCACCGCCCCGGCGCCCGCGATCGCGACGACGAGCTGAGCCGCGCCCGCTACGCCTTCGACTGGAACAAGCAGTTCGATCTCAGCCTCGATCCTGAGCGCGCCCGCGAGTATCACGACGAAACCCTGCCGGCCGACATCTACAAGCAGGCCGAG
>JBJTBH010000102.1:0-2024 GCA_046091285.1 Cyanobacteriota bacterium | reverse complement strand
GATGGCCGCGATCAGCCCCCGGATCCCCGATGCAGCCCTGCCCCCCCAGCCCCCTGATCTGGATCTGAGCCCACTCACCGCGCGCGAACGGGAAGTGCTGCAGCACGTCGGTCGCGGCCTCACCTCCCAGGCGATCGCCGCGGAACTGTGCATCGCGCTACGGACTGTCGAAACCCACCGCCATAACATCTGCAGCAAACTCGGCCTCAGCGGCGCCGCGCTGGTGCGCCAGGCCACCCTGCTGAACCAGAGACAACCCGGCCGGCTGTGAGCATCCGCCACCCCATTGCGGCAGCCGAGACCAACGCGGTCCGTCCCGCAAAGGAGCCCAGAAGCACAGCGGCCGACCCGGGCTGTTCCCCACCCTCCGCCGCGACCCCGCAGCCACCGGAGCGCCGCGGCGTCACTCTGAGATCGCAGGTCACCGTTCGTCTGCTCGTGATGGTGGCTGCGGTGATGGCCTTTGGGCTGGCCTGGCGTCAGTTCAGCACCTGCCGCTGCTGGTGCTGGGGCAGCCGCGATCAGCGGGCCAGCTGCAACGCGATCAGGAGGAACCCTTCTTCCGCACGCTCGCCGAACGCACCGGTCTGCCGCTGGTGGTGCGCTACCTCCCTGCCGACGCCTACGGCCTCAAGGACAACCATCAACTGGAGGCGATACGGGATGGGCGGCTTGACATCGTCTCGCTCCGCTTCATGCAGAACATGGAGAAGGAACCGGGCCTGGAAGGCATGGATCTACCCGGGATGGTGACGACCTTCGCCGAAGCCCGCCAGGTGGCTCGGGCCTACAGCCGGACACTGGATCGCTATCTGCAGAGCAACCACGGCGGCAAACTGCTCGGCATCTGGAGCTTTGGTCCCCAGGTGATGTTCTGCCGCCGCCACATCGACGACCTCAGGGGAATCAGCGGTCGCCGCATCCGCGTGGCCAGCCCCGGCCTGGCCAAGGTGATCGCCGCGCTGGGGGGGATTCCGGTGGTTCTTCCCTTCGCTGACACCCGCGAAGCCCTGGCCCTGGGCATGGTGGACTGCGGCGTGACCAGCGCCGCCTCGGGAGCCTTCGCAGGCTGGGGCGACTACACCGAAAGCTACTACCCGCTTGTGTTTCAGTTTGGATTCAACGGCTATGTGATGTCCCTGAAGCGCTGGAATCTACTCTCTTCCGATCAGAAAGACAAGCTTGAAAAAGCATTCCAGGGTTACAATGAAAGCCTGTGGCGCTACTCGGAAACGCTGCAACGCCAGTCGGAACGCTGCATCCTGAGCGGCCACTGTCAGCTCATCAGATCCGCCCGCCACCGAGCTGTGCCGGTCAAGCCGCAGGACATCCAGCTCCTGCAAAGCATCTCGCAGCAGATCGCCCTGCCGAGCTGGCTGGAGCGTTGCCAGCGACGGCACCCTGATTGTCGACAGGCCTGGCAGCGGGACATCGCTCCATTCAGCGCCCTGCCGCCACAGGCGAAGCAGCAGTGAGATCGGCGCCTGCTGCCAGCCGCCCCGGGCGGGAGAAGGGATTGGTGGCGCTTGGCCTGAAGACAGCGGGAACGCTTTCGGCACTGATCTTTCTGATCAGCTCCATTCATGAAGTGCTCTGCATCAACAACCTCTATGCATCGCAACGCTTTTTAATCGGCCTGCTGTTGCTCTTCCTCTCCATCTGGGCCTGGCTGGAAGTGAAGCTGATAAGCCGACGCCTGGATGCGCAGATCGCTCGGACGCTGAGCCTCGTCTTCAGGCCGCGTCCCTTCGCTTGGTGTAAAACCCGAGGCCCGAATGCCCTGATCAGAGGGTGAACAGGGTGGAATGACGGGCGGTCATTCCGGAGGTGCAGATGCGCCTCTTGCAGCCACGATGAATCGGGACGAATGACTTGTCAAGTCTTTCGTCCGATCGCGGATGTGTTGTTGGATGGAGTGGTCTGCGCAGCCTGAGGTTGTAGCGGCCGGCCCCCGGGCGGCGATCCGAGCCGCTGCGCCCTGTGGGGGCGCTGCGACACGGATCACCTGGGGCCTGCGTGGCTGC
>JBJTBH010000101.1:0-5869 GCA_046091285.1 Cyanobacteriota bacterium | reverse complement strand
CCCGCCCGCGCGTCCTGGCGGTCCCCCACCGCCGCCCCGCCGCGGGGGCGCGCGGGTGGGCTCCCCGCGGAGCGCCCCCGGCGGAGCGATGCCTGATCCCGGAGAGTTGCCCAGGGGCGCCGACGGTGGAGCCTGGGGAGCCGGCGATGACAGGGCGGGAGGCGAAGACGGTGTCACGGAGGGTGGCGAGGGGCGTTGCAGCAGCTGAGCGATCAGCAACACCACCGCCAGCACCAGCGCCGCTGCCAGGACGATCCCCGCGACCAGCAGCCGTCTGAAGGTGCGCGGAAACGCCAGAACCGCGGCGACGATCACCACCGGCCAGAGCACCGGCACAACGATCGCCAGACAGGCCATCACCATCAGGCCCCGTCGCCGCCGCCGCCGGCGTCCGGCCTCAAGGCTGGCTGCCTGGTCGGCCGCCATCTGCGCGGCCATCAGGGCCCGCTCCTCCTCTCCCACCCAACGACCGAGGCGGATCGCCTCCTCGAGCTCCGCTTCCCGCTGTCGCTGCTGTGCCGTGGCGTTCAGCGACCCGGGCTCCGATTCCTGCGACACGCTCAGGCCCAGTCCCGCCAGGGCCCGCCGCCAGAGAGTCCGGGAGGCTCCCGGCCCGCGATCAGGAGGGCGTCTCAGGAGCGTCACGGAGTCCGGACCTTCAGCACGGGCGGGCGATCAGCGGAAGCCTGGCGGCCTGTGGCTGCCGTGGGGATTCGATCCTAGGCACCGCCATCCTGGGCCGCTTCCGCCGTTCGGCCCTGGCTCCTGGGTTCAGTCGGAGGTGCGATGAGCCTGTCTGAGCAGCGTCAGCAACTGCTCAAGGGCCACGCCCCGACTGGCCTTGAGGAGCAGATGATCCCCGGGCCTCAACCAGTCCAGCAGAGGATGCAGGGCCTCCGCAGGCGTCGCGACCCGGATCAGGCGGGACAGACCGGCAGCGGCCGCTTCCATCGTCAGCCCCTCCTGGGCTCCATCGACGATCAACAGACCATCGAGCCCCAGCGCCGCCGCCCGTTCCGCCACCCGACGATGCAGGGTCAGGCTCTGATCACCCAGTTCGAGCATGGTGCCGAGCACGGCAAAGCGCCGGCCGGGCCTTCCGGCCAGCAGATCGAGGGCGGCCAGTACCGCCTCGGGTGAGGCGTTGTAGGTCTCATCGAGCCCCGTGATGCCGCCGCTGCTTTCGGTACGGCTGCGCCCGCCGGGGAGATCCAGCTGCAGCCTGGCGGTCTCCGTCGCTGTGATCGGTGCTGGATCGAGCCAGCCAGCCACCGCCAGGGCCAGCAGAAAATTGCGGGCGTTGTGGCGACCGGGCAGGGGCAGACGATGACGACCACCATCCCCTCCCTGCTGCCATTCAACCCAGGCCTCGCCCTGCTGCTCCTGCTCCAGCCCGAGCAGATCAGCCGGCGGACAGCCCCGGGCCACCGGATCGGGATCCGAGGCCAGAGCCACCCGCCGCACCGATCCGCTCCAGGCCAGGGCCAGGGCCTGCTCCAGCAAGGGATCGCCGGCGGGGATCACCACCACGCCATCAGGTCGCAGGGCCTGGACCACCTCACATTTGGCGCTGGCGATCGCTTCACGGCTGCCGAGGCGGCCGATATGCGCGGTGCCGATGTTGGTGATCACCGCCAGATCGGGGGCGGCGCAACGGCTGAGGCGGGCGATCTCCCCGAGGCCGCGCATGCCCATCTCCACCACCACGGCCCGATGGTCGGGTCGGGCCCGGAGCAGGGTGAGCGGAACGCCGATGTCGTTGTTTTCGTTGCCGGTGCTGGCCAGCACCGGACCCCGCAGAGCCAGAAGGGCCCGGATCAGCTCCCGCGTCGTCGTCTTGCCGGCGGAACCGGTGACGGCGACCACCGGAACGGCGACCTCACGGCGATGGAGGCTGGCCAGATCCTGATAGGCCTGCAGGGTGTCCTCCACCAGCCAGGCCGGCAGGGGCCAGACCGCCGGATCACCCAGCCCGGCGGCACGATCGCGTTGCACCAGAGCCGCCACGGCGCCGGCCGCGGCCGCCTGGGAGAGAAAGCGATGCCCATCGTGGCGTTCACCGACGAGGGGCACGAACAGCTGACCGGTTTCAAGGGCCCGACTGTCGATGCAGGGTTCGCCGAGCTGATCCGGCAGGGCCTCAGCCCTGGAACCGACAGGCTGCCCCCAGCGCTGATCGAGCTGTTCCCGTCGCATCGCTTCAGGCCCCAGGTGCCGCTGTGAACAGAATCATGCCCGAGCCGACCGTGGCCGAACGCCCCAGGGATTCCCCTGCGGAATCGAGCAGATCCAGCTGCTCATACCCCAGCGCCCGTGCCTGATCAAGCCAGGCATCGGCCAGCTCCTGACGGCGCCGACCGAGGAGGGCGCCGACGGTGGTGCTCAGGCTGAGGATGAGGCGGGACCGTTCCGGTTCATCGCTGACGCCCAGCAGCAGGTCCTCGGTCTCCGGCCGCATCAGCAGGCCCAGCAGCCGGAGCCCCCGGGCGATGGAGGGTGATGGTTCCTCGGCAGCCGGTGGTTCCGGGTTCAGCTGTTCAGGGGCGGATTCCTGGGGGACCGGGGAGCGTGGCTGGCGATCGGCGTCGCCCGTGGCAGGGACGGGGGCGGCTTCCGGGACGGCTGCCCCAGAGGTGGAGGCCTGGTCGGCAGGTGCGCGGATCGGTGTGATCGGAGCCGCTGAGGGTGATTTCGGAGCGGGCTGGAGCCGCAGGGTCGCGAGCACCGCCAGCCCCAGCACCAGGGACACCAGCATCGGCCAGAAGAGGGCGGCCAGCGCCGGCGGCCAGAACAGCGGCCGGGGCAGACTTCCCTCGCGATTGCGTCGCCATAGCTCTCTCAGGGAGAGCCCGAGGCTGGCGATCACCGCCCCGAGGTCGCGCCGCAGCAGTGACCAGGGATTGACGTAGGGCGCCGGCAGGTCGGAGCCGGGCTCCCGGGCCATCAGCCCTCGTTCGTGCGCCGCCGGAACAGGGAACGCAGGCCCAGGGATTCACTCGGTCGGCGACCCTCCAGACTGGGATCGGCCCCCTGGCCCTGGGAGAAGCGTTCCACATCCTCGGCCGATGGGGTGGGTTCCTTGACCCCGCAGACCTCGCGATACATGGCGTCATAGGCCAGGGCGGAACGGCCCCAGCTGAAGTCCTGGGTCATGGCGCGACGTTGCAGCTCCTGCCAGCTGTCGCGGTGGCGATAGGCCTCCCAGGAACGCACGATCGAGGTGTAGAAGTCGATCGGTTCGTAGCGATCGAATCCGAAGCCGGTTCCCTGATGCGCACGAGGATCATGGGGTGGCACGGTATCCACCAGACCGCCGACCCGCCGCACGATCGGAATGGAGCCGTAACGCATCGCCAGCAGTTGGCTGATGCCGCAGGGCTCGAACCGGCTGGGCATCAGGAAAGCATCAGTGCCGGCATAGATCAGCCGGGACAGGGCATCGTCGTAGGTGAGGAAAACGGCGAAGCGCCCGGGATGGCGGGCCGCCATCTGCCAGAGACCGGTCTCATAGTCACGATCACCGGTACCGAGCACCACGATCTGGCTGTCGGTGTAGGCCAGGACCCGATCGGCCACCTGCAGCAGCAGATCCACCCCCTTCTGGTCCACCAGACGGCTCACCATCCCCATCAGATAGGTGTCGGGGTTGATGGTCAGACCCATCCGTTCCTGCAGGGCCCGCTTGTTGTCAGCGCGGGACTCAAGATCGCCGGGGCTGAAGCGCGCCGGAAGACTGGCGTCGGTGGCGGGATCCCAGTCCGCTTCGTCGATGCCGTTGAGGATGCCGCGTAACTTGCCGCTGATGAAATTCAGCAGGCCATCAAGCTTCTCGCCGTATTCCGCGGTGCGGATCTCCTGGGCGTAGGTCGGAGAGACGGCATTGACCCGGTCGGCATACAGCAGCGCCGCCGCCATCGTGTGATCGCCCTGCATGTACCACGGGCACCAGGTCATGCGCTCCAGCTTCCAGCGCCAGGGTCCCTGGTATTTGAGGTTATGGATTGTGAACACCGTCGAGATGTCCGGGTCCTGATGCATCCAGACCGGGATCATGCCGGTATGCCAGTCGTGGCAATGAAGCACCTGGGGCTTCCAGCCGTTCCAGGAGAACTCCGCCGTGGCGCTGGCAAAGAAGGTGAACCGCCAGTCTTCGTCTTCACCGCCGTAGATCCGCTCCCCATCAAAGGCGGGATGGCCGATCAGATAAAGCGGCAGATCGGAGGTGGGGTGACGCGTTTCGAAGACCGAGAAATCCGTGCCCATGGTGTGGCCGCGCCACATCGGCTCCGAGGGAATCGGCAGGCGGCTCCAGAGCTTGCCGTATCCCGGCATGATCAGGCGCACGTCATGTCCCAGGGCCGCCAGGGCCGGGGGCAGGGAGCCGACCACGTCACCCATGCCGCCCACCTTGACCATCGGGGCGCATTCGGCGGCCGCAAACAGCACTCGCATCGCTCTGGCAGTGGCCGAAGTGCCGGCAACTCTACGGGCGATGGCAACAGCCACACCCGATCGTCTACGGCCCGGAGGCCGGCTGCGACACGCCTCAGGGCAGCCAGGGAGCGTCGCTGAAATCCGGGGGCCGTTTCTCGAGGAAGGCATTGCGGCCCTCCTGACCTTCGGCGGTCCGGTAGAAGAGGTGGGTGGCCTGACCCGCCAGCTCCTGCAGGCCGGCCAGGCCATCGGTTTCGGCATTGAAGGCCGCCTTCAGGCAGCGGATCGCCGTCGGGCTGTTGACCAGGATCTCCCGGGCCCAGCGCAGCCCTTCGGCTTCGAGCTGCTCCAGGGGCACCACCGCATTCACCAGGCCCATCGCCAGGGCCTCGCGGGCCCCGTACTGACGGCAGAGAAACCAGATTTCGCGGGCTTTGCGCTGACCGACGACCCGGGCCAGATAACCGGCCCCGAAGCCGCCATCGAAGCTCCCCACCCGCGGCCCCGTCTGACCGAAGACGGCGTTCTCGGCCGCCAGGCTGAGATCACAGAGCAGGTGCAGCACCTGACCACCGCCGATGGCATAACCGGCCACCAGGGCGATCACCACCTTCGGGAGGGTGCGGATCAGGCGCTGCAGATCGAGCACAGTCAGACGCGGCAGGCCGTCGTCACCGACATACCCGCCATCGCCGCGCACGCTCTGGTCGCCGCCGGCGCAGAAGGCCCAGGCCCCGTCGGCGGCAGGACCGGCTCCGGTGAACAGCACCACACCGATCCGCGGGTTGTCGCGGACGCGTGTGAAGGCGCTGCAGAGCTCCTGCACCGTCTGGGGCCGGAAGGCGTTGCGCTTGGCCGGTCGATTGATCGTGATCCGGGCGATGCCCTCCTCACACACATCCACCAGGATGTCTTCATAACGGCCCCAGGGGGTCCATGCCATGGGGGTGACCGGGGGGCTGGAGGAAAGGGCCATCAAGGGCACCGGACTCAGAGCTGGCGTCCATTCTGCTGAGCAAGGATCGGCAGAGCCCCGCGCAAGCGCTCGGAGATCAGGGCCCGCAGCCGCTGACGGCAGGCGCCATCGGCGCGGCGATCACTGACCAGCCGCACCAGGGCCAGGGGGTGAGGAAGCGCCCAGCGCAGGGCCGGCTCCAGCTCCGCCGCAGTGCTGACGGGACGACCAGGCACACCATGGGCGGCCGCGAGCGCCAGGGGATCCACGGCCTGAGGCATGGCGAACAGGCGTTCGAAATCAAAGGCTTCAGCGGGTTCGGGCCGGATCGGCAGCTGCTCGAAGATGCCGCCGCCTCCGGCGTGCCGGGGCCGACCCTCAGCGCGGTCGAGCAGCGGGGCGACGCCCTGGCCTGGGCGCGGCCCCAGCCGATGCCCCTGCTGGCCCTGCGCCGCGTCCGCGGCCGCGTTGCGCAGCTCC
>JBJTBH010000100.1:0-6311 GCA_046091285.1 Cyanobacteriota bacterium | reverse complement strand
TGCTCGGGGTTCCAGGGGCGGAAGGTCTTGCTCATGCCCCATTGTCTCGCCCGGATCGGTTGCAGCAACAGCGATCTGGGGAGATTCAGGGCCGTCTGTGGAGAGGATGGACGCGATCTATGCGCGACACGCTCCTAGGGGGGGAGCAGGCGACTGAGATCACGCCATGGTTCCAGGGCGGTCAGCACCTGATGGCCCCAGCTGCGACTGCGCAGCCGTCCATCGAGCACCGCCAGCCGGCCATTCCCCTGGCGCAGGCAGGCCACACCACGCTCCAGCCGGCCGAGGGCTTCCGGCAGCAGCAGGTCCCGGAACCAGTCCCGGCCCTTCTGGCGCAACAGCTGCACCCGGGCGGCGGTCAGCGGATCCTCGAGGCTGGCGATCGGCAGCAGCCCCACCACGATCTGGCAGGGAAGGGGCAGGCGCTCCTGCTGCTCCAGCCACCAGTTCCAGTCGCAGACGATCACCCCATGGCCTGCCGGTGCCGTGGTGGCCAGGGTGACGCGGCTGCCGAACTCGGAGGCCAGCCCGCTGGCCAGCCCTCGTTGCAGGGCCGGATCGTCGAGCAGCACCACCGTCAGCCCGGCCTGGCCGAGCACCAGGCGCCGGCTCTGCTCCAACAGATGCTGGCCGTAGATCGGACTGTTGGGTAGCGGTTGGCGCCGCGGTGCGAACAACGGCAGTGGATCCGCCAGCTCGGGATCCGCCAGCGACACCGTCACCACCGGCCGGAAGCCCCGGCCGCCGGTCTGCGGCGGCCCACCCTTCCCGCTCCCCTGGGGCAGCGTTCCCGCCAGGATCACGCCGCGACCCTGCACCAGGTCCGCCAGGGCGTCCAGGGGCTCCAGCGGCTGCCGGTGCAGTTCCCACTGCAACAGGACAGGATCGACGCGGGCCCAGCTGGTCCAGCCCGTCCCGCCGCTCTCCAGCCAGCGCTGCCAGGGATCCGGTAAAGGTCCGAGCAGGCGGAGCAGATCCCGCAACGGCGTTTCATCCTCCTCGCGGATCGCCACCTTGCGCTCGGCCCCAGGCGGCTGGTCGAGAATCCGGCGACTCAGTCGTTCGTGCAGCTCCAGCAGGCTGGCGGCCGCCTGAGGATGGCTGCGTCGGAGTCCATCCCATTGCCCGGGTTCGATCACGATCGTGGCCGCGTCCCGCAGCAGTCGTTCGATCTGTTCAGCCTCGGGAACGACCAGCTGCCGCGTCCCGAGCAGGTCCTGGCTCCAGGCCTGGAGCAGTTCCGCCGGACTCAGCAGCCACAGGCTTCCCGGCGGTGGCGGGCGGTGTCCCTGCCAGCAGGCCAGGTTCAGACCGGCGGCATGAAGCCGGGGCCATTCCACCTGCAGCAACCGTTGCCTGAGGGGCTCACTGCAGATCAGGGCCAGCGGTTCCTCACTCAGGGCCAGGGGCACCAGCAGGCTGATCAACCAGCCGGGATCGCTGCCCGGTGCCAGCCGGATCAGGGTGTGATCCTGTCGCCGCAGGCTGCGGGCCACCAGCCGGCTGAGGGTGAAGTGGTGCGGCCAGCGCCGGTGCCCCTCCTGCTGGAGGAGGTGCTTCAGTTGCTGATGGGCGCGGGCTTCCAGCATCGCGGAATCGTAGGAAGCTGGCAGAAACGGAAGGCAGGCGATGACAGCCCCCTGGCAGGAACGCCCGATCGGCATCGTCGGTCTTGGCCTGATCGGCGGTTCGATCGGCCTGGATCTGCTGGCGCGGGGGCTGGAGGTCCGGGCGCTGGTGCATCGTCCGGAAACGGCGGAGCGGGCCCGAGCCCGGGGCCTCGCCACCCGGATCGATACCGAGCCCGCGGTGCTGCGCGACTGCGCTCTGGTGGTGCTCGCCCTGCCGTTGGATCGCCTTCTGGACCCAGCGCCGTCCCTGATCTCGGCGCTGCCTCCGGAGGCTGTGATCACGGATGTCGGGTCGGTGAAAGCGCCGGTGCTGGCCCGATGGGGCGGGCTGGTGCCCCGTTTCGTGCCCAGTCATCCGATGGCCGGCACCGCCCAGGCCGGTGTCGAGGCGGGCCTGAGGGGTTTGTTCGTCGATCGCCCCTGGGTCGCGACCCCGGAGACCGGCACCGATCCCGGGGCCCTGGATGTGGTGCGCGAGCTGGCGGAGTGTCTCGGGGCCCGCTGGATCTGCTGTGAGGCCAGCGATCATGATCGCGCCGTCGCCCTGATCTCCCACCTGCCCGTGCTCGTCAGCGCCGCCCTGATCGAGGCGGCGGATCAGGGGGCACGCAGCCCCGCCGCCGCCTCGGCTCTCCCTTCCCTGGTGCGTCAACTGGCTTCCAGCGGCTTTGCGGACACCAGTCGGGTGGGCGGCGGCAATCCGGAACTGGGGACCCTGATGGCCCGCTGCAACCGGGAGGCTGTGCGGCAGGCTCTGGCTGACTATCGCCACGCCCTTGATCACCTGCAGACGTGCGTCGAGGGCGGGGACTGGAGGCAGTTGCAGGAGGCCCTGGGGCGCACCCAGGCCCTGCGGCCGGCCTTTCTGGAGAGTCCCGCCTAGGAGCGCAGCTCCAGGGGGGTGCCCAGAGCTGCCAGCAGCTGCCGCGCGGCCATCAGGGCCGACAGGCTGACGCCGGCGGTGCCTTCGCCGGGATGGAGGCTGTCGCCACAGAGCCAGAGCCCCGGCAGGGGCGTGCGGCTCGCCAGCCCGAAGGGCCCGAACTGATCGGGCGTCTGGCCGAGGCCACCGACCATGCCGAACGGTCGTCCGGTCCAGCCGGCGAAGCCGCGTGGGGTGGCTAGCTCCCGATGCAGGAAAGCCCCGGCCGGCAGCTGCAGGCCCGCTTCCTGGCTCGTCTGCTGCGCGTTGAGCACGGCCTGCTTCTGCTGCTGGTAGTCGTCTTCCGGCAGGTCGAACCAGGGGGCGGAGGGGGTGAACTCGCTGGCGATCACCGTCGCTTCGCCGCTCGGGGCGCGACCATCGCCCTCCTGGCTCACCGACACGAACAGGGAGCCGGGCTGGCCGGCCTCCAGCTGCAGGTGGGCGGACACATCCCTGGGCAGCAGCCCCCGCTGGATCGCCCCGTAGAACACCAGGGCCCCGGACGGGGTCGGCAGGGAGCGCAGGCGACGCCGGTAGCCACCCGGCAGGGCGTCGCCCAGCAGCGCCGGCAGGGTCTGGGGTGGCAGGCTGCTGACCACGGAGTGCACCTGCCGCTGGAAGGGGCGGCCGTTCGCTGTCTCGCCGTTGATGGTCCACAGACCCTCGCCTTGTGTCAGCCCGGTGACGCGGTGCCGCAGTCGCAGCCGTCCGCCGGCGCGGTTCAGGGCCAGCTCCAGGCCATCGCAGAGGCGCTGCATCGACCCTTCGAGGTGCCAGAGCCCCAGGGGGGCCTGGGCCATGGCCAGCACCGTCGCGCCGTAGAGGGCGGCGGTGCGATCGGCGCCATGCTGGGAGTAGAGGCGCAGCTGCAGGTCGAGGAAGCGACGCAGCCGTTGATCCCCGGCGCAGCCGCAGAGCCGCAGCAGATCGGTCACCGTGGCCTTGGCCAGCACCCCTGTGGCGAGCTGGGCCGGGCCGAGGGCGCCGAGCAGCTGACGCAGATCCCAGAGGGTGCGTGGCGGCAGCACCGGATCCTTGCCGGCGAAGGCCCAGTTGGCCTGGTGCAGGGCGGCGCAGAGGGTCCAGAAGCGTTCGCTGCCGGGAAACTGACGTTGTCGCTCCTGGCGCCAGCGCTCCGGATCGCGCCAGAGGGCGATCGGTTCGGAGCCATCGTCGAGCTGCACTACGCAGCCTGGATCCAGAGGTCGCGCCTCCGGCAGCGGCAGGCCCAGGTGCCGACAGAGGCGATGGTGGCTGCCGCCGGGCTCCAGACCCGCCACCTGGGTAGCCCCCACATCGTACACATAGGGGCCGCGGCGGAAGGTGCCGGCGCAGCCGCCACTCTGGTGATGAGCCTCCAGCAGCTCCACATCCAGGCCGGCATCGGCGAGCAGGGCTGCGGCCGTCAGGCCGGCCACACCGGCGCCGATCACCACCACCGTGTGGCGGCGGTCCTGATGCGGTGCGGGCCCGGGGTCGGAGATCATCGGCACGCTGGCGCTCGGCTGGGCATGCTGGCAGCCAGAGATGGTCAGACGCGGATGGCAGCTGAGGGCCGGGATCGGGAGCTCTGCCGCGGTCTTGGTCGGCTGTTGGGCGAGGAGGTGCGGCTGGGAGCGTCGGTGAGCGGCGGCAGCATCCATCGCGCCCAGGCGCTGCTGCTCGCCAGCGGTGAACGTCTGTTCCTCAAGGTCAGTCCGGCCGATCGCCAGGCTCTGTTCAAGGCTGAGATCGACGGGCTGCTGGCCCTGGCGGCGGCGGTGGACCCGGCGCTGCCGTTGCGGATTCCTGCGGTGCGGGCCTCGGCGCTTCTGGAGGATCGGGCGGTGCTGGTGCTCGAGTGGTTGCCATTGGCGACTCCAGGCTCCAGGGCCGGCTCCGATCAGGCCTGGCATGGCCTTGGGGCGGCGTTGGCCGGGCTCCATCGCCGCAGCGCCGAAGATCCCGCCATCAACGTCGGCCAGGGCCGCTACGGCTGGGAGCACGACAACTGGATCGGTTCAGCGCCCCAGCGGAACCGTTGGTGCCGCGACTGGGCGATGTTCTTCCGGGAGTGCCGCCTGGCGCCGCAGCTGGCGTGGGCGGAGCGCCAGGGGCATCCCTTCAGCGGTGCGGCGGCACTGCTGGACCGCGTGGACACCTGGCTGGCGGGCCATCAGCCGCTGCCGGTGCTGGTGCATGGAGATCTCTGGGCGGGCAACGGCGGGGTGCTGGCCGATGGTCGCGGCACGATTTTCGATCCGGCGGTGCACTGCGCGGACCGGGAGGTGGATCTGGCGATGGCGGCGCTCTTCGGGGGCTTCCCGGCGGCGTTCTTCGCGGGGTATGACGCCACCTGGCCCAGGCCTGCGGGTCACGAAAGGCGCCAATGCCTCTACAACCTGTATCACGAGCTCAACCACGCCAATCTGTTCGGCGGGGGCTACCGGAGTCAGGCCCAGACCACGATCAGAGCGCTGCTCGCGGATCGCTGAGGCGCCGGCCGGAACGTTCAGAAGACGGCAGCCCTGGCCGCTGAGGACGACGTCGGTTGGATCGGCTGCGCTGCAACAGCGCAGCCGATCGGGTCCCGATGGCTGGTGCCCCGGGTCCGGGGTGGGGGTCAGCCCAGGTATTCCTTGCGCAGGGCCTGAATCTGACCGGTGAGCTTCTGGCGCTTCTCGGAGGTGGTGAGATTGCTGAGGCTCCACTGACCGACCACCACCAGGCCGAGGAGCTCCAGCAGGCCGGGCACCACGGGCAGCAGGTTGATGGTGTCAAGAACGCCCTTGATCAGCACCTGGGCCACGATCACGGCCAGGATCACACCGGCGGCCTTGCTGACCCGACCCATCAGCGACCAGTCGACCTGATCGAGGAAGGCATTGATGGTGCCGATGATCTCGCTGTAGCGCTCCGAAAAACTCACTTCCGGGGCGGCATCGCTGGCGTCGGAACCGGGCAGGGTGGTGGTTGTGTTGTCCAGAACGTCGCTGCTGCTATCCGTCATGACGATGCCCGGTTCGGGGGTAAGAAGTTGAACAAAGTATTGCGTCAAGCGGCCACATCGCCAGTCTCGTTGAAGTTTGGTGAGCAACAGCTGATCGTTCTTCAGACCGTTCTGGCGGTGGCGGCTCCCGAGGAGGGCTGCGCTCTGTTGCTCGGACCTGCCCATGGGGAGCACTGGGCGGTGACCATGATCTGGCCCTGTCTGAATGTCTGGCAGCCCGTGGCGGAGCGCTCCAGGCGCTTTGCTCTCGATCCACGCGAGCAGCTTCTGGCTCAGAAATGGGCGCGGCAGCGCGGCTGGCAGGTGCATGGTTCGGCCCACAGCCATCCGGTCGGTGCCCTGGTGCCATCAGACACCGATCGCGCCCTGGCCTTTGCCCCCACCGTGATGGTGATCGCTGCCGCCGGGCCGGCGACCGGTGGAGCGGAGGCACCGGTGCGGGCCTGGTGGCTCGCCCAGGACCCGGAGGAGGCTCCCCGATCCCTGCCCTTGCTGCCCATGGATCCGGCGACAGGGGACCATGGAGAATGAATGGTCTTGTCGGTCTGCCCTTCAGGCCGGTGGTCTCAACCTTCGCCCATGCTTCCTCCCGATACCCAAGGGGTTCAGCTCAGTCCCGATGAGGTGGCCCGTTTTGCCCGCCACCTGATCCTGCCCGAGGTGGGGATGGAGGGTCAGAAGCGTCTCAAGGCCTCCTCCGTGCTCTGCGTCGGCACAGGTGGTCTGGGCTCGCCGCTACTGCTCTATCTGGCCGCAGCCGGGGTGG
>JBJTBH010000099.1:0-14205 GCA_046091285.1 Cyanobacteriota bacterium | reverse complement strand
GGCTGGTGCCGATGCTCGGCGGTCTGGCTGTCGGGCTGCTGCGCAGGTTCGGCGGCGCGGTCGGACCGGGGCTGCCGAGCCTGAGGGCGGTGGCGGACGGCTCGGTCCTGGCGGAACCGCGGCTTCCCCTGGTGCGTCTGGTAGCCGCCTCCCTGAGCCTGGGCAGCGGTGCCTCCCTCGGACCGGAGGGGCCCAGTGTGGAAAGCGGTGGCAACCTCGGCCTCTGGGTGGGTCTGCGGGGCCATCTGCCACCCGCCAGCCAGAAAGCCCGGGTGGCGGCCGGCGTCGCCGCCGGTCTGGCGGCCGGTTTCAAAGCTCCGATCGCCGGCCTGTTCTTTGCCTTCGAAGGCACCTACAGCACGATTCCCGGTCGACCGAGCCTGCGGGCCGTGCTGGTGGCGGCGGTGGCGTCCTCCCTGGTGACCCAGCTCTGCCTCGGGGATGCCCCGATCTTCCGCCTGCCCGCCTATGAGGTGCGCTCACCGCTGGAACTGCCCCTTTACCTGGGACTCGGACTGCTGGCGAGCCTGCTCTCCTGGCTGCTGATCCGTCTGATCGAGGCAGGCCGCAGCCAGGTGATCCAGACCCATCTGGCCCGCCTGCCGGGCTGGGCGATCACCGGCCTGGGAGGACTGGGGGTGGGACTGCTGGCCCTCGGGTTTCCCCAGGTGCTCGGGGTCGGCTACGACACGATCGAGGCCCTGCTCGGCAACAGCGGCAGCGTCACCCTCCTGACCCTGCTGACCCTGCTTGGGGTGAAACTTCTGGCGACGGGCCTGAGCAGCGCCACCGGCTTTGTGGGCGGCGGCTTTGCTCCCTCGCTGATGCTCGGTGCCCTGCTGGGGAACTGCTACGGCCAGCTGCTCGGGGAAAGCGGGTTCCACCTGCCGATCGCCGAACCGCCGGCTTACGCCATGGTGGGCATGGCGGCGGTGCTGGCCGGCAGTGCCAGGGCTCCCCTGACGGCCCTGCTGCTGCTGTTCGAACTCACCCATGACATCCGCATCTTGCTGCCGCTGATGGCGGCGGCAGGACTGAGCGCCGCCCTGGTGGAGCGCTGGATGGGACTGGCGGACCCAGGGCTTCTGGGCCGCGATCTGGCGGAGGAGGAGCGACGGGGCCGATTGGCTGCCCTCTCGGTGGAAGCGGCGCTGGAGCCGGTGCCCCCTCTGGTGCTGCCCGCGGAGCTTGCCCCGGAGCGAGCCCTCGACCGGCTGCTTGCCTGCCGGGGACATTGCATTCTGGTTGAGGAAGACGGCTGGGTGGTGGGGTTGGTAACCCTGGCCGACCTGCAACGGAGCCTTGGTGGCCATCGTGGCCTCGAACGTCTCCGCGACTGCCGCCGCACGGATCTGCTCTGGCTACCGGCCGGGGCGACTCTGGCCCAGCTCGAGGATCAGCTGACACCGAACCAGCTGCGTCAACTGCCGGTGTTCACCTGCGAGGCACCGGGTCTGCCGGAATTACCGAGCGGCTGTCCCAATCGCGGCCTGCGGGTGGAGGATCTCAGGGGCCTGGCAAGTCGCGATGGGATGGCCAGGGCCCTGGCCACCACGTTGATGGGCAGAGAACAAGCGCAGGGCTGAACCAGCAGAGTGAACGGCGAGGTGCAGAACGCCTGCCGCGATCAGAACCGGTCCAGGGATCCGGAGCCGACCAACCCTCAGGGGCACAGGCGGCTGAGATCAGCCGCAAGACCGCCTGTCAGGAGGCGGTGAGCCTGGTGCTGACCGCAGCATCGGTGATCACCAGCGGCAACTGGGACGCGAAAGGATCCGCCAACCGGAGGCGATGAACGATGCAGAAACGATCCCGTTCAGAGAGCTCACCATCCCAACCCCACTTGAGCACGGTGCTGGGGACGGGAGAGACAGCCAGAAAATCCCTGACGGGAGATGCGGACATGAGACGACGCTGGATCGAGTGGGGGACAGGCCTGACCCGCTCGCGGGAGGGAGTCCCGAGCTCGACCAGGGCAACCGAGGGAGCCACCCTAAGAGTATGGAGACGGTGTGAAGTGCCGGAATCAGGCAACTAAAGAAAGATTTCCGCCATCTGCAGCAACCCTGAACCTGCGTTGCCACAAAAAAGTCCGGAGGCTGATCCTGCTCAATCAGCACATCCGGGGCATGATGCAGCGATCGCGAACTCAGCCGACGATTCCGTTCACCAGCCTGGGTTGAATCGTCTCGAGATAGCGAGCCTCGCATTCCTTGATGATGCGCACGGCATCGTCAACACCAAGGAACCCATTCACCTTGCAAGTGCCAGGCTTCTTCAGATCCTTGTAATGCTCCCAGTAGTACTGGGTTTCCTTCTTCCAGTGGTCACCCAGCTGCTCGAAGCTGGTGATGTGATCCATACGCTTGTCATCAGCGAGAACGGCGATCACCTTGTCGTCGACTTCACCACCATCATCAAAGGTCATGATGCCGATGATGCGAGCCTCAACCACACTGCCAGGAATCAGGGGCTCGGTGACACCAACAATTTCGATATCAAGCGGATCACCATCCTCATCCCAGGTGCGCGGAATGCAGCCGTAGGCAAAGGGATAGGCCAGGGAGGAATAGCCGACCCGATCGAGCTTCAGGTGACCGGTTTCCGTGATCAACTCATATTTGTTGATCGTGTTGCTGTTCAGTTCCACGATCGTGTTCAGCCGCAGCTCAGCTTCATCGGCGAAGGCCGGGAGCACGTGCAGCAGGTTGAGCATGGTCCTGCTGGGGGCGTGGTCGATGTTCGCCATGGGCTCGGCAGATCAGGTCGGATCGGGGCGCATCCTACGGAGGCCCCGCTCCCTCAATCGGAGCCGACGGCCTGATCCACCCGGCGACGCAGGTGGTCAAGGAAGGGGTCGGCGGTCAGGGGGCGACCCGAGATCCGTTCCACCAGCTCCTCGGCATTCACCGAGCGACCCAGGGGCCAGACGGTCGCCCCCAGCCAGGCCTGCATCGTGGCCTCCTCCCCGCTGGCGATCAGCCGGTCGATCGGACCGATCGCCTGCTCCATCGCTCCGGCGATCTGGGCCCTGATCAGGTGGCCGAGGGCATAGGAGGGGAAATAACCGAACAGGCCCTCGGCCCAATGGATGTCCTGCAGACAGCCCTCAGCGTCGGTGGAGGGTCGCAGACCCAGCAGCTCACCGATGCGACGATTCCACTGCTGCGGAAGCTCCTCCACCGGCATCTCCTCTTCCAGCAGAGCCAGCTCAAGCTCAAAACGCAGCAGGATATGCAGGCAATAACTCAGTTCATCGGCCTCGATGCGGATCAGGCCCGGCCGGAGGGGATTGAAGGAACGCCAGAACCCCTGGGGACCACCCCAGGGATCGTGCTCCAGACCGGAACAGAACCGCGGATGCCAGCGTTCGGCAAAAGCCAGGCTGCGGGCCACACGGCACTCCCAGAACAGCGACTGCGATTCATGCACCCCCATCGACGTGGCTTCGCCGAGGGGCCAGGGGAAATAGTGATCACCGGAACGTGGCAGCCCCTGCTCGTAGAGCGAATGACCCCATTCGTGCGCCGTCGCCAGAAAGGCGGACAACGGCTGATCAGGCACCACCCGGGTGGTGATGCGGAAATCCGCCGGCCCGAGGGTGCTGGAGAAGGGATGGGCGGAACGGGAACGCTGACAGCGGGCCGGGTCATACCCCCAGCTGTTGAGCAGATCGTTGCAGAGCCGCTCCTGCAGGGCCTCGGGCAGCGCCAGCGAAGCAGGCTGGGAAACGCGGCTGGCGGCCGCCCGCTCGAGCAACACCGGCAGCTCGGCCCTGAGCGACGCGAACAGCTCCTCCAGGCGTGCCCGGCTCACCTCGGGCTCGAACGGCTGCGCCAGGATTTCCCAGGGACTGCGCGACACCGGTTCGGCGGTGGCCAGCTGGCTGGCCTGCTGGCGGCGAAGCTGGATCAGCTCCCGCAGCGCTGGGGCAAAGGCCGAGAAATCGTTGCGGGCGCGGGCGTCCTGCCAGACGGCATTACCGCGCGACTGGGCCTGAGCGAGGGCACGAACCAGCGCCGGCTCCAGGCAGCGCTGGCGATCGAGCTCCAGACGCAGAAGCTGCAGATTGCGATGGCGCTCAGGCGGCTCATCGGCATCAAGCTCCGCTTCAGCTTCCGCGACGAGGGCGGCATAAGCGTCGCTGCTCTGACGTTCGTGCAGCTGACTGGCCAACAGGGCCAGCTGTTCACCACGCCAGGCGGCACCGGCGGCCGGCATCACCGTGTTCTGATCGAAATACAGGGTGCTGCTGATCGAGCCGAGCAACTGGGTCTGATGCAGATGCGACCTCAGACGCTCGACAGCGGAAAGCGGAGACGGCATGGAATCAGCCCGGCTGACGCCAGCATGGCCGGTCGTTCTGTCTGATCGCTGTCAGGGCCTCATCGGAGACGACGGCAACGCGGAGGTGTCAGCGCGACCGATGGTCGTCGACGCTGCTCCAGACTGGCGTTCACGCTCGATGGACTCACCGATGGCTGCCATGCGCCGGCCGCTCGTTCAGCGCCTGCTTCCCTGGGGGCTGGGTCTGCTGGTGGCCCTCGGAACCTGGATCACAGGCACTCCGATCGCCCTGGCCGAGGCCGCGCCCTCAGGCGCCGGTCTGTTTGTTGAGCACTGCGCCGGCTGCCATGTCAATGGCGGCAACATCCTCAGACGCGGCAAGACGTTGAAACTGGCCGCCCTGAAACGCCAGGGCCTCGACAACGAAGCGGCGATCGCTCAGATCGCCGCGAACGGCATCGGTCAGATGGGTGGCTATGGCGAACCGCTCGGTGCCGGCGGCCCTGAAGCCGTGGCCAGCTGGGTCTGGCAGCAGGCCCAGGACGGTTGGCCGCGCTCCTGAAGCCAGGCGATCAGAACACCTGAATCCAGGGGTGCACCGTGACGGCGGTCCAGATGCCATTGCGCCAGTAAACATCGTCCTTGACGAGAGCCTCCACCTGCTCGGGGCTCTCGGCCTCGTAGATCCCGAACACATGGCTGGCATCGACCGTCGGGCCGATCGTGATCAGCACCCCTTCCTCCTTCTGACGTTGCAGTCCCGCCAGATGCTCCTCGCGGTAGGAGGCCCGCTTTTCCAGCACGTTCTCGCAGTAGGTGCCCCAGAGGACAAAGCGGGCCAAGCAAAAAGATCAGCTGATCCGAGGGTCGCAGGGCATCCCGCCCCCCTGAACGCCCCCTCAACGCTGCGCCGCCCCCGGCAGAGCCCCGACCATCGGACCATCGGCCAGTTTCACTCCCAGCGTTTCGAAGATCCTGAGAATCGCCAGATTGATGTGCTGCTGACGAACCGGTAAGGGTTCAGCAGCGTTGATATCAAGGAGATACACCAATTCGAGCACCAGCCCGGCAGGGGTGAGCTCCACCAGATGGCAGCGATCGAAACGGGCCGTCGGAACCTGATCGATCATGGCGGCGATCTGCGCGCTGATCTCCTCAGCCGCCTGAGATCCAGTGCCATGGGCCAGCACCAGCCGGGTGATGATCCGCTTCTCGCTGAGGTCACCGTAATTGCGCAGGGTCTTGGCCAGCAGATCACCATTGGTGATCACCACCCGCTCCCCATCAAGACTGCGCAGATGGGTGCTGCGGAGACCGACCTGAATCACACGCCCCCAGACGTCATCAAAGCGGATCAGATCACCGATCACAAACGGCTGATCGAACAGGATCGTCAGATAGGTCAGAAAGTCCCGGGCAGGTCCCTGCAGGGCGAAACCGATGCCGATGCCGGCGCCGGCCAACGCCCCGAGCACCGCCGTCAGCTGCACGCCCTGATTCTGCAGAAACACCAGGGAACCGAGCAGCCAGAACAGCCCGCGGATCATCGGCCCCAGGGCCTGCAGTCCCTGAACCGCCGGAGGCTCACCAAGACGGGCGAGGGCCGTCTGCAGCAGCCGCAGCACCAGCCGATTGGCCAGTCGCACCAGCAGAACGACCAGCACGAGCTGGCTCAGGGCCTGCAGCAGGCGCGAACCGGTGCTGCCGAACGGCAAGGGCTGCAGGGCCAGGGTGACCACCGCCAGGGCAGCGATCTGGGCCAGGGTCTGGAGCAGCAGGCGAGGCGATTCGCCGCTCCAGGGTTGACCCCGGCGCACGAGTCGGTTCAGCAGCGAACGCAGCAACGCAAAGACGCCGGCCACGATCGCCAGCCCGACCACCAGATGCAGTGGAGCCAGCAGAAAGGGGGACAGAACGACGGCGTTAGGCAGGAACGCAGACACGGTGAGGCCTTCAGGCCGGCCCCATCAGGCTAGGCAGCAGGGTCTGGGCGTCGGTCTGTTGGGCAGGCGCCGGAACCGATCAGGACCAACGCCATCAGAGGCCTCAACGATCGAGTGCTTCCCGCAGGTCATGACAGAAACGGCCGGCGGCGGCAGCCGCGGCCTCAGGGCCTTCGGCTTCCGCCATCACAGCCACCAGGGCACTGCCTACAATGGCCCCGGCCGCGCCCCAGTCGCGCACCTGCACAGCCTGATCCGGACCGGAGATACCGAAACCGACCGCCACCGGTGGGCCCGGAAGGGCACAGAGCTGCTGCACCAGAGGGGCGACCCGGGTCTCCAGCGAGGTGCGCACTCCGGTGACACCGGTGACACTGACCAGATAGGTGAACCCACGGCTGGCGGCCTGGATTCTGGCCATGCGTTCCGCGGGAGTCGTCGGTGCCACCAGCAGCACCAGATCCAGGCCGTGGGCGGCGGCAATCGGTGACAGCTTTTCGGCTTCCTCCAGGGGAAGATCCGGCACCACCAGACCGGCGACTCCGGCGGCGGCGGCCTCCTGGCAGAAGCGCTCGAGGCCACGACTGAGCAGAGGATTGCTGTAGGTGAACAGCACCACAGGCACCGTCAGCGTGCCCCTGAGATCAGCCAGCAGCTCGAGCACAGCAGCTGGCGTGGTGCCAGCAGCCAGAGCACGGCTGGCCGCCGCCTGAATCACCGGCCCATCAGCCAGGGGATCGCTGTAGGGAATCCCGAGTTCAATCAGATCAGCGCCAGCCTGCTGCAGGCTGAGCAGCGTGGCGCGGGTGGTGGCCAGGCCACCGTCGCCGGCCACCAGAAACGGCATCAGGGCACAACGCCCCTCGGCCTGCAATGCCGCAAAGCGCTGAGCGATCGGGGTAAGGCTGGCGGTGGGGGCGGCAGACATCGGGCCCGGTGCGGACGGATCGGGTGAGCCTATGGGGTCAGCTCACCTCAGGCCGGGGAGCCCGGCTCCAGGGAGGGCGAGGCCTCGGCGCCGGGGTCATCCGCCTCAGCCTCCGAAGGCAGCTGACCGACCTCCCGCAACAGGGCTTCCTGTTCCTCTGGAGAGAGCGCCGCGAAACGTTTCTGCAGTTCAGCGTCGGTGGCCGCGTCATAGGCATCGCGATAGCGACGACGCTGCTCCATGTAGGTCATCCGGCCGGTGACGACCCGGAAGAGATAACTGCCGGTCCAGCCCAGAACCACGACAACCAGCAACGCCTCGGCGGCGATCCCGGCGGAGAAACCCTCCAGACCACTGGCCAGGAACAGGCCATACCCGAGGCCCCCGAGGGCGAAGACCGCCAGGCCGATCAGCAGGGACTGACCGCGCGTCACTCGCCCTGCCCCGCCAGGCGGAAATTGAGGAAGGGCGACAACAGGATCAGCCCGGGGAAGAACAGAAACACCAGGCCGTAGATCGCGGTGCGCTCCAGCTTGCCCATCACCATCCAGCGGCGATTCATCCACCAGTAAAGAAGCAGCGGACCGACCACCAGGTAGCCGCCGCCGAGCAGCACATAGGCCCCGACCACCAGGAGAGCGTCCAGGGACAGCGGCAGATCACTGAGGAGGCCGGGCAGGCTCACGAACGATTCAACGGCTCCCGCGAAATCTAGGATGGGAGGGCGTCATCGGTGGCCCGGCTGCCGCTCTGGCCAGGGGGCATGGCGGAATTGGTAGACGCAGCGGACTTAAAATCCGCAGACGGCAACGTTGTGGGGGTTCAAGCCCCCCTGCCCCCATCAAGGCTTCGGACCAGTCCCGGAGGCCCAGCTGATGCCCACGGGCACGATCAGGCCTGACCGGGCTCGCGATGGATCGCCAGGGCCGCGAGCAGGCCGCCGACAAAGCCACTGGCGTGGCCGATCCAGCTCACTCCCGGGGGATTCAGGAAAGGAAGCAGGCTCGGCAGGATGCCGCCATAGCTGACCAACGCGAACAACGAGAGCAGCAGGCTGCAGGGATGCCTCTCGAGCCAACCGATCAGCAGCAGATAACCCAGCAGGCCATACACAACACCGGAAAGGCCATGACTGCTCTGAGGCCAGAACAGCCAGACCGGCACAGCCATCAGCAGCACCCAGGCCCAGATCGCCAGATAATCGCGTCCCCCCTTGGCCAGCACCAACCAGGAAAGGGGCAGGAACCAGACACTGTTACTGATCAGATGACCGAAGGAGCCATGGCTGAAGGGCGCCGTGAACACTCCCCAGAGCGGACCGCCATGCACCATCGGCAGATTCCAGCGCCCGGCGAAGAGGATCTGATCCACCAGCTCCTGAACCCAGGCCAGGGCCAGGATCACCAGCGGAATCAGCAGCTTGCGACCGATCAGAGCCAGCTGAAGGTCCAGCCGTTGGAGCAGCGATGGCGACACGTCAGACCTTGGCATGACTCCAGTCTTGCGAACCTCTGGGCCCTGTCGTGGCCGAGGGGGGGAGAGCGCCCGGGAAAGAAGGCCGTCGCAAGGGACCGACCGCCCTGCATGAACGAAGGACGAGGCCTCGCGGACAGTTCGTTGCCGTCAGGATCCGATCAGGGCTGCCCATTCTGAGGCCCTGATCGCGGCCTGGGGCCGGGGCCTGAGCAGGCGGACCAGGGCCGGCGCACCGTGACGTCGCCATCGATCCTTCTGTCGCCAGAGTCTCTGCATCGACACCTTCAGCCGATGGTTTCCCCCTCACCCCTGCGCCACCGCCCCGCCGGCGAACGTTTCCTCAGCCGCAACGACTGGCTGGAGAGCTGGCACAGCTTCAGCTTCGCGGGCCATGACGACCCGTCCTGGCGAAGCTTCGGGCCGCTGCGGGTGATCAATGACGACCGCATCGCCGCCGGTCGCGGCTTCGGGCTCCATCCCCACCGCGACATGGACATCATCACGGTGATGATCGAAGGACAGATCGATCATCGGGACTCCCTCGGCAGTGAAGGCCGACTTCTTGCCGGTGATGTGCAGGCGATGGCGGCCGGCACCGGCATCCAGCACAGCGAGATCAACGGTGGCGATCACCCCTGTCGATTGCTGCAGATCTGGATCGAACCGGCCGCCACAGGGCTGCCCCCTCGCTACGCGCAGCGTTCGATCACCCTCGGAGCGGGCTGGACGCCGCTGGTGGCACCGGCTGGCTCCGGGGCGACGACTCTGTCGCTCTCGCGACCGATCCGTCTCTGGCGCGCCCAGCCGAAAGCCGGCCAGGCGCTGACCCTGCCGTTGCAGGAATCCTCCCTGGGCTGGATCCAGGTGATCAACGGCAGGCTTCATCTCAAGCCGCTGGGAACCGACGACCTGCCCACCCTGGCGGCCGGCGACGGCCTCGGCTTCGCGGCGGCGCAGGTGCAGGAGCTGACAGCCATCGAGGGAGAGGCCGATCTCCTGCTCTTCCAGCTGACCTGAGCCAGGGTCCTCAGACCCTCCAGGCAAGGAAGAACCAACGCAGAAAAGCCCGGGAGGCCGTGGGATGGCAGCGATCCCGCGCCCTCCCACGAACCCCCGGGCCCGACTGGATGGCCCCGGAGGGCCGGGGAGGGGTCAGTAACGACCGCCGCCACCGCCATAGCCACCGCCATAGCCGCCGCGACCACCGCCGCCACCGCCACCGCCGCCACGGGGTTCCGCCTTGTTGACGCGGATGTTGCGACCCATCCACTCCACATCCTGAAGATCGGCGATGGCCTTGGCCTCGTCCGCTTCATTGGCCATCTCGACAAAAGCAAAACCACGCTTCCGGCCGGTTTCGCGATCGAGAGGCAGGCTGCATTGCTTCACCTGGCCGTATTCGGCAAAAAGGTGTTCCAGATCAGGAACTTCGGCATCGAAGGAAAGATTGCCGACGTAAATCGTCATAACCAAAAAATTTGAGAACCGATCCTTCGAAAGCCCAGAAGAAAGTGGCGAGCTTGCAAACGAGACATCTTGGAATCCTTCCCACCCTAGAACGCGCCTCGACGGCGTTCCGGAGGCGACCACCCCTCAGACCGGAGGGGAATCCGCTTCGTCGGCTCCGCCGAGGCTGTCCTCAAGCGTGCGCAGAAGCAGAACCAGGGCCTCCGCCCGTTGCAGACCGGGGCCACAGACCAGATCCAGCCAGATCCGCGCCTGCCGTTGGATCTGATCGAGCTGCCGGGCCCCCTGCTCGAGGGACTGGTGAAGACTCCGCTGGCGATAGGCTTCCTGATCCTCAGGACCGAGCACCACGTAGCGGCGGCCGTCCGTACCGACATAGGTGAGGCGTCCCTCGGCATCGATCACCGGCGAGGTGAGGGGCGTTGCAGGGGGCAGATCAGGATCGGAAGCCATGGCGCGCGATCTCCAGCTGCAAAGGATCGGCAGCGTCAGGATGCCGCCACCTGGACCGCCGCCGCCGAAGCGAGGTCGCGGCGAAGCACCGCCAGCAGATAATCGGGAGCCTTATAACGATTGGGAAGACAGAGATGAAGCTTCGCGAGGCGCTCCCAGCAGACGGTGCGCTGAATCGCCTCCAGAGAGCGACCCTCCTGAAGCAGCAGGCGCAGAGCCTTGCAATACAACGGATAATTGGCTTCCAGCTCACCAATTGTCATCGAAGAACCGTTCGCGCTTTTCATGGCCATCTCTCGGATTAAACGTGCCGCCGGTTGGGGCCGGAACCGCTGAGATCAACCTTATGCCGACCCGGAAGGCAAAGTGGGATCGCTCCCGTTTCCTTACCAACCGTTACAGATCCAGGACGGCCAGGGTGACCATGGCTATCCGGCAAAGCCACTCGATACGACAAAGCCACTGGATGCGACAAAGCCGCTGGCCAGAACCGAGCCACTGGATACGGCAAAGCCGCTGGACGCAGCCGAGCCACCGGCCATGACCGAGCCCCAGAAGCAGGGCCACCAGAGCGGACGGCCGGAGCTCAGGCGGACTGCAGCGCGCGTACCTCCTGAGGCTCCGGCGGCAGAGCAGCCAGCTGCTCCTGAATTTCACGACTGACCACCGCCCGATACTCCATGAAGTGCTCGTTGTGAGCGAGCACCACCAGAAACTGCTCAAGCACCCCGGGATTGCGTCGCGCCACTTTCCACAGCGACCGCCAGAAACGGACGCGGGTATCCCGACGAATCCCCTGACGCCAGATCACAATCAGCAACGCCCGCACATCACTCCAGGCCGGTAGTGACGCCTTGCCGAAGGCCGCCGGCACAAAATGCTGCCAGCGGGGCAGTCCCATCGTCAGATAGTAGTGCGTGACGCGATCAATATAAGAGTGGGGCTCATACAACCGACAAAAAGCATCAACATATTCATGGCCAATATCACGGATCGGCCTGGTCGGAACAAAGTTGAGAAGATTAGTCTGGTTGACCCCCTTGGCATCGGTGGTTCCCTCAATCAACCGGCCCTCCTTTTCCAGGCGATGCCAGAGGCCGGTGTTCGGAAGCGCCTGCAGCATGCCCATCATCGCCGCCGGTATTCCGGTCCGGCTGACAAACTGAACGATCCGATCTCCGGCACCGGTTTTCTCTCCATCAAAACCGATGATGAAACCGGCCATCACCCGAATTCCATAGGAACTGATACGGCCGACCGCCTCTTCCAGTGAACTGCGGGTGTTCTGTAGCTTGCCCGCCGTGGCCAGGCTGGCCTCATCCGGGGTCTCGATACCGAGAAAAACGCTGTCAAAGCGACACTCGGCCATCATCTGCATCAGCTCATCATCGGCCGCCAGATCAACGGAAGCCTCCGTGGCGAGACTGAAGGGATAACCGCGTTCAATCTGCCATTGCTTCAAGGCCGGAAGCAAAATCTTGGCATTGCGCTTATTACCAATAAAATTATCATCCACCAGGAAGATGGAACGCCTCCAGCCGAGGTCGTAAAGGGTCTGAAGCTCAGCAATCAGCTGCTCAGGTGTCTTCGTGCGGGGCTTGCGTCCATACAACACGATGATGTCGCAGAATTCACATTGAAATGGGCAGCCCCTTGAGAACTGCACCGACATCGAGTCGTAGGCCTCCAACTGCAGCAGATCAAAGCGTGGCACCGGGGTGGAGGTGACATCGGGCTTCTCGCCATTGGCACTGAATCGTCCCCCGGAGTCACCCCGTTCAATCGCCTCGATGAACATCGGCAGGGTGATCTCACCCTCATCGAGAATCTTGAAATCCGCCAGGCTCAATTCCGGCGCATCCGGGGTCGAGCTCGCGAAGGGGCCGCCGACGGCCACCGGCAACCCCCTGGCCTTGGCAGCTGCGATCTGCACGGCCATGTCGGCCCGCTGCACGATCATCCCGGAAATCACCACCAGCTCCGCCCAGTCCCACTCGGCTGCCGTGACCTCCCGAACATTGCGATCGACCAGCTTCATCTCCCAGTGCTGAGGCAGCAACGCCGCCACGGTGACCATGCCGAGGGGCGGCAGGAGAACCTTCCGATTCACCAGCTCAAGAATTTTCTCGTAACTCCAGAAGGTCTTCGGGAACTCTGGATAAAGAAACAGGGTGCGCATACCTGGAAAAGAAGTGCCGGAGGCGCGCACGCTGCCGGTGATTGTGATCAAGAGCCACCGTCACCTTAGGGGTGGTCTTCCCCGGACGTCGTCTCCAGGCGCCAGTTCAGAACCTCGCCGGCATGGAAGGGCACCAGCGCCAACGGGGTGCCACTGCCGTGGTCGAGCTCCAGCCGCTCCGGAATCACCCGCGGCTCGCGCACCAGGGTGACGTGGCCCTCGTTGAGCGGCAGGCCGTAGAAACGGGGGCCATGCTCCGACGCGAACCCCTCCAGCCGCTCCAGGGCCTGCTCCTCCTCGAAGACCTGGGCATAGCTCTCAAGCGCCCAGGGGGCATTGAAGATGCCGGCACAGCCGCAGGCCGACTCCTTGGCCAGGCGGGTGTGGGGGGCGGAATCCGTGCCCAGGAAGAAGCAGGGCAGACCCGAGACGGCCGCCCGGCGCAGCGCCAGCCGATGCCGTTCCCGCTTGGCCACCGGCAGGCAGTAGAAGTCCGGCCGCAGGCCACCGCGGAACATGGCGTTGCGATTGATGTGCAGGTGATGAGGGGTGATCGTGGCCGCCACCAAGGGCCCGGCCTCCCTGACGAAATCGACCGCCTGCTCGGTGGTGATGTGCTCGAGCACCACTTTCAGGCCTGGATGGGCGGCGATCAACGGCGCCAGGTGACGATCGAGGAACACCGCCTCCCGATCGAAGATGTCGACGCTGGCTTCGGTGACCTCCCCATGCACCAGCAGCGGCATGCCGATCGCTTCAAGGGTGCTGAACACGCCCTCCAGCCGGGCCAGATCACTCACACCGGCCGCTGAGTTGGTCGTGGCATGGGCCGGATAGAGCTTGCAGGCGCTGAACACCCCGTCACGGAATCCAGCCGCCAGGTCGGCGGGGTCGGTGTCATCGCTGAGATAGGCCGTCATCAGGGGTTCGAAGTCGGTCTGCGGCGGCAGGGCCGCCAGGATCCGCTCCCGATAGGCCCGGGCCGCCTCGGCGCTGATCACCGGTGGCACCAGATTGGGCATCACGATCGCCCGGGCGAAGCCGCGGGCCGTCACCGGGGCCACGGCTCGCAGCATCTCCCCATCGCGCAGATGCACATGCCAGTCGTCCGGACGCCGCAGGCTGAGGCGCTGGAGCATCGGCGCGGTCTCGGATGTGGGCGTGGACATCGGGGGAGCGACTCCGCAGGGCGGGAGAGAGCCAGGCCTCCAGTATGATCCGACGGGTCCGACGCCCGCAGGCGCCCGCAGGCGCTCGTGATGGCGTCCGCACCGGCAAAAGCCACGACAACGATTACGGCCGAGACGCTGCAAGCGACCACCGGCGACAGGGCAGGGCTGATTGAAAGTCTCAGCCCGTCTTGGGCTCTGGCTGGCGCATCGCCATCGCCAGCAGCGCCGTGATGTCGTGCATCACCGCCTGCATGCCGGCGCGGATCGACTGAAAACCAGCCAGCCGCAACAGGTTGAGTG
>JBJTBH010000098.1:0-2134 GCA_046091285.1 Cyanobacteriota bacterium | reverse complement strand
GACATCGGCGCGGAAGCCGTCGGGCCAGAGCTCGGCCACCGTCAGGCAGACGCCATCGACGGCGATGCTGTCGCCCAGGGCCAGGGGGCCGAGGGCCCCGGGCTGCAGTCGGATCGCCACCCCGCCGCTGCAGCGCTCCAGGCGACCGACGGCCTGCACCAGACCGGTGAACATCCTTGGGGCCCCATCCAGATCGCCATAATCGGTCACAGCCCGTTGCGGCAAGCCCATGGTCGAAATGCAGGTGGCCGGCATTGCGCTGGATGCGGCCAGTCGCAGCCCGATCGTGCTGCTGCGTGATCCCTCCGGCCGGCGGCAGGTGCCGATCTGGATCGATCAGGCCCAGGCGCAGAACATCCTTGCCGGCCTGAGCGACCAGGCCAGTCCCCGTCCCCTCAGTCACGATCTGATGGCCAGCCTGATCGCGGTGGCCGGCCTCACCCTGGAGCGGGTGGTGATCCACACGATCGAGCACAGCACCTTCCGGGCGGTGCTCAAGCTGCTCGATGGCACCGGTCAGCCGATTGAGCTCGATGCCCGACCCAGTGATGCCATCGCCCTGGCCCTGCGCACAGGCAGCGGCATCTGGATGCTGGAGGAGGTGGTGGCCGATGCCTCGATTCCAGTGGATGCCGAGGCCGATGCCGAGGATCAGGCTGATTTCCGCCGTTTTCTCGACAGCACCTCTCCCGCTGATCTGGTGCGTCATCTCGGTCGCGCCCAGCCGGAGCCCGAGCCTGAGGCGTCCGGTGAAGCCGGCTCTGAGGATTCGCCGGAGCCGCCGGTGCTCGGGGTCTGAGCCCGATGGTCGCCAGCCATCAGGCCGGTGGTGGGGCCTGCGCCCGACCCGATCGGCGCCCCTTCGGGGATGGGCCGCCCGTCTCGCTGTTCACCCTGGGCACGATGCGCGCTGTCGACCATCCGGAGCAGATGGATGCCGTGCTCGCGGCGGCCCTGCGGGTCGGGATCAATCACATCGAGACGGCACCGGCCTACGGTCCGGCCGAACGCTTCCTCGGTCAGGCCCTGGCGCGACTGCAGCACCATGCGCCTGCGACACGGGCTTCCCTGGTCCTCACCAGCAAACTGCGGCCCGGTTCCCCGTTGCCTCAGGGCCAGGAGCAGCTCCGCGCCCTCCTCCATCGCCTCGGGGTCGAGCGGCTCGACAACCTGGCGGTGCATGGCCTGAACACCGCCGACGATCTTGAGTGGAGCCTGCGCGGACCAGGCGCGGATCTGATGCGCTGGGCCCTCGGGGAGGGGCTGGTGGGGCAGGTGGGTTTCAGCAGCCATGGCTCCCCGGCGCTGATCGCTTCCGCACTCGCCAGCGGTCGCTTCCGTTTCTGCGCGCTGCATCTGCATCTCTTCGATCAGGAGCGCCTCCCCCTGGCGAAGGCCGCGCTGGCGGCAGGCCTTGGTGTGCTGGCGATCTCCCCGGCGGACAAGGGTGGTCGCCTCTACGATCCGCCGCCCGAACTGCTCGCTGATTGCCAGCCCTTCCATCCCCTGGAGCTGGCCTACCGCTTTCTGCTCGAGCAGGGGATCTCCACCCTCACCCTGGGGGCGGCCCAGCCCGCGGATCTGATCTGGGCCGAGCGCCTGGCGGCCGCCGATGATCCCGGCAGCCGCCTCAGCCCCGGCGTCCTGGATCAGGCCCTCGAGCGCCTGGTGCTGGCCGCCGGCCAGCGGCTGGGTCCGGAGCGCTGCGGTCAGTGCCGCGCCTGCCTTCCCTGTCCTGAGGAGGTGCCGATCCCGGCCCTGTTGCGTCTGCGCAATCTGGCCGTCGGCCATGGCATGGAGGTCTTCGCCTCAGAGCGCTACAACCTGATCGGCCGGGCCGGTGCCTGGTGGGAGCAGCGCGATGCGTCCGCCTGTGAGCGCTGCGGCGATTGCCTGCCGCGTTGCCCCCTCAGCCTGCCGATCCCTGAGCTTCTGGCCGATACGCACCGGCGGCTTGTTGCGGCCCCCCGGCGGCGTCTCTGGGGTTAGGTGTGTAGTCCCAGCAGGTTGTTCAGCTGACAAAGGGGTGTGAGCTCGTCAGGGTCGGTGTGTCACCCCCGTCCCCTGAGCTCACACCCCATGCATACCCACCCGAATGCTCGGCTGACGCCTCTCGGCCGAGAACGGTTGCTGC
>JBJTBH010000097.1:0-2103 GCA_046091285.1 Cyanobacteriota bacterium | reverse complement strand
GTGGAGATCGAGCGGCGGGTGGCGGAGGCCCAGCTCTGGATCGCCCAGCGGCAGCCGATGGTGCAGATCCTGGAGAACGCTGGTCAGAGCTGGGGGGTGACCAACAACCAGACGGTGCACCGCTACCTCAACCTCGCTCGCGAGCGGATGGTGGAGGAGCTGATCTCCGACCGCCGTCGTCACCAGGCCGAGCAGATCTTTGCCCTGAACGACTGCGCTCGCCGGGCGATGGATGCCGAGCAGTTCTCAGCTGCAGTCGGTGCCTTCCGGGTGATCGCCGAGATCGGCGGCCTGCTGCGCGCGCCGATCAAGCCGCCGGAGGCGAAGGGCTGATGGGCCGCATCGTATCCACCCTGCAGCCTCCTGCTGCCCTGCTGCCTGCCGCGCCACCAGCCAGCGAGGGCGGGCTGCTGCTGGATCCCGCCACCGACCGTTGGGCCGATTGGGGCCTGCTGGGCGTTCCCGACCCGGACCGAGCGTCAACTACCGCCGCTGAGCTGTCGTTCGATGGCTTCATCGGCCGGGCTTTCCCGAGCTTCCAGCGCTCGCGCTTCTCGGAGGTATTGATCGGTCTTCTCCAGCAGGTGGCCGATGGAGCACTTACCCGGCTGATCGTCTGCTGTCCACCCCGGGCAGGTAAATCCGTGCTGGTGTCGCGCCTGTTCCCCGCCTACTGGGTGAGCCGCCACCCGGAGCTGTTCTGCGCCATCGCTTCCTACTCCGGGGAGCTGGCCTACGCCCACAGCCGAGAGGCTCGCCATTACTACCGCCTCACCGGTCACGCCCTCTCCAAGGACTCCGCTGCTGTTGGCAACTGGCTCACTCCTCAGCGGGGCGGCTGCATTGCTGCTGGCGTGAGGGGGCCCTTCACCGGCAAGGGCTACAACCTCGGGATCATCGATGACCCCTATAAGGGCCCAGAAGACGCCAAGTCGGCGCTGCAACGGGAGCGGCTGATCGATTGGCTCAAGAGCGTCTGGTTCACCCGCGCCGAACCCGGCCTCACGGCAGAGGGAGATCTGCTGCCGGCGGCGCAGGTTGTGGTGCAGACCCGTTGGGACCACCAGGACATGACTGCCTGGCTGCTCGAGCAAGAGATGCAGGAGAACCCCGAGCACTGGACGGTGCTCAACCTCCCCGCCATCGCGGAGCCGGAGGTGATTTCTATGCGGATTCCGCATACCTGCCAGAAGGTGCCGGATTGGCGTCAACCCGGCGAACCGCTCTGCCCTGAGCGGGTACCGCTGGCAGTCCTCCAGCGCATCCGCACCCGCCTCGGTTCCTACTGGTGGAACGCCCTCTACCAGCAGCGGCCCAGCCCGGCGGAGGGTCTGTTGTTCCGCAAGGGCTGGATCCAGCCGCCACTGCCCATCGCCCCCGGCCAGCCGCGCCGCTATGCGCCGCTGGTGCTGAGCTGCGACCTGAGCTTCAAGGATGGCAAAGAGAACGCCGCCTGCGGCTTTGCCTTGCTGGGCCTGCTGGAGCCCCAGCGGCATCCGGCAGCTGAGGCGCGGCGGCAGGGGTTGGCGCTGGCCACCAATGCCGCCGGCGCCCATCGCCCTGGCCAGCACGCCGGCGAGGGGGCGACTGCTCCCGACCCGTGGTCGGAGCTCCAGATTGAGGCGCTCTGGGCCCACCGCCAGCGGCTCGACCTGCCGGGGGTGATCAAGTTCCTGCTGGCCTCGCTGGCCTCGCTGGAACGACAGGGTCTGCGGCCCAACGCGGTGCGGATCGAGGACGCCGCCAACGGGCCGGCCGTCTGCCAGCTGCTCAGGCGCCAGGTGCCGGGGCTGATCGCAATCCCGCCCAAGGGCAGCAAGGCATCACGGGCTCATGCCGTTGCCCCTCTGGTGGAGGCCGGCCAGGTGCGCTTCCACCGCCGATCCGAGTCGCTGATCGAGGAGCTGCTGGCCTTCTCGCCTCGGGGCGGGGTGGATGACCAGGTGGATGCCTTCTGCCAGGGCGTGCTGTGGATCGAGGCGCAGTTCTGGCGCGGCCGCGCGCACAGCTCGGCGCCGCTGCCGATGGTCTTCTCCCGCTGAGCCATGGCACAGGTCATCGCCTGCATCGCCTCCCGCCTCAATCAGGTCCCCGCAGGGGGGT
>JBJTBH010000096.1:0-23443 GCA_046091285.1 Cyanobacteriota bacterium | reverse complement strand
GGTGGAGGGCGGGCTGATGGCGGGATGGATCGCTCCGATCCATTGTGGTGGCCGGCTGGCCATGATCAGCGCAGCGACCGCTGACGCATGGAAGCGATGGGTGAAGGGCCGCGTCGGATGCGGACCCGCCTGAACGTTCAGGCGCTGATGATCAGCCTGTTGTCGCTGCCGTTGATCGGAGGAACGGGAGCGGCCGGAACGCAAGCGGCAGCGGCCCGGGAGCCGGCGACGACGTTGCCGCAGGCGACGGATCTGAACCCTGAAGCCTGGCCTGCGGCCGGCGATGGAGAACGTCGCTGGTGGATTCCCGTGCCCTCGGAACCCTCGATCAGCTCGGATGCCGATCTGTCAGCGGATCCGCGGCAATGGCGGCTGGAGCTGATGGTCGGTCGGATCATGCCGGTCGATTGCAATCGCCATCAGTTCGGCGGCCGCATCCGAACGGAGACGCTGCAACCCCGGGGGGTGACGATCCACCGGGTTGAGCTGGGAGCGATGCTCTCGACGCGGATGGCCTGTCCCGACCAGACGCTGCGGCGACGGTTCGTGACGCTGGCGGGTCGTCCCTATGTGGTGCCGTACGACGCCTCGCGACCGCTGGTGGTCTATGCACCGCAGGATGTGGAGGTGCGTTGGCGAATCTGGCGACCGGAGCGGCGACTGCAGCCGGCCCGACCCTTCTGAGCGCTGACCGTTCAGCGCACCCCGAGCCATTTGTGGGTCTGGAGGCTGAGACGCCACTGGGGGTGAGCGACAACATGACCCAGGGTCAGCTCCCGGCCGCGACTCGACTCCCAGCAGGGCTGAAGCAGCAGCCGTGGAGTCATCCCGGGCCGCTGCTCCTGAGCGGCGGCGGCCATCCTGTCAGCGAAGGCGAGGTCATCCGGATCACTGACCACAACCTTGAGCTCATGACAGGCCGCCAGCAGCTCGGCGGTGGGGGGGCGGTGACGCTTGGGCGAGAGGGTGATCCAGTCGAAGCGGCCGCTGAGACGATCGACACCGCTGGTCTCCAGATGCAGGGGCAGGGGACCACCCCCGTGCTGGAGCGGCCGATGCACCGTCGCCAGAGCACTGCAGAGGGGATCGAGGTCATGGTGCAGGGGTTCACCACCGGTGATCACCGCAAAGCCGGCTCCGGCCTCCACGGCAGCCTCCACGACCTGCACGAGCTCGGTGATCGGTCGCTGCGGATGGGCCTGAAACGACCAGGAATGGCGGGTGTCGCACCAGGAGCAACCCACCCGGCAACCGGCCAGACGGATGAACACGGCACTGCGGCCAACGTGACAGCCTTCCCCCTGAATCGAGTGAAAGGTTTCAACCACAGGCAGGCCGGTGCTGGCGGAAGGCGTGGGACTCAGGGTGGGCCAGTCGTCTTGCTGCATCATCCCTGCCGATCTCCAGCCTTGCTGGAGGTCAGTGGTTGAAACCACCCGGATCTGTCTAAGGTCTGGGTTCTCTCCTGCATCCCTGTGGCCGACGAGCCCTTCGCGGATCTCACGCTCCTGACGCCACAGATGGTGCGTCGTCTGGCCCGTTTCCGCCTGCTCGGGCCCTATCTGCGCCAGCAGCTGCTGGCGGAACTGGTGGAGGGGCTGGAAGCGCCGGCCGAGGAGCTGCAGAAAGCCTTTGATGAGTTTGCGCGGTCGCAGAAGATCGACAGCCCTGCGGCCCTGGCCCGGGTGCTGGCGGTCAATCTGCTCACCGAAGCCGATCTGAAGGTGCAGCTGAGCCAGCCGCTGCTGCTGCGGCAGATCCTGGAACGGGACTATCTCCCCAAGGCGGAAGCCCGCTTTCTGGAACGCAAGACGCAGCTGGACCGGGTGGTGTACAGCCTGCTGCGGATCGCCGATCCAGGCCTGGCGCGGGAGCTCTATCTGCAGATCGACGAAGGGGAATCGGATTTCGCGGAGCTGGCGGCGGCCCATGCGGAAGGGCCTGAGCGTGCCACCCGCGGGGTCGTCGGTCCGGTGCCACTGCTGCAGGCCCATCCACGCCTGGCGGAACGGCTGCGGACGGCAACACCCGGGAAGCTGATGGAGCCTTTCCAGATCGAGAACTGGTGGCTGGTGGTGCGCCTGGAGAGCTACACCCCTGCGACACTGGATGGTCCGACCCTGGAACAGATGGCCCGGGAACTGTTTGAGGAGTGGCTGGATCAGGAGGTGCAGCGGCGGGCCAGTGCGCTCGCCGCTCAGCACGGCCTGAGGGCGACACCGGTGGAGAACGGCGCCGAGTCCGGCAGCCCAGCCCCGACGGAAACCCCTGTGGTCCGGCCATGACCCAGGCGATCACGATCGAGTCTCTGCGGGAGCATCCCGGCCTGCAGAACCTGTCATCGGCGGGTGAAGCACTGCTGGCGGCACGGGCGGTGGTGCGTCAGTACCGCATCGGACAGCCGCTGTGTCGGGCCAGCCTGATTCCAAGCGAGATCCTGCTGCTGCTGGCGGGCCAGGCACGGGTCCTGATCCAGGATCACAACCGCACCGTGACCCTGGAGAAGATCGGGGCCGGCGCCTGGGTGGGCCTGGCCTCCCTGCTGCGGGCTGCGGCATGTGAGGAGGTGGCGGTCTCGGCCACGGTCACGGCCCTGGTGCTGCCGGATGCGGTGATCCTGGAACTCCTGACGAGTGAACCGGGCTTCCGTCGCTGGTGTGGCACCCATCTCTGGAGTGCTGAACTGGCAGCGATCCTGGAGCCGCTGCTGGCGGAAGCGGCGCAGGTATCGACCGGCCTGCGCACGGTGACGCAGCAGGCCCTGCCGCAGGCGCGGCTGGTCGAGCCGACGGCAGCGGGCCTGGCGACGGTACAACCGGAGGAACGGTTGGTGGCCGCCAGCAACAATCTGGGCCAGGCAGCCCTGGGCGCCCTGCTTGATCCTGATGCCGGGGTACCGGAAGCGAAGGGGCCCCTGCCACCGCGGCTGATGGTGTTGCCACTGGAGCTGGCACCGGAGGCAGCGATGGAGCCGGCGGCCGCCCTGGCCCTGGCGACCCTGGTGGCTCCGGATCAGGGGGAGGCTGGAACGGAAGGGGCAGCGCCGCTGGCCTCGGGACTGGATCTGGGCAGCCGCGATCGTCCGTCATTCCGCCTGATCCGGGGGGACGGGCCGATGGAGGTGGTGCTGGCCTGTTTCCAGATGCTTTCAGCGGAGCTGAAGCTGCCGTTCCGCCGGGATGCGATCGAGAAGATCCTGCGCGATGCGGTGCGGCGAGGGCAGACCCCAGATCTGCAGCTCTGCGGCAATCTCGGCGCGATGCTGGGCCTGCATGTCAGCGGCGTGAAGCTGCCGGCGGTGATGGGCACCCGGTTGCAGACACCGGCGCTGGTGCCCTGGCAGGGCGGTTTCGCCCTGGTGCAGCAGAGCCATGCACGCGGGATGGTGCTGGCCTCTCCAAAGGATGGCTGGGTGGAGCTGTCTCCGTCGGAGATCGCTGAGCACTACCCGGAAGGAATCGAAGTGCTGCTGATGGAGCGCAGCAACACCACCCCGGAGCAGCGTTTCGGGTTCGGCTGGTTCTGGCCGGCGCTGCGCCGACATCGGGCGGTGCTGCTGCAGGTGCTGATGGCCTCGTTCGTGGTGCAGCTGTTCGGGCTGGCGAATCCGCTGCTGATTCAGGTGATCATCGACAAGGTGATCAGCCAGCGCAGCCTCGACACCCTGCAGGTGCTTGGCGTTGCCCTGGTGGTGGTGACGATGATGGAGGGAGTGCTCGGATCATTGCGCACATTTCTGTTCACGGAAGCCACCAATCGCATTGATCTACGGCTGGGTGCGGAGGTGATCGATCACCTGCTGAGGCTGCCTCTCAGTTATTTCGATCGTCGACCTGTGGGCGAACTTGGCAGCCGAATCGCCGAACTGGAGAAGATTCGCGGTTTTCTCACTGGCCAGGCGCTCACCACCCTTCTGGACACGGCGTTTTCACTGATCTACATCATCGTGATGGTGCTTTATAGCTGGCTTCTCACGTTGATCGCCTTGATCGTGCTTCCGATTCAGGTCGGCCTGACGGTTCTGGGAGCGCCGCTGTTCCGACGTCAGTATCGCGATTCGGCCCAGGAGAATGCACGCACCCAGAGCCATCTGGTGGAAGTGCTCACGGGCATTCAGACCGTGAAAGCCCAGAACGTGGAGATGGTCAGTCGCTGGAAATGGCAGGACTTCTATTCCCGCTACATCTCCCGCACGTTTGAGAAAACGATCACCGGCACGGCCCTCACCGAGACCAGCCAGGTCCTGCAGAAGCTCTCCCAGCTGCTGGTGCTCTGGGTGGGCGCCACCCTGGTGCTGAAAGGGGAACTGAGCCTCGGCCAGCTGATCGCTTTCCGCATCATCTCCGGCTATGTCACCCAGCCGTTGCTGCGCCTGTCATCGATCTGGCAGAACATCCAGGAACTGAAGGTGTCGTTTGAACGCTTGGCGGATGTAGTGGACACACCGGAAGAATCCGATGAAGCGGATAAGAACAAGATTCCACTCCCGCCGATCGAGGGCTTGGTGCGGTTTGAGAATCTGAATTTCACATTTCCAGGCTCACCGAACCCAGTACTCAATAACGTTAATCTCACCATCACAGCCGGCACATTTGTGGGGGTGGTCGGCCAGAGCGGCAGCGGCAAGAGCACGCTCACCAAGATGCTGCCTCGCCTCTATAGCCCAACAGGCGGCCGCATCCTGATCGATCACTACGACATCGACAAGGTGGAGCTCTATTCCCTGCGGCGTCAGATCGGCATCGTTCCCCAGGAACCGCTGCTGTTCAGCGGCAGTGTTGCTGAAAACATCGCCCTGACCGATCCCGATGCAACCAGCGATGCGATCGTTCATGCCGCGACCCTGGCCTGCGCGCACGAGTTCATCATGGAGCTGCCTGCTGGATACAGCACCAATGTCGGCGAGAGGGGGGCTGGATTGAGCGGGGGGCAACGGCAGCGCATCGCCCTGGCGAGAACGCTGCTCAGTGCTCCGAAAATGCTGGTGCTGGATGAAGCCACCAGTGCTCTTGATTACGACACGGAACGACGTGTCTGCGATCAATTGCTCGATAATCTGAAGTCGTGTACGGTGTTTTTCATTACTCACCGACTCTCCACCATCCGCCGTGCGGATCTGATCGTGATGATGCATCAGGGCGCGATCGTCGAAACTGGAACCCACGATGAGTTGATTGCCATGCGCGGCCGCTACTACGCTCTTTATCGCCAGCAGGAGGCCGGCTGATGGCTCAGCCCAATCCCCTGAATCGCGCCGGTGGTCTGGTGCGATCCGCCCAGAATGCCCTGGAGCGCCGGGTGCAGAACAACCATCAGGAGATGGCGCTGCAGCCCTCGAAAAAACTGGCCAACACGGTGATGATGTCCCTGGTGGGGGTCACGCTCTTCGGGCTTGGCTGGCTGGCGATTGCCCAGACCGATGAGGTGGTGGTGGCGCCCGGCAAGCTGCAGCCGATCGGGGATGTCAAGACGATTCAGGTTCCCCTTGGCGGGGTGCTGCAGACGATGCTGGTCAAGGAAGGGCAGCGGGTGCAGCAGGGGCAGGTGCTTCTTCGCCTCGATAATGAGGCCAGCCTCGATCATCAGAA
This sequence comes from Cyanobacteriota bacterium, assembly GCA_046091285.1. Classification (GTDB taxonomy): domain Bacteria; phylum Cyanobacteriota; class Cyanobacteriia; order PCC-6307; family Cyanobiaceae; genus CAIXOZ01. The sequence goes on along the minus strand of JBJTBH010000096.1, from coordinate 17,855 downwards.
AAGCCTGGAACAGGGGATCGCAGCCAAGCGCCAGCAACTGGCTCTGAAGGATATTGAGCTCGCTCGTTATCAATCCTTGAATGACACCGAGCAGCGGGTTCTTGGCCAGAATCTGGTCCTGGAAAAGGAAATCCTGACCAGGCTTGAAAGCCTGAGACTCCAGGGAGCATCAGCGGAATTGCAGGTTCTCCAACAGCGCAACAAAGTGCGTGATGTCGAAGGTGAACTTTCCAAGGTTCGAGCTGATCGGTTGCGCCAGATTGCGATCCTGGCCCAGACGGTTGAGCAGATGCGCGGCGAACTGGCAGATCTGCAGAGCAAGCTCACCGAATCACGGGTGAATATCCGCTACCAGGACATCCGCTCTCCTGTGAACGGGGTGGTGTTTGATCTCAAGCCTACGGGTCCTGGCTTTGTTGCCCAGGGCAGCGAACCGGTGATGAAGATCGTTCCCTACAACAACATGATCGCCAAGGTGGAGATTCCGAGCAATCAGATCGGTTTCGTGCGGACAGGCAAGTCGGTGGATATCAGCATCGACTCCTTCCCGGCCTCTGATTTTGGCGTGATTCATGGCACGCTCACGCGGATCGGTTCCGATGCACTAGCGCCGGATCAGCTGCATCAGACCTATCGATTCCCAGCGGAGGTGCGCCTGAGCAGCCAGAGCCTGAGTCTGCATTCAGGTCAGAAGCTACCTTTACAGGTCGGAATGTCACTCACCGCCAACATCAAGCTCCGGAAGGTCAGCTATCTGCAGCTGCTGCTCAGCGACTTCAAGGACAAGACAGATGCGCTCAAACGCATCTGAATCCTTCAAAAGAGCAGTCAAAAAGGGGCATTGAGCCTTCTGACCATGGTTCGGCCTCGATCTGCTGAAGGATTGAGGCCCTCAAACCGTGTCCTTTCAGCACAATCAAAGAGCAAGCCATGGCCTGCGGATGACACGCTCCTCCAGAGACTGAGGCGCAGGTCATGGTGGGCCTGAACAATGGACGCGTCCAGGCGGGCACAGCGCCGGCCGCTGAACGGAGGAGCCTGGGGGACCTCATGGTGCACAGCGCCTGAAACTGAGCAGACGACGCTCACGGGCAACCGCGCAAGCCCGACCAACGCCGCTCTGATGCGCCAGATCTGCGCGAAAGGCGAAGCCACCAGAGCAGACGAGTTCAATAGGTTTTGGATACCAGTCTGAGACCCAATCGAGACAAACGCCACAAAGGGTTTGTGATCGTCTAGGTGAGGCGCTGGTGTTGCACGAGCGGACGGATGGACACCAAGAGCCCCCAGCCACGCCCGAGGCAGATCCTTCGACACATCGGTAACAACCCATGACTTTCCTTTCAACAGCTGGACCGCTGTTTGGCCGCAAATTTCTGCAAGGCTTCAGACAGCAGCATCATGTTCATGGTCAGCCCGTTGAGATCCAAGGCCTTGATCAGTCGTTGTCGCAGCAGATTGAGGCAACCTGGAGAATTCTGCTGGAGCATGCTCAACATTCAGATTTCGCCGCAATTCTGCACCAATGCTTTGGATTCAGAAAAGGAGATCAACCCGATGATCAGTCCGAATTTTCAACCGACTGCAGCGATCTGACTCAACGGCTCCTAAGTGGTGATCGGCTCGGACTGCGGTTTGTTCTCGTGACAGCTGAGCGATTGCAGGGGGCGGAAGCCGCCTATGTTTCCGAATCTCCTGGCGCTGATCAACTGATTCTCATCAATCGGGAGTGGCTGGCCCAGGCAGCACCAGCTCAGATTCAGGCCGTGTTGCTGGAAGAGATCGGCCATGCGATCGATCAGCAGCTCAATGGCGCTCAGGATTCTGCCGGTGATGAAGGCGAGCTCTTCGCAGCAATCCTGACAGACAAGCCATTATCTTCGTCGGAGCTTGCGGCGATTCAAGCGGAAGATGACCACGGCACGGTGCTGATCCATGGGGCGCCGCAGGTTGTGGAGTTTGCGGGGAAAAGCGGCTCACAGGCACCCCCTAAGGCCCCCATCGTGAATCTTACGGTTCAATTTGCTAATGCCTATTTGGGAAGTATTCCTGCCAAGGGGAATGCCAATCAGCCTTCGCAAATCACTTTGGTAGATCTGGCTGGGGCAAAAGGTGTTTACTTTGTTCAGGCAGATACAAATAACAACGGGCTTTACGACGCAGACACTGGAAACAATATTGCAGGCACTCTTTATGTCAATGGTGTTTCTTACATTGGCACGATCTCAAGGCTTTATAAGGATCCTGGAAATGTCGTAGGAGCTTTTTACTTCCTGTCAAGTAGCAAAGAGGCAGCCGGCAAACAGAAGAAAGCCTTTCTTCTCGATCTTCCAGGGGGGAAAGAGTTTTTGCTGAAATCCACGTATCAACTGAGCTCAGACAATGTGCTTCGCTGCTTGAATGATCTGCTCAATAAGCCCCCAGTGGATGGCAATGAAAATTGGTCCACACTGGAAGACATCCCGCTGACAGGTAATGTGTTGGCCAATGCCAGTGACCCCAATGGCGATCCATTATCCGTCAAAACATTCACAATAAACGGATCTACATACAATGCGGGCGCCTCCGTCGTAGTGGCCGGAAAGGGAACCATTCAAATCAACCCTAACGGAGCATTTACACTTACACCCTTTGCCAATTACAACGGCACGTTTCCGGCTATTTCTTATACCGTTGTAGATGGCAAAGGCGGGTGCGACGATTCGACTCTGGCAATCAGCGTCACCCAGGTCAATGACCCCGGCACCTTCACAGGTGAGACCTCCGGCTCCGGTCAAGAAGATGGCCCAGCCATCACCGGAACGCTGACCTTCTCCGACAGCGCCGATGGCGCCTCCGATCCCAAGTTCACCGTCACCACGGCCGCTACCAACGGCAACGCCTCCATCAACCCCAGAACAGGGGCATCGTCCTACACACCCAACCCCGATTGGAACGGCTCTGACTCCTTCTCCGTCAGCGTCACCGACGACGCTGGCAACACCGAAACTCAAATCATCAACGTCACCGTCGCTCCCGTCATCGACATCCAAAACGACACAGCCTCCACTCCAGAAGACACGGCGCTGGTATTGAGCGCCGCTCTGCTGCTCGCCAACGACTCCTTCGAGAACCCCGCTGCCGCTATCACCAGCGTCTCCAATGCCATCAATGGCACCGTCTTGCTCGACGGCAGCAACATCACCTTCACTCCAACTCCTGGCTACAACGGTCCCGCCAGCTTCCAATACACCGTCTCCTCAGGCGGCGTCACCGAAACCGCCACCGTCAATATCTCCGTCACCCAGGGAGCACCAGGAATTCTCTTTGGAGATGCAATCAGTGTGTATGAAAAAAACCTTGAGTTCGGGACAGAGGAGAACCAGTCAGCTCTAACCAAAACCAGCACATTCATCTTGGATGCACCTGGCGGTGTTAGCAGTCTCTCCATTGGTGATGTAGTGGTAATCAACCAGCAGGGCGAGCTTGTAAACGTTGGACCATTCGCCAAGCCAGGGGGAGTGTTAACCATTAATGGTTATGATAAAATCTCAAAAACCGTAACCTACTCGTTCACTCTAAACGAAAAACTAGTTCATCTCCAAGAGGGAATTGACACACTCACCGCACAATATGATCTACACCTCGAAGACGGATCGGGGACCAAAATTAGTGACACGCTAACGATCACTATCTACGACGACATCCCCACAGACACAGGTAGTGAGATCCAGATTCTCTCTGGCAACGCAACCCAGAACCTAAGCGCTGCTCTTTACAATTGGAACCCTGGAGCAGATCGAAGCGCAGGCGCGTTCTTAAGTGATGTCACTCTTAATGTGGCCGGATCCTTGGTGACCTTGACGGCAACAGACTCGAGTAATCACTTTTACCAAAGCGCGCTTACAAACGGAATTATTTACGCATTGCAGCTTGAAGAAAGCTCAGACACGAACGCATTGGCCTTGCGCTTACTTCAGAAACCATCTACATCAACAGATTTCCAGAATGTAGCCGTCTTGAATCTGAGCCAAGAGGACAAGTAATTCATCCAGATCTATGCGTAGAACCCTGAATTTTCCAATCTCGACACACAATCAGTATCCACAACACCAGGCGCTCCAACAGGGTCAATTACTTTCTCTGCTGGCGTTTCTGCCGACATCCTCGTAACCGCCCAATCAAGCCTGAGCAGCAACATAGCGCTCGTCAATACATCCAATCTTGGCTGGGGAGTAAAAGTACAGGGCGAGAACGGGAACGCATCTCAATCAATCGAAAAGGGCGAATCGATAACACTTGAATTCTTCAAAGACAAATCACTGGGAGATGGCTTGGATCGCTCGATCGACATGCTGGGAGGCGTACAAGACTTCAGATTTACGGCTTCGGGCTTTACCGCAGGACTTAAGAATGCTGATCTACAGCTCACCATTCAACTGGTCAATGCTGCCGGAGAAATACTGCCCAGCATTACGATATCTCCAGAGACAGAGAGCAAGCTAAAGGGCCTCGTGGATGGATCAACAATAACCCTCTCCTCTCTACAGGAATTGCAAAACCTCCTGGCATCAGGAGCCCTCATTCAATCCGTCAAAATCGCCAATGTCTCCAGCTCTGGAGGTCTTCGCATCAGCAGCCCTGGATACCTCGATTATTCATTAGTCAATCCTCCACCGAATCTCGATGCCAGCTTTTCCATTCAGCTTAAAGACGGAGATGGCGACCTCGTCGCAACACAGTTCTCCTTCGTTCTGGATGGCAACTCCTCGGCCGGAATCACGACAGTCCCACCTCTAACCACAACCATGAACTCAACCCCGATCGCACCAGTTGTGATCGACCTGGCTGGCGATGGCTTCAACTTCCTCGCCCGAGACGCTGGTGTGCAATTTGATTACACCGGTTCTGGCCAGAAACAGGGCACAGCCTGGGCTGGAGGCTCTGACGGCATCTTGGCCTACGACCTCAACCAGGACGGCGACATCACCCTCTCGAAGGAGTTCGTGTTCACCGAATGGGCACCAGCAGCCCTGACCGACCTGGAGGCCCTCGCCCAAGCGTTCGACTCCAACCAGGACGGCCTGCTGAGCGCCCTCGATCAGGAGTGGTCAAAGTTCGGCACCTGGATTGATGCCAACAGCAACGGCATCAGTGAGGCTGGTGAGTTTGTTTCCCTGGCCGATCTCGGCATCCGCAGCATCAACCTCAACTACGAGGCCGCCAGCACGGCGACCACCGCCGCTTCCGGTGATGTGACCGTGGCCGGCACCTCCCTGGTCACCTGGGAGGACGGCCGCACCACCCAGGCCGCCGATGCCACCTTCCTGGCTGATCTGCCGGTGATGACCCTGACGTCCAGCGGATCGGACTCCGTGATGGCCCTGGCGGCTGACGCCACGCTTCAGGGTGCTGATCCGATCGCCGCTCCCATGGCGACCGAATGCGGGACGGACAGCACGAACGAGGCTGACGACCCCAGCCCCAGCCCGACGGAGCAGCACCTTTCCAGTGTCCTGCATGAGCTGCTCCATACAGCCCTGCCCGCCTGTGGGCATGACCTGCTCACCGGTCTTCCCCTGGATGGATCCATCCCCACGGCGAATCCGCCGGAGGCGCCAGCCACGGATCACAGGCTCCTCGATCAGCTCGAGGGCCTGGTCGACTCCCTGCTCCAGTCCATCGGCACCACCACGCTGGAGGCCGACTGGCAAGCCCTGCTCGCGGCCTGCTGGGACAGTGGCGGCAGCGATCCGCGTCCCCTCGATCCCCCGTGGCAGCACGCTGAGGTCTGCCTTCAGAGCCATGACGGCCATCGCAGTTTCAGCTCCGACCGTCCCTTGATCCTCTGATGGACCGAGCTCCGAGTCGCTGAATTCTGATCTCCGATGCCACTCGCTCCACCGCTCGCTGTACCGCGAGCGGTGTTTTCCTGCGTACCGCTTCTCAGCGGATCGCCGCCTCCAGGCTCTGCTCCATCACCTGCCGCCGCTGACCCTGCGCCGCCGCAATCAACCCGCGGAACAACGGATGGGGCGTGCCTGGCCTGGAGAGGAATTCCGGATGGTACTGGCAAGCCGTGAAGAATGGATGATCGGGTCGTTCGATCAGTTCCACCAGGCGGCCATCGGGTGACGTGCCACTGATCACATAACCGTGCTCAAGGAAGGCCTGGCGGTAGGCATTGTTGAACTCATAACGATGACGATGGCGCTCATACACCACCTCATCGCCATAAAGCGCATGCCCGAGGGTGTCCGGCGCCAGTCGGCAGGGATAGACACCCAGCCGCATCGTGCCACCCAGATCGACCACATCCTGCTGCTCCGGCAGCAGGTGAATCACCGGATGGGGGCTGTCTGAATCGAGTTCGGCGCTGGTGGCCCCCACCAGACCCGCCAGATTGCGGGCCCATTCGATCACGGCGCACTGCATCCCCAGGCACAACCCGAGGAAAGGAACCTTCTGCTCCCGCGCCCAGCGGATCGTGGCCACCTTGCCATCGACACCACGATGGCCGAAGCCACCCGGCACCACCACCGCATCCATCCCACTCAACAGCGCTTCTGCTCCCTGCTCCTCGATCTGTTCGGCACAGATCCAGTGCAGATCAAGCGCCGCATCACGGTCGATGCAGGCATGACGCAAGGCCTCCACCACCGACAGGTAGGCATCATTGAGCTGCACATACTTGCCCACCAACGCCACCTTCACCGCCGGGCCCGGATTGCGCAGCCTGGCCACCATCTCCGCCCAACGCGCCATGTCGCTGTCGTGGTCGGCCAGATTCAGCACCTCCAGCACTTCCCGGCAGAGCCCCTCCTCCTCGAGGGTCAGAGGCACGGCATAGATGCTGTCGGCATCCAGGCTCTGGATCACAGCGCGGGTGGGCACACCGCAGAAGCCGCCGATCTTGGCCTTGAGATCCGCGGTGATCGGCCGGTCGCTGCGGCAGACCAGCAGATCGGGCTGGATGCCGATCGATCGCAGCTCCTTGACGGAATGCTGGGTCGGCTTGGTCTTCAGTTCCCCAGACGTGCCGATATAAGGCAGCAATGTCACATGCACATAAGCCAGATCACGCCGACCCACATCACCACGGAATTCACGGATCGCCTCCAGAAACGGCAGCGATTCGATGTCGCCGACCGTACCGCCGATTTCGGTGATCACCACATCGGCACCGCTGTTGGCGGCCACCCGGTGGATCCGCTCACGGATTTCACGGGTGATATGCGGAATCACCTGCACGGTGCCGCCCTCATAATCGCCGCGCCGCTCCTTGTTGATCACCGACTGGTAGATCGAACCCGTGGTCACGCTGTTCAGCCGCGACATCGCGGTGTCGGTGAAACGCTCGTAGTGGCCGAGATCGAGGTCGGTCTCCGCCCCGTCATCCGTGACGAACACCTCCCCGTGCTGAAACGGGCTCATCGTCCCCGGATCAACGTTCAGGTAGGGGTCGAGCTTCAGGATCGAGACGCTGTAGCCCCGCGACTTCAGCAGCCGTCCCAGGCTGGCCGCAACAATCCCCTTGCCGATGCTGGAGACCACGCCACCGGTCACGAAGACGAATTTGGCCATGGCACCTCGGTCGTTGTTTCAATTTACCGATCGTGCCCTGGGTTCCCCGGGGCACCGCCCTCCGGGGCGCTCCGCAGCCGGACCGGGCGACGCTCCCGCCCCCTCGCAGGCGAGCCGAGCGCCCAGCCTGGGCGCCCCTCAGCCCTCCAGCAGGCTGCGCAGCATCCAGGCCGTTTTCTCGTGGATCTGCAGGCGCTGGGTGAGCAGATCGGCGGTGGGTTGATCGTTCGCCTCATCAGCCAGGGCGAAGGCCTGGCGGGCTGTGCGCGCCACCGCCTCATGGCCCGCCACCAGCTCACGCACCATGTCCATGGCCGCCGGCACCCCCTGGGTTTCCTGGATCGAAGCCAGGGCGGCGAAATTGGCACCGCCATAAGGGGCGGGATGACCCAGGGCCCGGATCCGCTCAGCGATCTCGTCGAGCGCGTTCCAGAGCTCGGTGTACTGCCCCTCAAACATCAGGTGGAGGGTGTTGAACATCGGCCCGGTCACGTTCCAGTGGAAGCCGTGGGTCTTGCCGTAAAGCACGAAGGTGTCCGAGAGCAGCTGGCCCAAACTCGTGGCGATCTGCTGACGCTGGCCGTCGGGGATGCCGATGTCGAGGGAGGATCCGGCCGTCATGGGAGTCGTGCAATCACCCTGTGTTGTAGCGGGCACCCAGGCGTTTGTCAGCCCTCGCGATCAAGGGCCAGAAGGTAGTCGTGCACCCGATGGCTCCGCTCCGGATGCCGCAGTTTGCGCAGGGCGCGGCTTTCGATCTGCCGCACCCGTTCCCGCGAGAGCTGCAGATCAGCGCCGATCTCCGCGAGCGTGTGCGGCGTGTCATCCCCAAGACCGAAGCGCCGGCGGATCACGGTCGCTTCCCGCTGACTCAGATCACCGAGCAATCGCTGCAGTTCCCGATGCAGCTCCCGGCGGCTGAGCAGCTGCTCGGGTGTGGCATGGGTGTCCTCGATCAGGTCGCCCAGATCATTCTCCAGGTCGTGGCCCAGCGGTCGATCGAGGGACACCGCCTTCGGCTGGCGCTCCAGGATCAGGCGCACATTCGCTTCCTCCAGCCCTGTGGCGGTGGCCAGTTCCGCCAGGCTGGGACGACGCCCCAAGGTCTCGCGCAGGCTCTGCTCAGCCCGGTGCAGGCGGTTGAGCTTGTCGGCGATGTGACTCGGAAGGCGGATCAGGCGGCTCTGGTTGATGATCGACCGCGTGATTCCCTGGCGGATCCACCAGTAGGCATAGGTGCTGAAACGGAAGCCGCGGGTGGGGTCGTAGTGCTCGACCGCCCGCTCCAGCCCGATCGTTCCCTCCTGGATCAGATCGAGCAGCTCCAGGCCGCGGTTCTGATACTTGCGAGCCACGGCCACCACCAGGCGCAGATTGGCCTGAATCAACCGATCCCGGGCCCGTTGCCCCTGATGCAGCTCCTGCAACAGCCGTGCAGGCGTCAGCCCCTCAAGACGAGCCCAATGGGCCCGGGCCTCCAACAACCGCGCGCGCTGCGTTGCCTCCAGCGCCGCGGCCGGCAACCGCTCCAGCGTGTGCAGCTCCTTCAGGATCGGATCGTCGTCCTGCTGCTGACGCCGCAACAGCAACTGCTGACGCCGCTGCACCAACCGCGCCAGGATCAACTCCTCATCGGCCCTGAGCAGCTCAAAACGGCCGATGTCCTGGAGATAGAGCCGCACCAGATCGGAACTGGTGCGGTCGCCCCTGGACCGACCGGAGACCAGGCGGGACATGGCGCATGGCGCAGACCTCCTCCCACAGTTGGATCTCAGATGAGACGCGCGGCCATTCCGCCCACTTCTTTTCCGCTTCGGCGCCGCAGCGAGCTCAGAGCGGCCATCGCAGGATTCCGTGCTGCCACCGCTGGTCGGACCGGCGCGACCGGCGGACAATGAACACGCCGACCGACCGCCACCAACGATGACCGCCCTCACGCCGCAGCCCTGGGCGCTCACGGCGGGGGCAGTGGCTGGCACGGATGTGTTCACCGATCTGGCCTTCACCAGCACCGGACAGTTGCTGGTGGCCGGCGGCGGCGCCTTCGATGGTGTCTCGGACGGGGGGACGGATCTGCACCTCTCCCTGCGCGACCTGCGCGGACGGTTGATCTGGCAGTGGAACTACGGCACGGCGGTCGATGATGCGCTGCTGGCCGTGGCGCCGTTCAATGCCCCCGCCTTCAACGGCTATCCCTTTGCGGTGGCGGCGGGCTATCTGGGATCCACCGCGGTGGGCCGTGACGCCTTGTGGGCACTCTTCGATGCTCAGACAGGTGATCTGTTTCTGCCCTTCTCCCTGGGCAGTAATTCAGGCAGAGACGATCAGTTCAGCGATGTGGCCATTCAGGCTGCTTCCGGGACGACCTCAGCGGGAAAGTTTCGGATCGCCACCGTGGTCGCGGTGGGTGTCAGCCAGGGCCCTGGCAGCATTGGCGGCCAGGTCAAGGCCAATGTTGACTCCGCTGTTGCGGATGGCCTTCTGAGCATCGCCACGGTGCTTTTTGACAACGAAAAGAAGGCGTTTGAGCTCGATGCCACGTCGATCACCCGGCTGATCGGTGGCAGCGGTGATGACGGTCTGGAAGCCGTGGCGGTGGTGCCCAGCGGCGCAGCCGCTGGGCGGATTCTGGTGGGCGGCCATCAGACCATCACCACCAGCGGCGATCAGCAGGCCTATCTGGCGGCCTACGACGGCAGCGGGTCGCGCCTCTGGGAGCAGTTCCTCGGCAACGCGACCAGTGCCGAGCGGCTCACGGCGGTGGTCTGCGATGCCACCAGGATCTATGTGGCGGGAACCACCCGCGGCCTGTTCCCGGGGGCGGCCTCCCAGCGGGTGTCCTCCCGCACGGATGCCGACGCCTTCATTGCGGCCTTTGATCTCACCGGCCAGCCCCTGTGGGCCAACCAGCTGGATGATTCGCTGCTGAATGAACCGACGGTTCAGCTCGCCCTCTCCGGCAACCGGCTGGAACTGCTCACAGGCGACGGCACCGACCTGCGACGGGTGAGCTTCAGCACCGCCGGTCAACGGCTGAGCAGTGAGCTGATCGGCGGCAGCTCCCAGGGTGTGGAAACCCCCGAGGCGATCGCCACCGACGCCCAGGGCCGGGTGGTGGTGGCAGGCTCCACCACCGGAGCCTGGCCGGACCGCAGCGCTGGCGGTGCAGCCGATGGCCTGCTGCTTCTTTCCGGCCCTGGGCTCAACGCTTACCAACGTGAGGTGCAACCCCTCAACGCCCAGGGGCTGGCGCAGACCACCGCCTTCACGCTGGATCCCGGCACGGGCCTGACGTTCGCCGCCGGCAGCTACGCCATGCTCACGGGCCGGCTGACGATCGACGGCCTCGGCCATGCGGTGTACACGCCCTATGACGAACTGCCGGAGCTCTACAGCTGGAACTCCAACCTGCAGGATTCGATCCAGCTCAGCCTGAGCGATCTGTCGGGTCAGCCCGCCGGCAGCCAGGAGCTGGTGCTGCGGTTGCCACCGGCCCCGGCCACGGCGCCGGTTCAGAGCCACACGCTCAACACCAATGCGGCCTCCGGTCAGGTGCGGCCGCTGGGGTTGGCGCGGCCGGAGCTGCTGTTCAACCTCAGCGATACCACCTACACGACCAGCCTCGGTGCCAGCCGCAACCTCTCGGCCTTCCCCGGGACCACAGCCGCGGCCAGCGTGCGCCTGGCGGCCGACAAGGCACCGATCACCGCCCTGAACGCCCTGCGCTACGCCCGTGAACTGCTCTACAACCGCACGGTTTTCCATCGCGTGATCGATGGCTTCATGGTGCAGGGGGGTGGCTTCAGTGCCGACAAACCCAGCGCTTCCGGATTCGGTGCGATCACCTCCTTCCCGCAGATTCCCCTGGAGGGCACCCTCAGCACCGGCCTGGCCAATCAGCGCGGCACGATCGCCATGGCGCGCACCAGCGATCCGAACAGCGCCAGCAACCAGTTCTTCGTGAACGTGGTCGATAACGCCTTCCTCAATGACACGCCGCCGGCAGGCAGCGATTTCAGCGGCACCCCCGGCTATGCCGTCTTCGGGGCGGTGGCCACCGGGATGGAGGCGTTTGACGCCATCGCCAGGGCACCGCTGCGCAATGCCGCCGCAGGCGGCAATGATTCAGGCTGGGGAGCCCAGAACAGCGGGGCGCTGTTTGAGGACATCACCGAACCGGTGGTGGTGATCGAGCAGGCCGGCTTCCGTGCAACCCCGGCGCAGCTGCAATACACCCTGCAGACCCTGCCGACCAACGGTGACGTCAGCCTGGATGCGAGCACCGGTGCCTTTCTGTATCGGCCGGCCGCCTCTTATACCGGGGCGGACAGCTTTGAGGTGCGTATCACCAGCGCAGCCCTGCCGGGTCTGCCGGAGCGCAGCGTGCTGCAGCGCGTGGCGGTGTCGGGGACGGATGGTCGCGCCAGCCATACCCTGCAGACCCGGGCCGAAGGCAACAAGCTGCTGATCGCCGAGGGGGCCGCCGTGTTCAATCTGGTGACCAGCACCGGCTCACCGGATCTGATCGCCGTGAGTTCCGCCGTCAGCCTGACGCTGCGGGCCCGCTCGACGGAGGTCTGGGGGGAGTCCTACATCGCCCGCAACGTCGGCAAGGCCGACGCCCCCGGCACCGGTCAGCGCATCAGCCTGAAGGGACTGGCGAAGTATTCCTTCGTGGCGGACGCCATCGCCGCCGCCAACATGACGATCGAACTGGAGCCCGAGAAGGATTCCGCCCTGTTTCTGCACGATGCCTATTCGGCCTTTCAGGCGGACGTTGCACGGGTGTCCGACAGCGAACAGCGGGCATCCGCGCCAAGGCTGCTGGAAGTTGACACGATCCGGATGGGCAGCGCCGGCGGCACCTCACTGGTCGATCTCACCAGCAGCGATTACATCACCGGAGCGGTGACGGTCCACACCGCCAGCCGGGGTCGTTCGATCGTCTGGTGCTCGGCAGCGGATGACCGCGTGCGCAGCGGCGGTGGCGACACCCTGATCCATGGCGGCAACGGCAACAACCAGCTGGAGCTGGGCGCCGGTGTGGACACGCTCCAGTACCGGGCGGGCATGAGCGCTCAGGATGGGGTGACCGGCTTCGAGCCGGGCCGTGACCGCCTGGAGCTCTGGGCGGCATCAGATCAGGCCATCGGTGCACCGATCCTCACGGCCAGTGCCACCGCCAGCCGACTCAGCTGGGGTGGCAACAGCATCGACTTCCTCGGTCTGCCGAACCTGCAGCTGCAGCAGCTCCAGATCAGCTACGCCACCGCCACCGCCTGAGCCCGCCGATGGCGTGGAGAGGGACGGCGTTCAGGCCTCTTCCTCCACCCAGGTGCTGGCCACATGCAGCTCCTGGAGCTGCTTGTCCGCGACACCGGCCGGGGCCTGCGTCATCAGGCAACGGGCCTGCTGGGTCTTGGGGAAGGCGATCGTGTCGCGGATCGATTCCTCACCGGCCAGCAGCATCACCATCCGATCCAGACCGAAGGCGATGCCACCGTGCGGCGGGGCCCCCATGTCCAGCGCTTCGATCAGGAAACCGAACTGCTCTTCGGCCTCCTCCAGAGGCAACCCGATCGTCTGCAGCACCTGGCGCTGCAGGGCCGAATCGTGAATCCGCAACGAACCACCGCCCAGTTCCAGGCCGTTGAGCACCAGGTCGTAGGCCTGGGCCCGGGCCGTGGGCAGGGTGGTTGCCCAGGCCTCGGCATCACTGCCCAGGTCTTCGGTGTTGGGGGCGCAGAAGGGATGGTGCAGCGCCTCGAGACGGTTCTCATCGGCGTTGAATTCGAACCTCGGGAACTCCACCACCCAGAGGAAGTTCCACTGATTGTTCTCGCGGTCGGGCTTGATCAGGCCCAGCTCCCGGGCCAGGTACTGACGCACCCGATCGAGGGCCTTGTTCACCGTGGCCGTGTCGCCGGCCCCGAAGAGCAGCAGCGTGCCGGCCTCGGCGCCGGTGCGCGCCAGCAGCTCCGCCTTCTTCTCGGCGGAGAGGTTGTCCTTGATGGCGCCGATCGTGTCGATTTCGCCGTCCTCGCGGACGCGGATGAAGGCCAGGCCGCCGGCCCCGGCCGCCTGCGCCTCACTGAAGATGTCACCACCGGGCTTGATGCGCACGTTGCTGATCGCCTCATTGCCGCCGGGCACGGCGATGCACTTCACGGAGCCTCCGGCGGCCACCGCCCCCGAGAAGACCTTGAAGCCCATGTCCTTGACCAGATCGCTGACGTTGGTCAGCTCCAGGCCGTAGCGGGTGTCGGGGCGGTCGGTGCCATAGCGCTCCATCGCCTCCTGCCAGGTGATGCGCGGCAGCGGCAGCGGCAGCTCGACGCCCTTGACCTCCTTCCAGATCGTGGCGATCAGCCGCTCATTGAGGCTGAGGATCTCCTCTTCCGAGAGGAAGCTCATCTCCATGTCCAGCTGGGTGAATTCCGGCTGGCGATCAGCCCGCAGATCCTCATCGCGGAAACAACGGGCCACCTGGTAATAACGCTCGATGCCGCCCACCATCAGCAGCTGCTTGAACAGCTGGGGCGACTGAGGCAGGGCGAACCATTCGCCGCCGCAGACGCGGCTGGGCACCAGATAGTCGCGGGCACCCTCAGGGGTGGAACGCGTCAGCACCGGCGTTTCCACCTCGATGAAGCCCTCGGCCTCCAGGAAACGGCGGGCGGTCTGGATCGTGCGCGCCCGCAGACGCAGGTTGCGGTTCATCCGCTCGCGCCGCAGATCGAGATAGCGATGCCTGAGGCGCAGCTCCTCACGCACCTGGGTCTCGTCGTGCACCGACACCTGGAACGGCAGCGTGCCCCGCACCGGATTGAGAATCACCAGACGGGTGGCCAGCACCTCGATCTGGCCCGTGGCCAGGCGTTCATTGATCGATTCCGCCGGCCGTGCCCGCACCGTGCCCTCCACCTGCAGCACCGTTTCACTGCGCAGGGCTTCGGCGATCGCGAAGGCCTCAGCGCCGAGATCAGGATCGACGGTGATCTGCACGGTGCCGCTGCGATCACGCAGGTCGATGAAAATCACGCCGCCGTGGTCGCGGCTGCGATCGACCCAGCCACTGAGCTGCACGACCTGGCCTGTGGCATCGGTGCGCAGGTCGCCGCATCCGTGGCTGCGCATGGTGGGATCACATCAGATAGTCAGCGAGTTTCCCACGACGCCCCAGGCCCCCGGGGATCGAACCCGCCGTGGGGCCTTCCAGACGCGTCAGGGGCGCCGGTAGAAGGGGCGGCGCACCACCGTGGCCACCTCGGCCCTGCCACGGATCTCGACAGCCAGTTCCGTGCCTGGAGTCGCCAGGACGGTGGGCACATAGGCCAGAGCGATCGCCTGGTGCAGCGTCGGTGACCAGCTGCCGCTGCTGATCGTGCCCACCACGGCACCGTCGTGCAGCACCGGATAACCATGACGGGCGATGGCGCGGCCCTGGAGGGTGAGGCCCACCAGGCGCCGGGAGACGCCGGTGGCGGTCTGGACCTCGAGGGCCTCGCGGCCTTCAAAGGAGGCGGGGATCTCCAGATGCACCAGCCAGCCCAGACCCGCCTCCAGCGGCGTGGTGCTGGGATCGAGATCCTGGCCGTAGAGCGGCATCGCCGCCTCCAGACGCAGGGTGTCGCGTGCACCGAGACCGCATGGGGTGACCCCCTCCGCCAGCAGCTGGTGCCAGAGAGCCTGCCCAGCCTGCGGCTCCAGCAGCAATTCAAAACCGTCCTCGCCGGTGTAACCGGTGCGGGCCACGAACACGGTCGCCCCCCGGGCGGCTCCTTCGGCGCTGCCAGCGAGCCTGAGGTGGCGATGGCCGAAACGGGGAAGCCCCTGCAGAGAGACCCCACTGAGGGCTTCCAGCCTGGCGACGGCCTCGGGGCCCTGGAGGGCCAGCAGCACGCCATCACCCTTGCGGTCGGCGATGGAGATCCCCAGGGGCTCCAGGCGGCTGCGCAGCCAGGCGGTGTCGGCGTCGGCGCAGGCGGCAGTGAGCACCACCAGCACCAGATCGCCGGCCCCGTCGGGATCCCGGCCGAGGTCGTAGACGATCAGATCGTCGCGGATGCCACCGCTGGCATTGAGCAGCACGGTGTAGCAGGGCTCACCGGGGCCGATCCGGAACAGATCGCTCGGCACCAGGCCCTGGAGGGCGTCCTTGACGCCTTCACCCCGCAGGCTGAGCACCCCCATGTGGGAGATGTCGAAGACGCCGCAGTGCTGGCGCACCGCCTGGTGTTCCTGCACCAGACCGGCGAACTGCACGGCCATCTCCCAGCCGGCGAAGGGCACCAGGCGGCCGCCGGCGGCCTTGGTGGCCCCATGGAGCGGGGTGCGCAGCAGGGCCATGGCGGAACGCCGCAAGCGGGAGGATGAGGCGGATCCTATGGAGAGGGACGGCGCCGCTGGCTGAAGCGGCCCGTATCCGCGGCCCGGCGCATGACGTTCCTCGACCCGGACCATCCCCTCAGCGTCGCGGACGGCATCCACGGCGGCGGATGTGCTGAATTCCGTGGTCGCCAACGTGGGCTCTGCCTACGTTGGGCGCCCCTGGCGATCACGAGCGATGGCTCAGCGCCCTTCCTGCCGCGGCTGCCGCCACTGCAGCCCGCCCGTGGACGGCCAACCGGGCTGGTGCCAGCTGCGCCAGTTGATGATCCATCCCGAGCTGGCCTCCGAGCTCTGGTGCCATCACTGGACGGCACGACCACCGCGCCTGCCGCGGATCGGCGACGGCAACCAGGCCTCCCGGCCGGGCAACCAGCAGCTCACCCTGGCCAGCGTCTTCCCGGAACCCTGAAGAAATGGCGTCAATCTGCGTCCGATGCGATGGGGTGGTAGTCCCCGACACCGGCCTCTGACATGGTGAGGAGTGAAATGATCCGTTCAGCTTCTGTCAGCGAAGGGGGTGTGTTCGATGTCCAATGCGTTCAGGGGATCACCGTCGGTGGGATCCCCGTCTTCCGTCAGCGCCATCGCCGCTCAGGTTCCGGCCCTGACACCGCTTGAGCTGATGGCCGCCCATCGTCACAGCGAACAGCTCACCTTCCCCACAGGCGCCCGCCTGTTCCAGCGCGGACATCACGCCGATGCGATCTACGGAATCCGCCGCGGACTGGTGGATGTGATCGATGAGAACGGCACCGTCGTGCTCTCACGCCAGGGTGAATTGATCAGCTATCAGGACATCCTCTGGCGCGATGGCCGCTATCGCACGGAAGCCGTGGCCCGCACACCGGTGGAGGTGCTGCGCCTGGATCGTCTGAGTTTTCTGAACCTGCTCCACAACCACCCCACCCTGGCGGTGAAGCTTCTCGGGCAGCAGCACGACCGCCTGCGGGAACAGCGGGCCAACGGCACCCTCTGCTACTGATCGTCAGGTGGCCTGCTGTCCCAGCAACAGCAGCAGGCTGCGGGTCACCTTGGCCGCCAGGACGCTGCTGACACCGGTGGCGTCGAGCTGCGGCGCCAGTTCGACCACATCAGCGGCCACCAGCCTGTGATGGCGCAGCTCGTCCACCAGGGCGGCGAAATGGCTCCAGTGGAAGCCACCAGGTTCCGGCGTGCCGGTACCGGGCATCACGGCCGGATCAAACCAGTCGAGATCAACGGTGAGATAAAGCGGCCGACCTCGCAGAGGCTTCAGGGCCTCGGCCATGCGATCGATCGCCACCAGCCGACCGGTCTGGCGCAGTTCCCTGAATTCCTCGCGGGTGCCGCTGCGGATGGCGATCTGGCGCAGCTCCCCGCTGGGCAGCACCTCCAGACATCGCCGCATGGCGCAGGCATGGCAGTGATGGCTGCCGAGCCAGTCGTGGCGCAGATCGGCATGGGCATCAAGCTGCACCAGCACCAACTCGGGATGCCGGGCCGCCACCGCCGCCACGGCGCCGGAGCTGATCGAATGCTCACCGCCGAGCATCAACGGCGCCAGGCCCAGGGCCAGCACCTGCTCCGTGGCCTCTCTGACGGCCGCCACCACCGGCTCCGGAGCGCCGAAGGGGATAGCCACGGCGCCAAGATCCGCAAAGGCCAGATCCTCCAGATCCAGATCCAGCTGCGGGTCGTAGGTCTCCAGGCCTGAGCTGACCTCGCGCACCGCCGCCGGCCCGACGCGGGTGCCCGGGCGGAAGGAGGTGGTGCCATCGAAGGGCACCCCGAACAGGCCGACCGTGCAGCCGGCCGGATCCCGCCGGCTGCCCATGAAGATGGCGCCATCGGAATCAAACAGCTCCGCGTCGAACCGGGAGAGATCAGAGCTGGACATGGGCGGAAGGGGAGCGGGGGTTCGC
>JBJTBH010000095.1:0-2137 GCA_046091285.1 Cyanobacteriota bacterium | reverse complement strand
GCATCAGCAGCCCGGATGTTTAGAGCTGGATGTCGCCCGCAAAACCCGTTGGACCCAGCGGAGCCATCCCAAGGGCCAACTCAGGCTCAGTTTGCGCCTCTGGGGAAGGCTGATCAGGCTGTGCCGATGGTTGGTGCTGATCAGCGGCCACAAGCTCAGGCAGGAGCGCCTCAAACTCATCTGGCTCAAATGATTCGGGTTCCACTGCTGTCGGCTCTGTGCGATCAATCGCAGGGGGAGTGGCGAGCTGTGGCCGAACGATGCGTGGCGCAGGGGAGGAGCCCGTGATCTGCTTCATCCAACCGCGACGTGCCACCTCGTAAAGCACCATGGCCGTGGCCACCGAAGCGTTGAGACTCGGCGTCGCTCCCCGCAATGGAATGCGCACCAGCTGGTCACAGTGCTTACGGGTCAGCATGGACAGACCCGCTCCTTCCGAACCGGTGACGATCACCAGCGGACCATCGAGATCCGCCTCACTCAGGGCCACACCAGCCTCACCGGCTAGGCCGATGACGCGATAACCCTCTTCCTTCAATGTCTCCAGGGAGCGGTTGAGATTCACCACCCGCGCCACCGGCAAATGCTCCAGTGCACCGGCGGCCACTTTGGCCACTGAACCGGTCAGGCCCGCACTGCGACGCTGAGGGAGCACAAGGCCATGGGCGCCCAGTGCTTCAGCGCTGCGAACGATGGCTCCAAGGTTGTGGGGATCGGTGATGCCATCGAGAGCCATCAGCAACGGCGGCTCGCCGATCTGACGGCAACCATCAATCAAGCTGCCGAGATCAAGGGTGTCAGCCGCAGCAGCCTGCAAGACGATGCCCTGATGCACCGCGCCATCGGTGAGTTGACCCAGCCGTGACCAGGTCACTTCTTCCACCAGGACACCACCCGACTTGGCCTCACGCAGAAGCTGCATGAAACGGGGCTGAAAGCGCATTTCTGGAGTGCACCAGATCCTGTGGATCGGGCGATCACTCTCCAACGCGGCCTGGGCCGCGTGGCGCCCCCAAATCAGATCGTCGGCAGGACCAGCACTGAAGCGTTCAGATTCGCCCGCTGGGGCTTCCACGATCAGAGGACGGCTGGGTGGCGCCTGATCGCGCTCGCTACGCAGGGGGCGTCGATCAAAACGTCGATCTTGAAAGGAGGGGCGAGCACCCGGACGGCCGCCAGGACGCCCCTGCCCCTGGGGACGACCGGGACGACGTTCGGCGCGACTACCACTGCCACGCGGACCATCAGGTCGAGGGCGATCGAAGCGAGGACGCTCCGATCGGGATCCATCACCCGCAGCCGGACGGGGGGCATCAAACCGACGCTCGAGACGGGGGCGATCCCCAAAGCGCTCAGGGCGATCTCCGCGCTCAGGGCGGCGTCCAAACGAGGGGCGATCGCCCCGATCTCCACCGTCAGAACGGTCAGGTCGCCATTCACCACGGGGACTGAACGGACGGCGGGAGCCGCCACGGGCCTCCGGGCG
This sequence comes from Cyanobacteriota bacterium, assembly GCA_046091285.1. GTDB lineage: Bacteria > Cyanobacteriota > Cyanobacteriia > PCC-6307 > Cyanobiaceae > CAIXOZ01. The sequence goes on along the minus strand of JBJTBH010000095.1, from coordinate 651 downwards.
GCCGGGGCGGGAAGGGCGCGAACCCGCTGCCCCGGAGCCCTGGCCCTGGTCCCTGCGGCGATCAAAACGGGGGCTCATTGGTTAGCGGGCATCGGGGTTATCGGGTCGGCGTCCTCAAGGTGTGCCAGCAGCTGAGCAAGGCGGCTGGGGTTCTGGAGAAAGAGCCAGCCAACCATTGTCTCAAACCCCGTTGCCCGGCCATAAATGCCGGCCTCGCCTTTGCGGGGTCCACGGCCGGCACGGTTGCGGCCCTTCCGTACCAGCTCTAGCTCGTCCTGGCTGAGCAGGCCATCACGCTCCAGCACCGCCAGGGCCTCGGCCTGGGCATCGGCGCGCACTTCAGCCACCACTGCCTTGTGCAGATCAGCGCTGCGGCCTGGGCGACGGCAATGGCGAAGACGCTGATGGAGCTCCCACACCGCATCGCCGAGCCAGGCCAATTGCAGAGGGCCAAGCTCAGCGGGAATTGGACAGACCGGTACAGACGCCAGCCAGTCAGGCGGCGATGGATCCGAGGGCGGTATCGAGGTCGGGCTGGAGATGGAGGAACTGCTCGAGCCTCACCAGTTTCACCGTCTGCACGACCCGGGCATTGCCCACCACCAGGAACTGCATGGCCTGGTCGTTGCACTGTTTAGCCATTTGCACCAG
>JBJTBH010000094.1:0-6311 GCA_046091285.1 Cyanobacteriota bacterium | reverse complement strand
TTCCAGCCCAGGAGTCCGGAGCGGAAAGCGAGGTCGGCGAAGGCGGCGAATGGGAGCTGCTCCTGAGCCAGGTGCGCGAGTGGCTGGAGAATCTCAAACTGCAGCAGACCCTGCAGGGCCTGCGGCGACCCCTGAGTCTGCTGGGCTGGCTGCTGGCGTTGCTCGTACTGCTGCGGGTCTACTCCGCAGTGGTCGGCACCCTGGATCGACTGCCGCTGGTGCCCGGGCTGCTTGAGCTGGTGGGCGTGGGCGTCACAGTCCGTTTTGCCACCACCCATCTTGTCCGCAGTCAGCAGCGTCAGGCTGTGCTCCAGCAGCTGAGCGACCGCTGGAAGGCCTTCCGCGGTTGAACCGTTCCCAGGGCGATCGAAGGGCTGCTTGGTAGCTTGGCCTGATTGCGTCATGTTTCACGGTGGACATTCAGCTCGGCCGCTCCCGTACCGTTCGCCGCGCCTACGGCATCGACGAGATCGCCCTGGTGCCGGGTGGCCGCACGGTGGATCCCGCCGTCACCGACAGCAGCTGGACCCTGGGCGGCATCAGCCGTGAAATCCCGATCATCGCCAGCGCCATGGATGGCGTGGTCGACGTCGGCATGTGCGTCGAACTCACCAGACAGGGCGCCCTGGGGGTTCTGAATCTGGAGGGGGTGCAGTGCCGTTACGACGATCCCAATCCGGCACTGGACCGGATCGCCGCGGTCGGCAAGGAGGAGTTCGTGCCGCTGATGCAGGAGCTCTACAGCCAACCGGTGCGCGAGGACCTGATCCGCAGGCGCATCGCTGAAATCAAGGAGCGCGGCGGTATCGCCGCTGTCAGTGCAACCCCCGTGGCCGCTCTGCGATTCGGCCAGGCGATCGCCGAGGCCGGCGCCGATCTGTTCTTCGTGCAGGCCACCGTGGTGAGCACCGAGCACATCGGACCCGAGGGTCAGGAGAGCCTCGATCTGGAAGCCCTCTGCCGCGACTTCGGTGTGCCGGTGATCATCGGCAACTGCGTCACCTATGAGGTGGCCCTGAAGCTGATGCGCGCCGGCGCCGCCGGCGTGATGGTCGGCATCGGGCCCGGAGCCGCCTGCACCAGTCGCGGTGTGCTCGGCATCGGCATCCCCCAGGCCACTTCCGTGGCCGACTGCGCCGCCGCCCGCGACGACTACTTCAAGGAGAGCGGACGCTATGTGCCGATCGTCGCCGATGGCGGCATCGTCACCGGCGGTGACATCTGCACGTGCCTGGCCTGCGGCGCCGATGCGGGGATGATCGGCTCGCCGATCGCCCGCGCCGCCGAAGCCCCCGGCCGCGGTTTCCACTGGGGCATGGCGACACCGAGCCCGGTACTGCCCCGCGGCACCCGGATCAAGGTGGGCACCACCGGCAGCCTGGAGAAGATCCTGCGCGGTCCCGCCTCCCTCGACGATGGCACCCAGAACCTGCTGGGCTGCATCCGCACCTCCATGGGGACCCTCGGTGCCCGCACTCTCAAGGAGATGCAACAGGTGGAAGTGGTGGTCGCCCCATCCCTGCTCACCGAAGGCAAGGTGTACCAGAAAGCCCAGCAACTCGGCATGGGCAAGTAGGGCGCTGACGATCGCCGCTGCCACCCCGACGGTTCAGGCCTCGAAGGGCGGCAGAACAGGCGTTAGTCTCGCGATGTGCGGGCTTCGGCCCTCACACTCCTCACACCCCCCGGCCCGGCGCGTCCGGGCTTTTTGTCTTTCAAACGGTCCGAACGGAGTCCCTGCCGCGATGATCAGGGCAACCGGGATGCCAAGGGCCACCCGAGGCTGGCTTCCGGGGAACAGGACAGCCAGCCACAGCTGCGCAACACCCTGCAACGGGTTGCGGCGAATGCCTGGCCAGATCAGCCGGCATTGCTAGATTCGCGGGATACCCCTTCCGTGCACGGATGTCCAGCGCCACTCCCGTCACCGATGCGTCCTTTGAGCAGGATGTGATCAAAAGTGATGTTCCCGTGTTGGTTGATTTCTGGGCGCCCTGGTGTGGTCCCTGCCGCATGGTTGCTCCGATCGTCGATGAAATTGCCAAGGAATTCGAAGGCAAGATCAAGGTGTTCAAACTGAACACCGACGAGAATCCCAACGTCGCCAGCCAGTACGGAATTCGCAGCATTCCTACCCTGATGATTTTTAAGGGTGGCGAAAAAGTTGATACCGTCGTTGGTGCCGTCCCCAAAACCACCCTCTCCGGCACGATCAGCAAGCATCTCGTCTGAGTCAGGTCGCATTCAGCGTCATTCGTCGGGTTTTAGGCTGCCTTTCAGTTCACGGTGTTGCCCATGCAGCGGATCGGTCTGATCGATTACGGCATGGGCAATCTGCATTCCGTGCGACGGGCTCTCGAGCGCCGGGGGGCCAGCGTCGTTCCGGTGGAATCCTCCAGGGAGATGGACTCCTGTGATGCCCTGGTGCTTCCAGGGGTCGGATCCTTTGACCCGGCGATGGAGCGCTTGCATCACGCGGATCTGGTGCAGCCGATCCGCGACTGGTGTCTGGCGGGTCGTCCGCTGCTCGGGATCTGCCTAGGCCTGCAGCTGCTCTTTGATGGCAGCGATGAGGGCCGGGCTCAGGGCCTGGGTGTGATCCGTGGCCAGGTACGCGGTCTGCAGCGCCAGAACGGCGTGCCCATCCCCCACATGGGCTGGGCCCCCCTGATCTCAGGATCCCCCAGTCCCCTGCTGAACGCCAAGCAAGAGCGCGAATGGATGTATTTCGTCCATTCCTATGCCGCCGAACCCACAGACCCTGCCACGATCACGGCCACGGTGCCCTACGGAACCACCACCGTCACCGCGGCGGTCTGGCAGGGAAGCGTGGGGGCCTGCCAGTTTCATCCGGAAAAATCCTCGGACGATGGCCAGGCCCTCCTCAGCCGCTGGCTGTCCTGGCTGGCTGCTGGGCGCCCCGAAACCGCCAGCGAGGTGGAACCGTCTGATCGCCAGGGGTCATGGTCCTGAGGCTGAGCGGTGGACGCCGCCTGCTGAGCCCCCCGGGCGACACGGCCCGCCCCACCGCTTCCAGGGTGCGCCTGGCCGTGATGAACTGCCTGGCAGCGGAGCTGCCAGGGGCCCGCTGGCTGGATCTTTGCAGTGGCAGTGGCGTGATGGCCTGCGAGGCGCTGCAACGGGGGGCCAGTTCCGTGGTGGCAATCGAACGGGACCGTCGGATCGCCACCATCTGCCGCAGCAATCTTCTGACCGTGCAGCAAGGGCTGCCCGTGGATCGGCGCAACAGCACCCGGGTGGTGGTGCACTGCATGCCGGTGGAACGCTGGCTCAGGGCCAGCGGAGAATCAGCCTTTGATCTGATCTATGCCGATCCGCCTTACGACGCCGGCCTTTACGAATCCATCGCCGAAGGGGTTCTGGCCGCCGGACTGTTGAAGGCGGATGGCACGCTGGTGTTCGAATGCGGAACCAACCGCAAACCCGCTCTATCGAGCGGCTGGCTATGTCGGGACGAACGTCATTACGGCAGCACAAGCCTGCTGTTGCTTCAGAGGGCTGAACCTGGCTGAGAGATCACAAGCTCAGCCAGGCAACATTCAGACCAGTCAGCATCCAAGTAATGCAGCATGCAGATCAGGCAGCATCCAGAAAGTGCAATATCCAGAACCTCTTAGATTCTGAACATCATCATCAGCACCGAACCATTCAACGAGCATCCTGACCCAGGACGAATCGTTACAATCGGCTCGGAATTTCAGACCGCGATCAGGCTCCGGCCCCTCAGCCGAGGGCGCCACCGCGACGGTACTGGTTCCAGGCAGCCACAAACAGTCCGACAAGGGTGACCGGAATCAGACCGAGAACGATGCCGCAGAGAAGGGGTTCGATCATCGGAAACAGCCGGGACAGGAGCGCGCCACAATTCTTTCATGTTCGGGGCCCGAGCGTGGGTCCAACCGCTGATCTGTGACAGGCGATCCTTCCGCTGCTCGGTCCTCCGCGGTCCTGCCCGGCGCCTCAGCCGTGACCGCGATGGCCCCGGCGCCGACCGGCGACGGCTCCAGGCGGGGCTCCCTCGTGGGGGCGCTGGTGATCCTGGCGGTGACCTCTCTGCTGGCTCTGCTGCTGCTGACGCTGCCATCGCTGCGCCTCGACCCCTACACGCGCGCCACCCTGGCCCTGAACGGCTCGGAAGCCAACGGGGAACGCCTGTTTCTGATCAACTGCGCCGGCTGCCATGGGATCGATGGCCAGGGGCTGGTGGGCCCCAACCTCCATGGAGTGCGCAACCGCAAAAACGATCGTCGACTGATTCAGCAGGTGGTCAGCGGCGCCACACCGCCGATGCCGCGCTTCCAGCCTGAGCCCCAGGCCATGGCCGATCTGCTGGTGCATCTGCACAGCCTCAACTGATGGCACCCCTGACCCTGCCGCCGCTGGTGCTGGTCCTGGTCGAGCCGGCAGGTCCCCTAAATGTGGGCAGCGTCGCCCGACTCTGTGCCAACTTCGGCATCCGTGAACTGCGCCTGGTGGCCCCCCGCTGTGATCCCCTGGGGGACGAGGCCAGGCGGATGGCGGTCCACGGCGGGGCGCTGCTGGCGGCGGCGGTCATCGGCCCGACCCTGGCCGAAGCTCTCGCTGATTGCCGCCGGGTGATCGCCACCAGCGGCCGCAGCGATCCGGAACCCTGTGCCGTGGTGTCGCCTGACGTCGGTCTGAGCTGGTTGCTGGCAGCGGATCCCGAGGCGCCGGCCGCTCTGGTGTTCGGCCGCGAGGACCGGGGCCTCAGCAACGACGAACTGCTGCAGGCGGGGCGGATCATCCGCATCGGCACCGGCTCGGACTACCCCTCCCTGAACCTGTCCCATGCCGTCGCCGTGGTGTTGCATGCGCTGCATCAGCGAAGGCTGACGATCCAGACCGACAGCCCCGGAGCCTCGACGCCCCCCCTGAAGACTCCGGCTCCGCCAACGCTGCTGGATCCCGCCCCACGCGGCGCCCTGGAGGCCACCCTCAGCGATGCCGAAGCCCTGCTGCTGGATGTCGGCTTTCTTTATCCCCACACAGCTCATGCCCGCATGGCCAAGGTGCGTGGCCTGCTGCAACGGGCCCAGATCAACCCGGAGGAGGTGGCTCTGCTGCGTGGCATGGTGCGCCAGCTTCGCTGGGCAAGTCGGCAGGCTCGCCCTTAGGTTTCCAGGCACATCTGCGGCAAGCTCCCGTGGCCCCTGGCCGTCCCATGCGCAGCCTTCCCCTGACCTGGCGGGGTCCCCTGCTGCTGACCCTGCGCCTGCTGGTGCTCGGCATCGGTCTGGGGGTGATCACCGGCACTGGCCTGAAGCTGCTCGCCCCCCAATGGGCCCGGCCGGCGGCAGGGGGGTCGACGCCTGTGGATGGGTCGCAGGGGCCCCAAGGCCTCACGGCCCCTGGCGGCAGCGTCTCCCTGCCCAGAGGTCGTCCCATGGGCCACTTCGAGATGCGACGGGAACTGCCTGAACTCAGCAAGCGCTGGGCCGAGCTGGCGGCAGCCCAGAAGGATCTCCAGGCCAGTGCCTTCCTGCTGGTGCTCGATGACGGGCGCTTCGCGCAGCTGCAACCGGACCGGCCGCTGCCCGCGGCGAGCTCGATCAAGAGTCCGATCCTTCTGGCGGCGATGGAGGAGTTCGATGCCGGCCGTCTGGCATGGAATGTTCCCCTGCCGCTCACCCAGGAGGTGATCGGGGGCGGAGCCGGGTGGATGGGCGGCCAGGCGAAAGGCACCCGCTTCCCGCTCTACCTGGCCGCCACCGAAATGATCCGGGTGAGCGACAACACCGCCACCAACCTGCTGATCAAACGCCTCGGCGGCAAGACGGCCGTCAATGGTCGGTTTGCCCAGCTGGGCCTGACCGCCACCGTGGTGCGCAACTGGTTGCCGGATCTCGATGGCACCAACACCACCAGCAGCCGCGATCTGGCCCACACCATCGCCCTGGTGGACACCGGCGAGAAGCTCAGCCCCCGCGCCCGTGATCTCTTCCGCGAAACCCTCAGCCATTCGCACACCAACACCCTGATTCCGCTGGGCTTGCTGCACGCCCTTGGCAAGGACGCCGCTGATCCCGACAGCGAACTGCTGGCAGAGGGGATCACAGTGCTGAACAAAACCGGTGACATCGGCATCTCCTACGCCGATGGGGCCCTGATCGAACTGCCCGACGGCCGGAGGGCCGTGGCAGCCTTCATGGTCAAGGGGCCGTTCAATGATCCACGTTCCACCAACCTGATCCGCGCCATGGCCGGTGCGATGGTCAAGGTGCTGGTGCCAGCCGCCTACCGCCCGATCGGATCCCGCTGATGCCTCTGCC
>JBJTBH010000093.1:0-8773 GCA_046091285.1 Cyanobacteriota bacterium | reverse complement strand
GAGGAACGGAATCACTGGCTGCCTCGCTATCTGGGGCTCTATAACGGCCGCAGGTGCCACATGGGCCTCGGTGGCCTCAGCCCTCAGCAGTCCCTCCAGCGGCTGCTGCTCGCTGAATGACCTGGTGAGAAAGCACAGCTAATCAAGCCAGTCTGACCGTCAGAGCTGATGCAACAGGATCAAGCGATTCAGGGATCTTCCTGAATGGCGTCGAGAACGGAACAGTAAAACCGAGCGTCACCATCAAGGGCGGCACCAGAAGCGGCATCCTGAACCTCCAGGACGGGGATGCGCCAGCGAACCTCCCCACCCCGGCCGGCACGAGCATCACCATCTCTGGCAGCGGAGGTGGCACTGCCGCCACAGTGTTCCAGACCACCACCAATGCAACGACCACTTCCGTCACGACAGTGGTCGGAACAAACGCCAATTACGTTGGCGGCAGCACCGCAACATTGCAGGCCGGACCTACCACTGCCGTCACGGTCTATTCGGGAAATGCCGGGAGCGCTCCAGGCGTTTCGATCCTTGGTGTTGTAGGAGCTGGAACGACGTCCACGACCGGTGTGCTCCTGAGCGGCAGTGGTCAGAACTCACAGCCCTACACCCAGACCGATCGGGCCAATGGCGCCATCCCAACCTGGTCTGATGTGGCCATTCAATCCAAGAGCTACGGGTTGGGCGACCCTACGTTGGGTACCGCCATTCTGGTCACGGATTATGGCATTCAAATGATTGCTCCCCAACCAGCAGCCGGTCAGCAGATCACCAATAACACCAATAGCAACAATTCAAATGGGAGCATCGTCAACAACAACGGCCTGAATACCAGCTCAGGTTCGGTTACCAATAACACTGGCAACAACAGCGGCAGCGGCAGCGCCACCAATAACATCGGCATGAACAGCAGTACATCCGGCGGCACGGTTGCTAACAACATCGGCGGCATCGGTGGCAATGGAAATGCAACCAATACCATTGGCCAAAACAACGGCACGGGTATCGCCTACAACAATTTCGGTACCGGCTCAGGCGTGACAAATAACTTTATTGGCAACAATAATCCAAATTCATTCGTTCAACTTGACGGCAGTTCAAGTCGCATGGTCTTGAATGGAAATGGCGCGACGTTCAGTAATCCTTCCTCAGGTGCGCCGATTCCGGTCCACAGCGTCGCCGACGGAACCTCGAACTATGACGCAGCGAACATCGGCCAGGTGTTCAGTGGTGTGGCGGCAAGCATGGCCACAACTCCGTCATTGGCCAATTTGAAGCCCGGCGATGCAGGTCTTGGCCTTGGATTTGGTCATTACGGTGGCTATAGCGCCCTGGGTCTGAACCTCACATACTATGCCCGAAATGAAGCCCAGCTCAACCTTGGCGTCGCTCGCGGTATCCAAGGTGGTGCTCAGACCGCCATCCGGGCCAGCATAGGTTTCAAGTTCTGACTTGCCTTGCCAAGGATTGTCGTCCCCTGAGATCCCAGCCCGTTCATCAGCAGGTCGGCAGGCCTGAAAAATCACCTTGCTGCTTGTTGGTCGATCGGGCCTTCAATCAGTTGTGATGGATTGGGATGGGTTGGGATGGATTGGGCGTGATGAAAAAGATTATCAGGATCCCATCGCTGTTTGATGGCAACCAGATTGCAGGGACCCTGGCGGTAATGATCCAGACAATCAAGCCATAACGCCTGATCGATGCCGCCATCCTGATGGCTGCCGAGGTCAACATCGGGATCGTTGTCGTCACGGCCTGCGACCACATCATCTGGATCCCTTTGGGCAGCCTCTTTCCACCGCTGCAGCATCCCCCTGGGAACCCGGGGCTTCAACGGGTCTATAGATCTCTGCCAGGACCACTCAGCGCCGGTCCGCATCTCCACGGTGGTCTCGCCAGCGTCCGGGGGTTGAGCCTCGCGGGGGTGGATGATCGTCGGCTGCAGAACAACACCGATGGCGAGCATCAGGGGCTTCAACGCGATTCTCTTGCCTCGCCTGAAGCGTATTCAGATCTGGCGGTGGCGTACCCCTTCCTGATCCATGCAATCGCCCTGGGCGCCACTGATCGGGCCGTCGCCCAGGCCTGGCGATCGATCCAATGATCAGATCAGTTGATCAGATCAGTCTGAGCTCATGCATTGTTGCTGTAGATCAGGATTCGGGTGGTTTTCTGAATGCAGAGGATTTCGATGATCCTGACGCGTTCCGTTCGCGGGGGAACCCCTTGTTCCTGCTCCCATCGCAATTCACAGCCTTGCTGAGATGATGTCGGCGCAGCGATCCCGGCTTCATCCTCGCGGTCGCTTTCTGGGCTCTGGCGATTGATCGTCAGGCCATTGCTCCTCAGGCCATCGGTCGTCAAGCCATTGCTCGTCACCATGTCTCCACTCCTTGACCGGGTTGATATTGGTGCGTTGATCTCTGGCAGGACGGCCTCGCTTGCCCGCAACTCTGCGGTCTGAGATCACAACGGATGGGATTGCAATCAGGGACTGTTCGTCATCACCTTTGGCTCCATCGATCGATCAACGCTCCTGCGGCACTGGTCCTGTTGTCTGTATCAACAGAGACGCCTTCCCTGGCCCCCTGATTCATCGATCTGACAGCGGCAGGGGCAGAATTCAGAGCCCTTGTCGCTGTTCCTTCGTGGCAGCCTGCCCTGATGCGCTACCGAATCGACACCCACGATTCCTGGGGTCGGGTGAAGGTCGGTGAGTTCCAGACCCTCGAGGAAGCGCGCCACTCCTACGCCCAGATCTGTCAGGACCCCTGGTACAGGAGCGACGGCACCGTTCTGGGGGTGGAACTGCTCGAAGACAACGGTTCGGGCATGCAACAACGCCTGGACTGGTTCTCTTTTCAGCCCTGAAGGATCCCTGCTCCCTCCTGACAGGGTCGCGCCGACCAAAGCCGACATCCGGGCCCTTCTCACGCCGCCACCAGCCAGCGGCCGGCTCCCGCCAGGATCAGGGCCAGCAGCGAGGCTCCGAGCCAGGCGGTCCGGTTGTTGGCCAGCTGGCGCCTGAGCAGCACCACCGCCCAGGTCAGCCCCAGGAGCACGGCCGCGCTCTGGCAGAAGCCGATCACCTGCGGATCCGCCTGCCAGGACGGCAGCCGCAGCATCCAGCCTGGATCCAGCCAGCTCAGGGTCAGCGCCTCCCGCAGCGGTGCCGCACTCACCGGCAACAGTTGCCCCGCTTCCGTCATTCCCAGCGGCAGATGGCGCGCCAGCAGCAGGGCCCAGATCAGCGGCAGCAGCCCATACAGAGTGCGCTTCAGGCGAGCCTCGGAGAACAGCAACCGCGCCAGGCCGAACAACGCCGCCGGAATCGCCAGGGCCAGCATCGCTGTCGCCAGCCGTGGCAGCAGCGGCCCTTCCACCAGGCTCTCGGGCACCAGCGGCAGCCAGCCCAGCAACCGCTGCCAGTGATGCAGGCAGAGATCCCCCGCCAGCACCAGCAGCAGGCCGGGCTCCCCGGCCGGCACCTCCATCGTGCGCTGGATATCGGCGGCCGGCGGCCGCAACGCCAGCTGCACGGAACGATGCGAGCAGGCCTGGGCGCAGGTGAGGCAGAGCACGCAGTTGCGGTTATCGGCCAGATGCGCCGGATGGGTGCCGAGCGGACAGCCCGCCGTCGCCAGCCCTTCACCCTCCGCCGGTCCGCCCTTGAAGCAGGCATAGGTGCTGCAGCTGCCGCTGCAGGTGCCCCCCTGGGCCCGCAGCTCCAGAATCGACAGCTTGGCGAACAGGCCATTCATGCCGCCCACCGGGCAGAGATACCGGCACCAGAACCGTTTCTCGAACCGCAGGGAACCGATCACCGCCCCGGTGGTGATCAGCAGCAACAGGCAGCTGCTCAGCCAGGCCGTGTTCTGGAGGTTCCACACCTCCTCCCACAGCAGGATCGCCGCGAAGCCCGCCGCCAGCAGCGGTGAAGCCCAGGTGTCGTTGTTGCCGCGCGGCCAGCGCTGCGGTTGCCAGCCCAGGGCCCGGGCGGTCCGCTGCACGATCTCCCCCCAGACCATGAACGGGCAGAACGAACACCACAGCCGACCGACGAGCGGGAAGCCCAGCAGGATCAGCGGCCACCACCAGGCCCAGAACAGCGTCAGGGCCCCGTTGTGTTGACGATCCTGCGGCCCCAGCCACAGCCAGAGGTTCACCAGCACGAACACCCAGCTCACCAGGCCGAACAGCACCCCGTTCCAGAGCCGCGGTGAACGCATCCACTCCCGCAGCTGCGGCTTCCAGCGCCACAGGTCGAAGCGATACCGCTGTTGGCGAGGTGGCGTCCAGAACACATCCTCCGGGATCAGGGCCGGCCACGACCCCTCGCTGCCACCCGTTCCCTCCTGGCGTCGCATCTGCTGCAGGGCCCGGTAGATCAGGGTCTCCAGTTCCCGCAGGTTGCCGGGGAAGTCATACCCCTGCAGCCGCTTCACCACCGCCTCCTCCACCTGCGGTGGCTTCGGCCAGCCCAGCCTGCGGCTGCGTTGACGCACCCCGAAACGCAGCCATTCCCCCAGGTCCTGGCGTCGCACCCGCAGGGGCGGCACCCGCACCACGGTGCAGTGCCGGTCAAAGCCCGGCAGGGTCGTTTCGGCCGTGAAGAACACCCGGCCCCTGAAGGTCTGCAACGGGCCCTCCGCTCCCCCGCGCTGCCAGCCGCCCGTGCGCGCCAGCTCCAGCAGCCGGGCCTGCAGCGGTTGGGGCACCTGGTCGAGTTTGTCGATCAGGAGGGCACCCCGATCCAGCACCTCCAGCAGGGGTCGCTCGCTGGTCTCGCCGCCGCCATGGCCGAACAGGTCCGAGCCATCCGCTCGCAGCAGCGCCCCATCGAAGCGCACCATCAAGGCCTGGCGGGATGGCGAACCGAAATGGACCAGGGCCGCCAGGTTGTCCTTCTCCAGACCCGGTTCGCCGCTGATCAACACCGGTCGCCGGCCCGGATCCTGGCTCGCTCTGGTGATCGCCTCACGCAGGCTGCGGGCATAGCGGCGGCTGCCTACCACCCCACGCCTGGCCCTGCCCACCAGATGGGGGGTCAGCCGTTGCAGCTCCGCCGTATCGAGGGTGCGCTCGCTGGCCAAAGGGGCCCTGTCGCTTCCCTCAGTGTGGAACTCCGGCGCCACCCCTGGGCCCAGCCGGGCGGTTGATCCGCCAGGCTGGCGTCCCCAGGCGCCCTCCTGAAGGCGCTGTACTCGTCCCCTCCCGCCATGACCGGCAATCTGCAGGCGATCGGCTTTCTGCTCACCTGGGTGCACGGCTGGGGCATCGGTGGTTCCCTGATCGATGCCGGCCTGATCCAGGCCGGCCTTTACTCCCTGGAAACCGGCCAGCTGGGCACCGCCACCACCTTCGTGCTCTGGACCATCGTCTGGGGCGGTGGCGGCCTCTGGCTTTACCAGCGCTGGACTCAGCCCACTCCGCCCGCCGGTTGAGGCGGCCGGATCAGCGGCACCAGCAAAAGCCCCAGCAGGCAGAGGCCGGCCACGATCGCCCAGAGCCCGGCACCATGACCCTGCAGGTCCAGCAACCGACCGGCGGCCAGCGGCGCCACCAGGGCACTGATCGCAAAGCATTGTGAGAACAGGGCCATGCCCAGCCCCTGATGTTCCGCCGGCGTCAGTTCAACCACGGCCTCGGTGGCGAGCGGCAGAAAGGCGGCCTCCCCCAGCGCCAGGGGCAGCTGGGCTGCGATCACCAGCAGCACACCCGAACGGCTGAAACTCGACAGGGACAGCAGCAGGGAGCCGCCCGCAAAGCAGAGCAGACTCAGGGCCAGACCGACGCGCACCGGTCGCCGGGCCAGCGCTTGCCCCACGGGCCACTGGAGCAGCAGCAGCAGCCCCAGCTGCAGGCCGATCAGCAGAGCTCCCGGACCGGTGCTCAGAGCCTGCCGCTCCAGGCTGCCGCGCAGCAGATCGATCGGCAGGGCGCTCTGCATCAGGGCCGGCAACCCGGTGGCCAGCACCGTGATCATCAGCATCGGCAGCAGGGCCGGAATCCAGCGTTGCCAGGGGGTATCGCGTCCGTGATCACCGGCCCGGTGCGCGGAGGCCGGCAGGGGGCGCCGGAGCAGCAGCAACGCCATCAGGCTCAGGCCGAGCAGATCGACGATGTAGATGCCGCGGAGATGGCCGCTCTGGGCCAGCAGCGCTCCGAACAGGGCCCCGGCAGCGATCCCGAGGGCATCAGCGCTGCGTACCAGGGCAAAGCCCCGCGCCGAGGGAATCGGCCCGGCGCAGAGCGGTACCGCCAGTTCGATCGCGGGCCAGTACAGCCCCATCGCCACCCCGAGCAACACCTGTCCCAGCAGGTAGGGGCCGAGACCGGTCGCCACGGACAAGGTCACATCGCCACCGACTGCAAAACCGATCGCCAGCAGCACCGGCAGCGAACAGGCCAGGCCGCGATCGAGCAGCACGCCGCTGATGAACCGCCCCAGGGTTCCGGCCAGGGCCGCCAGGGCCAGGCCGCTGCCGACACTGGTGGCGGAGAACGCTTCCTGCTGGAACACCATCGGCGTCAGATAGAGCACCCCACCGGCACCGAGGCTGGCGATCAACCGCACCAGGACCAGCTCCCGCAACGGTCCGGGAAACTGCCGCAGCCAGGATCGCGGCCGAAGTGCAGCAGACTGCCTGCTCGCTTCAGCCTCCTGGCTCTTCGGTGTCGGCGCTTCCGCTTCCCCTGCAGAGGTTGGTCCCCCGGCGGTTCGGTGCGGGCCGGCAATCTCGTTCAAGCGGGCGATCTCCTGCGCTCCTGGTGGTCTCCAGTGTGCTGCTGCTCGGTGTCCTGACCCTGGCGCCACTCCCACCCGCCCGGGCCGCCGAACAGCTGATGCTCCAGGGGATCGGCCTGAAGCTCCCCATCGATCTGTCGCAACTGCGGGCCTGGAGCCGGGGAGCCGAGGCCGGCGAGCTCGGCCTCTGGCTCAGCCTGCTCAGCCCTGAGGACCAGAAGCAGCTGCGGCAGCTTCTCCAGAGGCCACTGCTGCGGCAGCGCAGCTTCGCGCAGCAGCTGCTCAACAGCTGGGTCGGGATGCAGGTGGTGCAGGAGATCGGTGATCTGGTCACCACCGACGACGGTCGCAGCACCCACGCCGAGCTCAGCACCACCCTCAACCATCTGCTGGCCGATCAACGCCAGGTCACAGCGCTGGATCTGCTTCAGGCGATGCCCAGCCCCCGCCTCACCCTTCAGGTGGACCGGTTGGCGGAGATCGTCGGGCGCTGGCGTCTGCAGCTGCAACGGCAGGGCCGGGCGCTGACCGTGCTCGACCGTCTGCCCCTGGTGCTGCGGGAGCGTCGCAGTCCCAGCTTTGATCAGCCCGGTTTCCGGGATGCTGATCTCAAGCCCCAGACGGTGAACCTGGCGGTGCCGCATCGGCCGGGTCAGCGCCTGCATCTTCGGATCTGGTCCAGCCCGGGCCATCCCTCCCGCACCTGGGTGCTGCTGATGCCAGGGCTCGGGGGCAACGGCCGCCAGCTGGCCTGGCTGGCCACCTCCCTGGCGGAACAGGGCTGGCCGGTGCTGGCGATTGATCATCCCGGCAGTGATGACGCAGCTCTGCAGGCCCTGGTGGATGGGGTCGGGCCGGCCCCCGGCCCCGAGACCCTGGTGGCCCGTCTTCAGGATCTGGAGGCCGTGCTCACGGCCGAACGGGACGGTCGGTTGCCCCATCTCGGGGATTCAGTGGTGCTGGTCGGCCACTCCCTCGGTGGTCTGACGGCCCTGCTCGGCGTCGGACTGCGGCCTGAGGCCGGCCTGAGCCGCCGTTGTCAGAGCGCCGTCGATGGTCTGCCGCTGATCAACCTCTCCCGCTTTCTGCAATGCCAGCTGCTGCCGGTGTCGCCCCCGGCGATCCGATTGCCCGTGCCGGTGGCGGCGGTCGTCTCCTTCAACAGCTTCGGCAGCCTGCTCTGGCCGCGCCATGGACTCCAGCCTCTGGCCCTGCCGGTGCTGATGGTCGGCGGCAGCCAGGATCTGGTGACGCCGCCCCTGGCCGAACAGCTCGATCTGTTCCTGCCCCATCAGCAGCCCCTGAGCCGGCTGGTGCTGGTCCGGGGCGGCAGCCATTTCTCCGTCGTGCGTCTGCCCCGTCAGGACCGGGCCACCTTTCAGCTGGATACGACCCTGGTGGGGGTGGAGCCGCTGCGGGTCCAGGCCCTTCTGGCCGGGCTCACCGCCGACTTCCTGCGTTCCCTGCGCCAGCCGTCCGGCTTGCCCGTGCAACGCCGCCTTCAGGATGGCGTCGAAGCCTTCGTGCTCGATCGCCCCTCCGCCCTGCGCTGGCAGGAGGGGCTGGCCCCTCCGAAGCGCTGACGGGCGCCTGCCGGGGGTCCGGTCTGCGGTGGACTGATCCGGGATCAGGGGCCGCCGCGCCTTCAGTAGCGGATCCGGGGATCGAGCAGGGCCACCAGCAGATCCACGGCCACTCCGACCAGCACCACCAGGGCCGCCACAACAACGACGATGCCCTGCACCAGGGGGTAGTCGCGCTGACCGATCGCTTCCTGCAGCCGGAAGGCGATGCCCGGCCACGAGTAGGTGACCTCGATCAACAGGGCGCCGCCGATCAGGGAGGCCACGGTGATGCCGGTGAACGTCAGCACCGGCAGCAGCGCAGTCGGCAGGGCATGGCGCAGCACCAGCCGTCGCTCGCTCAGGCCGCGGCTGCGGGCCGCTTCCACGTAATCGGAGGCCAGGGCCCGGCGCAGGTTGAGGCGCAGGGCATTGGCGAAGATGCCGCTCATCAGCAGGCCGAGCG
>JBJTBH010000092.1:0-7407 GCA_046091285.1 Cyanobacteriota bacterium | reverse complement strand
CAGGGTTCCAGGGACGGAAGGTTTTGGGCTTTCTCATGCCCCATTCTATCGCCCAGATCCATTGCTGTCACTGGGATCTGGGCAGATTTGAGGGCGTCTGCGGAGAAGCGGCGGTGGGGCTATGCGCGACAGACTCCTAGGCAGGTCTCAGAGACCGGTGCTAATGCTCAGGCGTCGCTGCTCGTCACCCCGCTCGATCACGGCTGAATCACCGTTGGCTGAGCGCAGTCGCCAGCCGCTGTTGCCGATCGGTTCTCCCGGAGCGGCGCTGGCGGAAGCTCCATCCACCTGAAAAATGGCGGCTCCGCCGCGTCCCTGGGCCTGGATCACCCCCACCAGCTGGGGCATCGCTCCGGCGGGCCTGGGGCTGCCGGTGCCTCCGCTGCTGCCGGGGTTCGTGCTGGCGGGCGGGGCCGCCGCCGTGATCTGGCGGCTGGGTGGCACCCGGAGCACGTCGGCCCGGGGGGCTGAACTCTGGGGCAGTTGCCCCAGTTCGGTCATCCAGTCGTCACTCGGTGGTGGCGGCGGCAGACCATCGGCAGCACTCGGCGTCTGCGGGGGCTTGATCGTGGCGGTGCCTTCCGGTGGCTGAACCGAGGCATTGATCGCCCGCAGGCGTTCGAGCAGCAGCAGATTCCGTTCCTGGTTGAGGGCGGTTTCGCTGTGGTTGAGGGTGCGCAGCAGCACGCCCACCAGCACCAGCAGCGGCAGGCAGAACAGCGATCCCCACAGCAGCAGTGGCACCCGTCGGTTGCCGCCGGTGACGACGGGCTTCTCAGAAACGGCGGCCGGCGGTGGTGGTTCCGGTTCCTCGCTGCCGGCGTCCTGCCCCCTCTCATCGATCGGTGGGACCGAGTCCTGCACCGTTGCGGTGCTGGTCGTGGCGGTGACGGTCTGGGTGACGGGGCGCTCCGCCGGTTCGGATCCGGCGGCAGAGCCATCGCTGTCCGGGCGCCCCCCGAAGACCCGATCCATCACCTGCTCGGCGCGCAGCTCCCAGAACCCTGTGGTGTGGGTGATCGATGGACTGCCGGGGCGCAGACGCGACAAGGTGCCGGGGTGGCGAGGACCAGGACGCAACGCTACCGAGCCAGGCTGGGATCAGCCTGTTTTCGTTGTCGCTGCAATTCCAGCCAGAGCATCAGGGCCGTGACATCGGCCGGGCTCACCCCAGGCACCCGTGCCGCCTGCCCCAGATTCAACGGTTGCACCGCCGCCAGTTTCTCGCGGGCTTCCTGCGACAGGGTGCCGATGCTCCGGTAGTCGATCTCCGTCGGGATCGGCCGGTGTTCCTGCTTCTTCACCTGCTCGATCTGCTGCTGCTGGCGGGCGAGGTAGCCGCTGTACTTGATGTCGATCTCGGCGCCCTCACGCACCTCCTGGGGGAGGGTGGCCTCCGCCAGGCCATGCCGCACCAGATCGCCGCTGTGAAAGCCGGGCCGGCGCAGCAGATCCGCGAGGGTGATCGAGCCTCTGATCGGCGCCCCGGTTTCGGCGGTCACGGCCTCGGCCGCTGGATCACTCACCTTGAGCCGCACCGTGTCGAGCCGGTGTTTCTCGGCCTCGATCGCCTCCTGCTTGCGCTCGTGGATCTCCCAGCGACGATCATCGATCAGCCCGAGGTCACGGCCCAGCGGGGTGAGGCGCCGGTCGGCATTGTCGCCGCGCAGCATCAGCCGGTATTCGCTGCGGCTGGTGAGCACCCGGTAGGGCTCCCGCAGATCGCGGGTGATCAGATCATCGATCATCGTGCCGATGTAGCTGCCTTCCCGTGGGAAGTGCACCGGGCTCTGGCCGCGCAGCAAGCGGGCGGCGTTCAGGCCGGCCACCAGCCCCTGGGCGGCGGCCTCCTCGTAGCCGGTGGTGCCGTTCAGCTGACCGGCTGAGAACAGGCCCTGCACCCGTTTGGTTTCCAGGGAGGCCTTGAGCTGGGTGGCGAGGAGGTAGTCGTAGTCGACGGCATAGGCGGGCCTGAGCATCACGCACTGCTCCAGCCCCGGCAGGGTGCGCAGCAACTCCAGCTGCAAGCGTTCCGGCAGTCCGGTGGAGAACCCCTGCACATAAATCTCCGGGGTGTCGCGTCCCTCGGGTTCCAGGAAGATCTGGTGGCTGTCCTTATCGGCGAAACGCACGATCTTGTCTTCGATCGAGGGGCAGTAGCGGGGGCCCTTGCTGTCGATGAAGCCGCCGTAGATCGGTGTCAGATGCAGGTTGTCCCTGATCAGCTGGTGCGTGGCAGCCGTGGTGCGGGTGAGGTGGCAGCTCATCGGTTCGCCGCTCACCCAGGCCGCCGGATCAAAGGAGAAGAAGCGGTCGTGGGCGTCGCTGGGCTGCTCCTCGAGGCGATCGAGGGCGATGCTGCGGCGATCGACCCTGGCCGGGGTGCCGGTCTTGAGGCGGCCGAGCTCGAAGCCCAGAGCCCGCAGGGCCTCGGTGAGTCCTTCGGCGGCCTGTTCGCCGGCGCGGCCGGCGCTCATCGACTGGTTGCCGACCCAGATCTGGCCCCCGAGGAACGTGCCGGTGGTCAGAATCACTGCCCCGGCGCCATAGGTGCTGCCGAAGTAGGTGCGCACGCCCGTCACCCGGCCGATCGGGCCGCTGGCCTGGGCGTGGTCCGGCGGCAAGGCCTCGGCGGCCTCGGCCGGGTTCGTGCTGCTGCGCTCCGGTTCCGCTTCGCCGCTCACCGTCAGGCCTGTGACCATCGCCTCACGCAGGGCCAGATTGGGGGTGTGCTGCAGTAGTTGCAGCATCTGACGGGCGTACTGGCGCTTATCGGTCTGGGCGCGCAGGGCCCAGACGGCCGGGCCGCGGCTGGCATTGAGGATCCGTTTCTGCAGTGCCGTGGCATCGGCCAGGCGACCGATCACGCCTCCGAGGGCATCGACTTCATGCACCAGCTGGCTCTTGGCTGGTCCCCCGACGGCGGGATTGCATGGTTGCCAGGCGATGCGATCGATGTTGAGCGTGAACAGGGCCGTGTTCAGGCCGAGCCGGGCGGCCGTGATCGCGGCCTCGCAGCCGGCATGCCCCCCTCCGACCACGATCACGTCGAAATGTTCGGTGAACGGGGGCTGCTCCTGGGTTGAGGGCCCGGGGCGGCTGGGCTGGCTGGCACTCATCGCTTCAGGCTAAGGCGCAGGCTGTGGCCGGCGGCTGCCGTTGGCGCCACGATGCCAGCGAACCGTTCCCGCCGCTGATGGCTTCCGGACATTGCCTGGTTGTTGGCTATGGCCCCGGCGTGGGGCAGGGGATCGCCCAGGCTTTTGCCGGCGCTGGGTATAGCCTCGGGCTGATCGCCCGCCGGCCTGAGCGGCAGCAGCTGGCACTGGAGGCCCTGCGGCAGGCTGGAGCGGAGGTGGAGCTGCTGGCGGCTGATGCCGGTGATGCCCCGGCGCTGACGGCGGCGTTGCAGGGTCTGCTCCGGCCGGATCTGCCCACGGTGCTCGTCTACAACGCCGTCGCTCCGACCCTGGGACCCCCGACGGCCCTGACGCCCGAGCGGCTGCTGGCGGATCTGCAGGTGGATGTGGCCGGCGCCCTGGCCGCAGCGTTGGCGGTGCTGCCGACGATGCAGGAGCGCGGCGAGGGCAGCCTGCTGTTCACCGGGGGTGGCTTTGCCCATCACCCGGTCGCGGCCACCAGTTCGATCGGCATCGGGAAATCCGCCTTGCGGGCCCTGGCGCTCTGCCTGTCCGAGGAGCTGCGGCCTGGTCCGGTGCGGGTCGGTCTGCTGACGATCATGGGCATGGTGGCGCCCGGTACGGCCTTCGATCCTGGCCGGATCGGGGAGGCTTTCCTGGCGCTGCACCATCGCCTCGGCCACGATCTTGATCCTGAGTGGTTGTATCGCGGTGACGCCTGAAGGGTCTCAGGGCCGGGCGAGGCTCACAATCCCACCCGCAGGCCGAGGTTGAGGCGCAGGGCGCCGACCCGGTCGTAGGTGATGGCACCGTTCTCGTTGCTGAAGGTGGTGCCCAGGGCTCCCAGATAACTGCCTTCCAGAAACAGGGATGTCCGGGTGCCGGCTCTATAGGAGAGACCGGCCTTGAGCTGGTACGCCAGGGTGTTGACCGGCGTGACCATCAGGCAGGTGGTGGCGGTGACCGCGCAATGGGGCACCGAGAGATTGCTATAACCGAGCCCGGCGCCGATGTAGGGCGTCAGCGGTTTGATGCTGCCCTCGCTGTCGCGGATCGGGAATTCAAGGATGCCGTTCACCGTGACGGCGAACAGCCCGAGGTCACCGCCGGGGTCCACGTCCGCCATCGGCTGGCCCTGGGCGGAGAGATGCAGGCTGGAGGGGACGGCGTTCAGGTAGCTGGCGCTGACTTCGAGGCGGGTGTGATTGGCGAATTGGTAGCCGACGGCGACTTCAACGTCTGAGCCGGGATTGAAGCCGAACGTCGGACTCTGTCTGGCGGTCACATCAAACCCGTTGAGTGCCTCACTGAAGACCAGGCCGCCTTGAAGGCTGATGTAGGGGTAGGCGCGGCGTTCCGGGGCGGCAGGGGCTGGCTGGGGGGCTTCGGCTTGGCGCGGCAGGGAGATCGGTTCGGCAGCGCTGAGCGCCTGAGCGCGGGAGATCACGGCTGAGCTCAACCGCACCACCGGTAATGGTGGCTTTTTGGCGTGTGGGATCGCGAGGAGGACCAGAAAGGGCAGCATCAATTCGGAAAGGGTCAGGCGGAAAGGGTCAGGCGGAAAGGGTCAGGTCTGGACCGATGGCCTGCGACCCATGGACCGGTTGCTCGGCGATAGCTGCAAGTTTAGGTGCATTTTGATCACGAAGACGAAGGACTGGTTCCAGGTGTCTCACAGCCACTGGATCTGGTTGCGGCTGGGATCGGTGGGGTTGAGTTGCAGGGCGCTGCTGCCGCTGCCCTGGAGAATGGCGATCAGATCACCGCTCTGAGGACTGCCCAGGTAGAGCGCCCGTCCGGCGACACCGATGGGTGATTGCTGAGCGGTGAGAGCGGTTGAAAGGGTGTAATCGCTGGCGGAGCCACTCAGAATCAGCGCGTCGTCGGCACTGAAATCGGTGATCACGGCATAGCCGTCCTTGCCATCGCCTTGATAAAACGCACCGAGGCCGTCGGCCAGCTGGAAGATGTCTCGGCCAGCACCACCGGTCAGGATGTCCTTCTGGTTGCGACCGAACTGGTCGATCGGATTGGTCGTGGTGTTGAAATCAAGGGCGGGGTTGAAACGATTGCCATAGCCGTTGATCAGATCGTTGCCGGCGAGGCCGTTGAGGGTGTCACGGCTGGTGCCGGCGTTGGCCGTGCTCTTGCCAATCAGGATGTCGTCACCATTGCTCGGCGCATTGCTATTGCGGAAGCCGTAAAGAGCGCTGAAGTAACTGTAGTTGTTTTTCTGCAGCGACAAGGCGTGGAAGCATGACAGACGATTGTATTCAGACTGGCTCAGTTGATTGGTTTTGAGGGTGAAGCTGCCAAGCTGGATGTTGTCGCCAAGGCTGAGGCGGTAGAGGCCATCGGCAAAGGCGGCACTGTTGCCCGTCGCCAGTCCCTGGAAGAAGGAGCCGAAGAATTGATTGCCGACTTTGTTGGTATCGGCATCCAGGAACTGGATCACATAGGCGGAGCGATCAGCGTCGATCGTGATTTCCTCGACTTTGTAGTGCTGACCTGCCAGCAGGGGGGAGCCGTTGATCACACCACTGCTGTTGATTGTGGCTGTGGGCGAGAAGAGCCTGAACTGGGAGGCCTGGCCTGGGGCTGCCAGGAATTGCAGTTCCGGCAGGCCGTTGGCGGTGGTGTTCGCCACCACCGAGGAGCTGAGCTGGCCTGGATTGAGGCGGATCTGGGGGGCCAGCACGAGGCTGCCGGGATCCTTGATCACTCCGAGGGTGGGGTCGCTGTCACCGAAGGCGTTATCGGTCAGGGTCAGTTCAAGGCCTTGAATCCGGCCATTTCTGGAGATCAGACGGGCACCATCACCAACCGGATTGCCATTGGCATCACGGCGTTGGTTGAAGTCATACCAACCGGCGGTTGTGATGGCCTTACCGCTGAGATCCATGAGCGGAAGGTTCGCTACCTGGTAGTCCTGGATGGTGGTCTCTGAAATGTATTTCCGGTAACCGTTGAAATAACTGATCGGATAGTTTCCGGAAGAGAGATCGATCCAGACGCGGGTGGTCTGGGGGGTGCTGACGCTGGCGTTGCTGATGAGGCTGAAGGAGAGCGGATCCCAGGAGCCGCCAACGCCGGCAGGGGTGCTGCCACCGACGTCTGGATCGTTGGCCGCCAGAACTTCAATCCCCTTGAATCCCCAGTTGCTGTTCAGGTTGGGGGTGTTCAGAGGATTGCCGGAGGGATTGATCGGCACCGAGTTGTCGGGCAGCAGCATCCGGATCAGGCCGGAGCTGGCGTCGGGGTTCTCGAAGTTGGTCTTGCTTCGCCAGGGTAGAAGGGCGATGGTGTCCTGAAGACTGTCTTTTTGGCCATCACCATTCGTGTCAAGATTACTGGCATTCAGCTTCTGAGCCAGCTTCTCTTCCTGAAGGACCGTGATCAACGTATGTTTGTCGGCCGTGGGCCTGATTGTGATCGCTACGGTGTGATCGATCTGTTTGCCGTCTTTGTCGGTGATCCGAATCGTGAAGCTGTCGTTGCCGGAGGCATTGTTGTTTGGTGTGTAGGTCCAGAGATCCTTGCTCCGATCCAGGCTCACGGTGCCAAGGGAGGGTGGCGTGCTGATCGTGGCGCCGTTTGTTGTCGCCAGACCCTTGAGGCTGCGGATGAACAGATCACCGTTCAGTGGGGCGCTGTTGATATTGATCGTGTAGCTGTCGTCACCCATGGCCAACAGAGGGGCCGTTGCTATAAAGGTATTTGTTTTATTGAGTAACAGTTGTGGCAAGCTGAGGTCACTACTTTGGATTGGGGTAGAACCTTGCTTGCCATCCACCCTGCGCAAGATCAATGGCGGAGCGGAATCTCGTTGGCTGGCGCCATCGGCGAAGGGGAAGCTGTGGAAAGGAAGATTCAACAACTGGCTACTGCCTTGGGCCAGGACCCCATTTTCGCTGAGCCGTAGTTTTAAAATGCCAAACTTTGGATTGTTGGCATCTTGACTGATGTCGAAGTTTTTAAGAGCACCGATCTGATCGAGCTCGTCTGCGTCGAACCAGATTTCCTGACGTGGAAATAGAAGTTCTAATTCATTGATTGAAAGCTCATGGGCTTTGCTGCCTAGTATATTGATGCCCAGGCTATAGTTTGATGATGTGTTGAGGGCGAGGAATAGCCTTGAGCTGTTGTACGCTGCGGCATCGACCTGGATGCCTTTGGGCAAAATAGCCGTCGGTGTGACGATGGGAATTTGATTGATCTTGCTGGTGGCATCTTCTACGGTCAGATAGAAAGTTGCAGGGGATAGCGT